>DIYV01000085.1:2848-5229 GCA_002429165.1 Gallionella sp. UBA6045 | reverse complement strand
CTGCTTGCATTGGAAGCCTTGGCCAAACAAAGCGACGAACTGGCCGCGATGGACTTTACGTTTCTGTTCGACCCGGCGAGGGAATTGTTTTCCATCGGGTTCAACGTCGCCGAAAGCCGCTGTGACGCCAGCTTCTATGACCTGCTGGCTTCGGAGGCGCGCTTGTGCAGTTATGTCGCCATCGCCCTGGGGCAGGTTCCGCAGGATCACTGGTTTTCCATGAGCCGATTGCTTATCGCTTCGCGGGGCGAGCCTATCCTGGTTTCGTGGAGCGGCTCGATGTTCGAATATCTGATGCCGCTGCTGGTCATGCCAAACTATGAGAACACCTTGCTGGATCACAGCTGCAAGGCTGCGGTGCGGCAACAGATCGAGTATGGGAACACGCGCGGCGTACCCTGGGGCATTTCCGAATCTGGCTACAACCGGATCGACGTTCATCTGAACTATCAATACCGCGCCTTCGGCGTGCCGGGCCTTGGTTTGCAACGGGGATTGGCCGAGGATCTGGTGATCTCACCCTACGCCAGCGCATTGGCGCTGATGCTTGCACCGCAGCAAGCCTGTGAAAACCTGCAACGGCTGGAGAGCGAGGGACGCGCAGGCGCCTACGGTTTTTATGAGGCAGTGGATTACACCCCGGCGCGTTTGCCACCGGACGAAACCAGCGCCACTGTCCTGTCCTTCATGGCGCACCACCAAGGCATCAGCCTGCTGGCGCTGGACAATCTGTTGCGGAACTATCCCATGCAACGGCGCTTCATAGCCTGTCCCCTGCTCAAGGCGGCAGACTTGCTATTGCAGGAACGTGTGCCCATAACCGTCGCGAGCGTGTTTGCCGAAGATTTGAAATTGGAGAAATCACAGGAGCCAACCGGAAACAACGAAGCTGTCATGCGTGTACTCAAGCATCCCACCCCGGCAGCGCCGGAAGTCCACCTGTTGTCCAATGGCCGTTACCATGTGGTCATCAGCAGCGCCGGCGGCGGCTACAGCCGCTGGCGCGATCTGGCGGTCACCCGCTGGCGCGAAGATGCCACGCGCGACTGCTGGGGAACGTTTGTTTATCTGCGCGATGTGGCGACGGGGGAATTCTGGTCCACGGCGTATCAACCCACCCTGCGCGCGACCAAAGGCTATGAAGCCATTTTCACGCAGTCTCGTGCGGAATTCCGGCAACGCCATGCGGGGCTCGAAGTCCACACCGAGATCAGCGTGTCGCCGGAAGACGATGTGGAGTTGCGGCGCATCACGATCACCAATCGCTCAACCGTGGCGCGCGACATCGAACTGACCAGTTATGCGGAAGTGGTGCTCGCAACGCCAGCCACGGACGAGGCGCATCCGGCGTTCAGCAATCTCTTTGTGCAAACCGAGTTTGCGCAAAAATCTTCTGCCATACTTTGCACCCGCCGTGCCCGCTCGCACGAGGAAAAACCGCCGTGGTTGCTGCATCTGATGCTGGGGCGAGGGGGTGAACAGGGCGTCGAACAGGAAACCCTCTCCTGCGAGACGGATCGCTCCCGGTTTGTCGGGCGCGGCGGAAGCCTGGCCAACCCGGCCGCGATGCAGAGCGTTTCGCCTTTGTCCAACACCGTCGGTTCCGTGCTCGATCCCATTATTTCGCTGCGGCGCACGGTCTCTTTGCGTCCGCATGAAACCGTCATCGTCGACCTGGTGCTGGGCGTAACGGAAAGCCGGGAAGACGCGCTGGCGCAGGTGGAAAAATACCAAAGCGCACGCATGACTGACCGGGTTTTCGATCTGGCGTGGACCCACAGCCAGGTGACGCTGCATCTCCTCAATGCCTCGGTAGCGGAAGCTCAACTCTATGCCAGACTGGCCGGCGCGCTGATTTATGCCGACCCCGCCCGTCGTGCCAGCCCGGTCGTGTTGCGCAACAACCGGCGCGGGCAAAACGGTCTGTGGGGTTACGGAATTTCAGGCGACGCGCCGCTGGTACTGCTGCGCATCAGCGACACGGAGAAGATCGAGCTGGTTCGGCAATTGATCAAGGCGCACTCATACTGGCGCATGAAAGGGCTGACGGTCGAACTGGTTATATTGAACGAAGACGTTTCGGTTTACCGCCAATCCCTGCACGATATGATCACCAGTCTGATTTCGTCCGGAATTGAAGCGCAAATGCTGGACAAGCCCGGCGGCATCTTTGTCCGCCGCCTCGAACAAATTCCCGGCGACGATCTCGTGCTGCTGCAATCTGCGGCACGCATAGTTCTGGACGATGAGAAGGGAACTTTGGCGGAGCAGGTGGAACATCGCGGTGTTCTGGAGCCATTGATTCCGGTGCTGAAGACCACCCGCTCCGGTTCTGCCGGTTTGTCCGTGCCGCTCCCGCAACGCGAATTGATTTTTCAGAA
>DIYV01000085.1:1316-2540 GCA_002429165.1 Gallionella sp. UBA6045 | reverse complement strand
TCAAATGACGCCGGCACCCTGGGTCAATGTGCTGGCCAATCCCTATTTTGGGACGGTTATTTCCGAGAGCGGAGCGGCTTACACCTGGGTTGAGAATGCCCATGAATTCAGGCTGACGCCCTGGAACAACGATCCTGTTGAAGACACCACAGGGGAGGCGATTTACATACGCGATGAGCAGACCGGACATTTCTGGTCGCCCACGCCTTCTCCCGCTCGCGGCAGAACACCGTATGTCATTCGCCACGGCTTTGGCTACAGCGTATTCGAACATACCGAAAACGGCATCGCCTCCGAGTTGTGGGTGTATGTGGCGATGGATGCCCCGGTGAAATTATCGGTGTTGAAATTGCGCAACGTGTCGGGGTATCCGCGCCGCCTGTCGGTCACCGGATACTGCGAATGGGTATTGGGCGACTCGCGGCATAAAAATCTGCTGCACGTGCAAACCGAAGTGGACCTCAAGACCGGCGCCTTGCTGGCGCGCAATCATTACAACACCGACTACACCGGGCGCATCGCGTTCATTGACGTGAACGATGCAACACGCACGCTCACCGGAGACCGCAAAGAGTTCATCGGCAGAAACGGCAACCTGTCCCAGCCGGCAGCTATGAAGCGCACACGTCTTTCCGGAAAAGCCGGCGCCGGGCTGGATCCGTGCGGCGCGATGCAAGTCGCCTTCGACCTGGCGGATGGACAGGAGCGGGAAACGAGTTTCCGCCTCGGCGTCGGCCGCAACCAGACCGAGGTGCAGAGCCTGATCCGGCGCTTTCGCCTGGCGGATGCCAGCCGCGTTGCACTCGAAGGCGTCTGGGACTATTGGAATCGAACTCTGGGAGCGGTGAACGTTGATACGCCCGATCCCGCCGTGAATGTAATGGCGAACGGCTGGCTGTTGTATCAGACCCTGAGCTGCCGATTGTGGGGACGAACGGGGTTTTACCAATCCGGCGGGGCCTACGGCTTCCGCGACCAGTTGCAGGACGTGATGGCGCTGGTGCATGCCGAACCGGCCCTCACCCGCGAGCATCTGCTGCGCGCTGCCACGCATCAATTCCGCGAAGGCGACGTGCAACACTGGTGGCATCCACCGGCGGGTCGGGGCGTGCGCACGCATTTTTCAGACGACTATCTGTGGTTGCCGTTCGTGACATGCCGTTATGTAAAGTGTGTCGCCGATACCGGCGTGCTCGACGAAGCGATTCCCTTCCTTGAAGGCCG
>DIYV01000085.1:0-1224 GCA_002429165.1 Gallionella sp. UBA6045 | reverse complement strand
CGCGGCGAAAGTGTGTGGCTGGCTTTCTTCCTTTACGACGTGCTCATGAAGTTTGCCGGACTGGCACGCACGCGGCTGGACATCGTCTTTGCCGACCGTTGCGTCACCCAGGCTCGGAAACTGCAACAGAACATCGAGCAACACGCCTGGGACGGCGCATGGTATCGCCGCGCCTGGTTCGACAACGGTGAACCGCTGGGCTCCAGCACCAATCCGGAATGCCAGATCGATTCCCTGCCGCAGAGCTGGTCGGTGATCAGCGGTGCGGGTGATTCGTCCCGCTCGCGCCAGGCGATGCAATCCGTGGATCAGCGTCTGGTTCGGCGCGAGGCCGGGCTGATTCAATTGTTCGATCCGCCGTTCGACAAATCTGCGCTCGATCCCGGTTACATCAAGGGTTATATTCCGGGTGTGCGCGAGAACGGCGGCCAATACACCCACGGCGCAATCTGGACCGCCATGGCTTTTGCCCTGATGGGTGAAAACGACCACGCATGGGAATTATTCTCGCTGCTCAATCCCATCCATCACGGCGGGACGCCCGAACAAATCGCCGTCTACAAAGTCGAGCCGTATGTCGTCGCGGCGGATGTCTATGCTGTCGCGCCGCACACGGGCCGGGGCGGCTGGACCTGGTATACGGGATCAGCCGGCTGGATGTATCGCCTGCTCATCGAAACCCTGCTGGGTGTGAACCTGGAGGGAGATCAGCTGCGGCTGACCCCGCGTATGCCGAAAAGTTGGACAAGCTACAAGATCCACTACCGCTTCCGGCAAACCGTTTATCACATCACCATTACCCGGCTCGATGCTGATACGGAAGAGGCGAATCAACTCAGGCTCGATGGAAACGAACTTGCCGCGAAAACGGTACCCCTGGTGGACGACCGCCAGGAGCATTTCGTCGAAATGAAAGTCCGCAGCTCATGAAAATTATGCCCTATGAAAGTTGCGACCCATGAAAACTGATTTGCCTCGCATCCTGACCATCAACGGCGGCTCATCGAGCATCAAGTTCGCGTTGTATCGGGTTGATGAACCGCTGCAGCGAAGACTTTATGGAAAAGTTGACCGCATCGGCCTGAGCGGGACGAATCTGACGTTTCACGGCCCGGATGGAAAGCCGCAGCCCGGTCTCGATTTCGTTGCCTCCGATCACAAATCGGCGGCGAATTTCCTGATTGATTGGCTCGAGAAACGGGATGGATTTACTTCGATCGTAGC
>DIYV01000086.1 GCA_002429165.1 Gallionella sp. UBA6045 | reverse complement strand
CGCGAGAAATGTCCCGAGAATAAGCGTCGCCGCGGTTTCTATCCGCGCATGACCGTAAGGGTGTTCTGCATCTGCATGCCGGTTGCCGTGCCGATTGGCAAACAGCACCAGCACATCCGAAAGCAGATCCGACAGGGAGTGCAGGCCATCCGCCATCAAGGCTTGCGAGTGCGCAAAAAAACCGCCCACCATCTGCAAGGAGGTCAACAGCACATTGATGGCTATACTGACCCAGGTGCTTTTTTGCGCGGCGGCAAAACGTTCCGGATTCACCGGTTCAAAAGCCCCGATTTGGCTGTCGGATTGATGCGGATCGGTGTGATTATTCATTTCGGTTATGCAGGTATGCTTCTATAATGCACAGCATATCATTTCTATTAACCAAGTCATATTTGCTTGGGCAGAAAGAACCGACATGGGAAAAATCACCGCCATTCTGCAAGCCGCGCAGCAACGTGCCGAAGAATTGAATCTGCCCTATGAAGGCGCGCTTTATCCGGACGAGGCCTACCAAATACAGCAGTCCGCACCGGGCGCAAGATTGGTGGATGTGCGCAGTCGCGCTGAACTGGATTGGGTCGGAAAGGTACCGGATGCCACATTGATCGAATGGGCGAGCTATCCGGGGATGAACCGCAACCCGCATTTCATCGCCCAACTGGAACAGCAAGTCGACAAGGAAGCACTGGTGATATTCATTTGCCGCAGCGGAGTGCGCTCGCATTACGCCGCGATTGCCGCAACCCAGGCCGGTTACGCCGACTGCTACAACATGCTGGAAGGTTTCGAAGGCGAGATGGACACCGGCAAGCACCGCAATACGATTGGTGGTTGGCGGGCGGCAGGACTGCCCTGGGAGCAAAGTTAGTCGAACAGAGCTAGTCCCGATAGTCGATGATCAGCGGCGCGTGGTCCGAAAAACGTTGCGCTTTGTAAATGCTTGCTGACTCGGCTTGCGCGGCAATGCCGGGCGTAGCAATCTGGTAATCGATGCGCCAACCGACATTCTTGGCCCACGCCTGGCCACGATTCGACCACCAGGTATAAGCTTCCAGTTCCGGATGAACACGGCGGAACACGTCGGCAAAGCCGACTTCATCGAATAACTCCGTCAGCCAGGCGCGTTCTTCTGGCAGGAATCCGGAATTCTTTTTATTCCCACGCCAGTTCTTCAGATCGATTTCCCGGTGGGCGATATTCCAGTCGCCGCAGATCACCACCTCGCGACCGCTGGCACGCAACTCGCGGAGGTGAGGCATGAAAGCTTCCATGAACTTGAACTTGACCGCCTGGCGTTCCTCGCCGCTGGAGCCCGACGGCAGATATACCGACACCACGCTGAAACCGGCAAAATCCGCGCAAATATACCGCCCCTCGGCATCGAACTCGGCGATACCCAAACCCTGTGTGACACGCTGCGGCCGTTCGCGGCTATAGATGCCGACACCGCTGTAACCCTTTTTTTCCGCATAATGGAAGTAGCCGTGAAAGCCATGTGGCGCGAGCATCTGGGCGGTCATGTCCGGTGCCTGCGCCTTGAGTTCCTGCAGGCAAACGATGTCGGCATCCTGCTGGGCGAGCCATTCGTAGAAGCCTTTGCCGGCGGCGGAACGAATGCCGTTCAAGTTCACTGAAATAATGCGCATTAAAATTTTCTGTAGTTATCGTGTGTAACATTATAATGTGCATCACTGGCCAACCCGTTGCATTCAACATGCCCAATTTCAGACAAGACTTCATCCGCTTTGCCGTACAAAAAAACGTGCTGTGCTTTGGCGAGTTTCAAACCAAAGCGGGACGTTTGTCGCCGTATTTCTTCAATGCCGGATTGTTCAACGACGGTGACTCGTTAAGAAACCTGTCGCAGTTTTATGCGCAGGCGATCCAGGCTTCCGAAGTCCCCTTCGACATGCTGTTCGGCCCGGCCTACAAGGGCATCCCGCTGGCTGCGGGAACCGCAATTGCGATGGCCGAGCAGGGTAGCAACGTGCCGTTTTGCTACAATCGCAAGGAAGCCAAGGACCACGGCGAAGGCGGCACGACGGTGGGCGCAAAGCTGCAGGGACGGGTGCTGATCCTCGATGACGTGATCTCTGCCGGCACTTCAGTGCGCGAATCCATAGCACTGATCCGTGCAGCCGGCGCGCAACCGTGCGGGGTGGTAATCGCACTGGATCGCATGGAACGGGGTCAAAGCGAACTTTCTGCCGTGCAGGAAGTGCGACGCAACTATGATATTCCGGTAATATCCATCGCCACACTGGATGATTTGCTCGGCTATTTGCGGGCCGAGGGTGGAATGGAGCACAATCTTGCCGCCGTTCAAACTTATCGAGATCGTTATGGAGTAAACAATGGCCAAGTTTAAATTACTCGCTGCACTTGTCGCCGGACTCACCCTCAGTTTCCCTGCCATGGCAACGCTGTACAAATGGGTGGACGACAACGGCACCACACACTACGGCGAAACCATTCCTCCCGAATACGCCGACAGGGATCACCAGGTATTGAACAATGAAGGACGCGTGATCAGAAGTGAAGAGGTGATGACCCCGGAAAGGCGCCGTGCCAAGAATCTGGAAGACGCGAAAAAGCGCGAAGAAGCCGAGGCCGCGCTTGAACGGGAACGCCATGACAAGACCCTGATAAACATTTATAACAGCGCGGACGAAATCGATCTGGCACGCATGCGCAACGTGCAACAGATTGACGCCCGCATCAATGCCGTCAACGCCTCCATCAAGGCAGCTAACGACAACCTGCTTTCCCTGCAAACTGAAGCGGACAACCTGGCCAAGGCCAACAGAAAAATCCCTGCCTCGCTGCAACAGGATTTGCAGGATGCCCAGGACCGTCTGACTAAATTGCAACAGGAAGCGGCAATTCCCCAGGCCGAAAAAGCGGCACTGGAAGCACGCTTCGATGCCGACAAGGCGCGCTACATTGAATTGACCGGGAAAAAATAGGCCGCGGATGCGGCCCTGGCGAAACTTCAGGATTTCCTACAGCGTTTCAAACCGGCGTGCAGTTGCGTCATAGCCCAGCAATTCTCCGCGCTCGATATCAAAATACCAGCCGTGCAATGCGAGACTGCCTTGTTCGACCCGCTCGCGTATCCAGGAAAAAGTCATCAGGTTATTCAGGGACACCAGTATCGCCTGCTGTTCGCAGGCGCGGTGGCGCACCTCGCTGCCGGCCCCGGCATGCTCCTGCTCGATCTGCTCGCGTGCGGCATCGGCAATTTTCATCCATTCGGAGATAAAGGTATCTTCCCTGGCCACGCCGCCCTCCAGCAGCGCGTGGATCCCGCCGCAGTGCGCATGTCCCAGCACGATGATGTGCTGCACCGCCAGAATGCGCACGCCAAATTCAAGTGCCGCACTGGTGCCGTGATAATGGCCCTGATTTTCCGCGGGCGGGACAAGATTGGCGACGTTGCGGATCACAAACAGATCGCCCGGCGCGCAATCGAGTATCAGTGCCGGATCGACACGCGAATCGCAACAGCCCACCACCAGCGTCGAGGGCGTCTGGCCAAACTGCACGAGATCGTGAAACTGCGCATCGTCATCCTCGAACGAGTGTGCGCGGAAGCGCTTGAATCCCTCGATGAGTTTTTCCGGAGAACTCATGCGCTCGTCAGTCTGACCAGAACCTCGCGATACTTGTCAGCGGTTTTCTTCAGGACCTCCCCGGGGATGTCCGGCGCGGGTGCCTTTTTGTTCCAGCCCGAAGATTCCAGCCAGTCGCGCACGAACTGCTTGTCGAAACTGGGCGGATTACTGCCCACACGGTATTCGTCGGCGGGCCAGAAACGCGAGGAATCCGGTGTCAGCGCCTCATCGATCAGGTACATCTTGCCCGCCTCGTCCACGCCGAACTCGAACTTGGTATCGGCGATGATGATGCCTTTGGTCGCTGCATAATTCGCCGCCTCGACATAAAGCGCCAGCGTCGCGTCGCGCACCTCTTTGGCGCGCGCCTCGCCGAGCAACTCGACCGTTTGCGCGAATGAAATGTTTTCGTCGTGATCGCCGACTGCCGCCTTGGTGGACGGTGTGAACAATGGTTCCGGCAACTTTTCCGCTTCGCGCAGCCCGGCAGGCAGGGCAATGCCGCAAACTTTTCCGGTCTTCTGGTAATCCTTCCAGCCGGAACCGGCCAGGTAACCGCGCACGATCGCCTCGATCGGCAACGGCTTGAGTTTTTTCGCCACGAAGGCGCGTCCGCGCACCTGCGCGCGGTCCGCATCGGTGTTGACCACCGACTCCGGATCGATGCCGGTCAGATGATTCGGAATGAGGTGTTGCAGTTTGTTCAGCCAGAAGTTCGACATCGCGGTGAGCACTTCGCCCTTGCCCGGGATCGGGTTGGGCAAAATCACGTCGAACGCGGACAGGCGGTCCGTCTGCACCACCAGCAGCTTGTCGTCCCCCACCGCATAAATATCGCGCACCTTGCCGCGATGCAAAAAAGGCAAACTTTTGATATTCGATTGCTGCATTGGTGTGCTCATAATGGTGCCCTGCCGGAAGTTTTTGCGGATGTCATTTTTGGGATGGCCGCGATTTCCTGCTGCAGGTTCGCGGCGGTTTGCGGCGCAGCCAGGACTTTTACCTGCTTGCCGCCGGCGTCGAACAACACCAGGGTTATCGGCGCGGCATTGTTGGCGGCGATGAACGCGCGGCCTTCCGGCGTGTCGTAATCGGTCAGCAGAAACTCCACCCGTCCGGCATATTGACCGCGTATGCTGTCCAGCAGATTCATCAAATCCATGCTTTCCACGGCGTTCTTGTCGCGCACCAGCACCACGGCGGCCTTGCCCTTGCCGATGAGCGACAGGTCATCGCTGAAGCCGCGCGGCAGGTTCAGCACCACGATCGCCACCAGCAATACCAGCAGGCCTGCCACGATCCATTTGTTTTTTCGTGCATTCCTGGGTACACCGGGTTGCGATTCGACTACACTCATAATTCTTGTCTCTCGTTACAACGCCGGCAAGGTGGTCGCCTTGATTTTTTCCGCCTGCTGCTTGCGGAATGCCTGCAAACGCTTTGCCAGTTCTGCGTCATTCAGCGCCAGCATGGCCACCGCGAACAATCCCGCATTGGCGGCACCCGCTTCGCCGATGGCGAAGGTCGCCACCGGGATGCCCTTGGGCATTTGCACGGTGGACAACAGCGAATCCATGCCCTGCAGATATTTCGACGGCATCGGCACGCCCAGCACCGGCAGCGTGGTCTTGCCCGCGACCACCCCGGCCAGATGCGCCGCGGCGCCCGCCCCGGCGATGAAGCAGCGCACGCCCCGGTCTGTCATGTCCCTGATGTAGTCGAACAGCAGGTCGGGTGAACGGTGCGCGGAAATCACCCGCGCATCGTAGGCGATACCGAAATCCTTCAACTGCTGTGCGGCCTGCTGCATCACCTCCCAATCGTTGGCGCTGCCCATCACAATGGAGACTAACGGCTTGCCCATATTGTTACGCCTCCTTGTGATAACGCACGATGCGGTCGACTTCGTTCTTCGAACCGAGGATCACCGGCACGCGCTGGTGCAGGCCGGAAGGCTTGATATCCATGATGCGCTCGTATCCGGTGGAAGACACGCCGCCCGCCTGTTCGACGATGAACGACATCGGATTGGCTTCGTACAGCAAACGCAGCTTGCCGGCCTTGCTCGGATCCTTGGTGTCCTTGGGATACATGAACACCCCGCCGCGCACCAGGATGCGATGCACTTCAGCCACCATCGAGGCCACCCAGCGCATATTGAAATTGATGCCGCGCGGTCCGGTCTTGCCCGCCACGCATTCGTCGACATAACGCTGCACCGGCTTTTCCCAGTGGCGCTCGTTCGATGCGTTGATCGCGAATTCCAGCGTGTCCGCGGGTATCGTCATGTTCGGGTGGCTGAGGATGAATTCGCCGATGTCGCCGTCCAGCGTGAAACCGTTCACGCCGTGGCCGGTGGTGATCACCAGCATGGTTGCCGGACCGTACAATGCGTAGCCCGCGCAGACCTGGGTGGTGCCGGGCTGCAGAAAATCGGCTGCGTTCGGGTTCTCAACACCCGCGGGTGCACGCAGGATCGAAAAGATCGTGCCGACCGAAATGTTCACGTCGATGTTGGACGAGCCGTCCAGCGGATCGAACACCAGCAGGTATTTGCCCTTTGGATACTGCTTCGGAATCGGATAGACATCGTCCATTTCCTCGGAAGCCATCGCCGCCAGATGGCCGCCCCACTCGGTGGACTTGATGAACACCTCGTTGGTGATGATGTCCAGTTTCTTCTGCGTCTCACCCTGCACGTTCTCGCTGCCCGCGCTGCCCAGCACGCCGATCAAGGCCCCCTTGTTGACGTCGTGCGCGATCTGCTTGCAGGCGATGATGACATCGCTGATCAGCCCGGTGAAATCGCCGCTGGCCTTGCCCGGCAGGGCGCGCTGTTCCTCGATGATGAATTGAACCAGACTCTTGCTCATTTTTTGCTCCCCGGATTTTATGAATTTTTCAGAACGCGGATTTTACCGCTTTTCAGCTTTGCCCTCCACGGCTATTTGAGTCCCATACCTGAAAAGGGCGTATTCGCAGCGGTTACCGGTGCGGCATGCGCATGCCTGTCCTGACCGTTTATCGGGTGGAATAACCGGTCGCGCAAAATATTTGAATCGCCCGCCTAAGTTGCGGTATCCTGCGCCTGAAATTTTGCCGCGCCGGCTGACCCCGACCTGCAGCGAACACGTAAACCCGCAACCACCAACGAGGTGACCCGAATGCGTATCAGCCCGACAAAACTCATGCACGGCCTGCTGTACCTGACACCGGTAATATTGCTCACGCTGGCTTCATGCGGCGGCGGGGGTGGTGGGGGCGGTACGACGACGCCCCTGGCCGCGCCGTCTATACCCGCAGGCGTAACCGCCAGTACTGGATGCAGCGCCATCAATCTCAACTGGAACACCGTGGCAGGCGCTACCGGTTATAACGTATACCACGCCGCTTCGGGTGCATCAGCAGTCACAACAACGACTGTAACCAACACCTCCTATACCGATGCGGGACTGCGAGCGAACACATATTATAATTACCAGGTTCAGGCGACCAATTCCGCTGGAGTTAGCTCGAAATCCAACACAGTCAGTAAGCAAACAGGGGCTGCGTGCACTGATGTGGGAGGCAGTATCCAGGGTACCACCCTAACTCTCAGCGGAACAAGCACGGTGAGCACAATGGCCGGGGCTTATCCTTTTCCGGGGTATGTTGACTCTTCGACCGGTGTAGATGCGCGATTCGACTTGCCTGCGAATGTCGCCACCGACGGGTTAAATCTGTACGTCGCCGATGCCGGCAACAATGTCATCCGTGAAATCGCCATCTCCAACGGAGCGGTAACCACGCTGGCGGGGTCTATTAACGGCGCTTCGGGCGTTGCAAACGCACCTTCGGGTCCGGGGACCAGTGCGTCATTTAACGCCCCCCAAGGCATCACCACCGACGGGACGTTTCTCTATGTTGCGGATACCAAGAGCGGCACGATTCGCAAGATCGCCATCTCCAACGGAGCGGTGACCACAATTGCCAGCGGATTTAGCCTCCCGGCGGCGATCACCACGGACGGATTGTCTTTGTATGTTGCGGACACCCTCAAAGACCAGATCGTGAAGCTAGACATGACGGGGGTTACGTTATCACCGAACCCATACGCGGCGGTTACTTCACCCCAAGGCATCACTTACAACAGCGGGGATACCGACTTGTATGTCACCGGAGCCAGTGGAGTCAGCCAGATAACGAGCGCACAGGTTGTGAACAACCTAAACCTGAGCGGTTTGAATGGAACTCAAGGAATCACGACCGATGGCGCGAATCTTTATGTCACGAACAGCGGGAATGGCACCATCCTCAAGATTGCGACGCCGGCGGGAACCCCAGTAAAAACGACAATTGCCGGAACCAGTCTAGGTTATAAAGACGGGACGGCGACCGCTGCACAGTTTAGAAACCCTTACGGCATCACCACCGACGGAGCAAATCTATATATCGTCGATACAGCCAATTTGACCATCCGCAAGATCCAGTAATCCGCCCATAGCATAGACATGACAAGACCCCGGCAACGGGGTCTTGCTGTTTGTCTGCACAACAGGTTACGTGCACGAACCGCGCGCGGCTATCACCGCATTCCTGCCGTTTATCCGTGTCGCCGCTCCACCGGTCAGTTGGGGGTGGAAATAATCGAAGCAACGTCTTAGTATTCGCATCATCGCTAACCAAG
>DIYV01000204.1 GCA_002429165.1 Gallionella sp. UBA6045 | reverse complement strand
ACGTTCTTTACTTTGCCGTGCCCGGCGAAAGCGAGCAGTGTCTTTTCGGGGATGGTATTGACCGTATCCGGCGCAGCGAGACCTTCAATGTAAAGGGTGTCCAAGGCTGCCGGATCCTTGGTGCCAGTGCTGGCCCACAGCAGGCGTTGCGGCTGTGCACCGGAAGCGGCCAGTTTCTGCCAGCGCTTTGATGCCAGCAGGTCACGGTAGGCTGTGTAGGTGCGCATTGCGATGGCGATGCCCAGACGGTTGTTGCGAAACTCACCCTGAGCCTTGTCCTTGACGGCCACATCCCAGCGGCTGACAAACAGCGAAGCCACGGAACCGACTTTCGGATCCAGTCCGGCGGCGATGCGCCGTTCGATGCCGCGCATGTATGCTTCGGCAGCCGCGATGTAGTGCTCGCGGGAGAACAGCAGCGTGACGTTCACCGGCACGCCGGCAAAGACCGACTCCTCAATCGCCGGAATACCCGCGCGCGTTCCCGGAATCTTGATGAAAAGATTGGGGCGTTGCGCACGCGCATGAAGCTGGGCAGCCGCCTTGATCGTTGCGGCGGTGTCGTCGGCGAGCAAAGGCGATACCTCCAGCGAGACCCAGCCATCGACACCGCCGGTGGCATCGTGAACCGGACGAAAAAGGTCGGCGGCCCGGGTCAAGTCTTCCAGCGCAAGCTCGAAGAACAACTCCTCGCCCGACTTGCCCGCGAGCGCTTTTTCGCGGATCGCATCATCGTAAAAACCACCTTTTTGAATGGCATGATCAAAGATCGTGGGATTGGAGGTGAGTCCCGTCACTGACAGCTCGCTGATATAGCGGGCCAGTGTTCCGCTGGTCAGCAGCTCGCGCGTGATGTTGTCGAGCCAGAGACTCTGGCCGATGTCGTGCAGTTGTTGTGTGGCTTTCATTTTTTCTCCTTCACCAGTATCGGGTTATGCCAACGTCCGTCTGCCGCAATCAGCGCATCGGCCTGTTTCGGGCCCCAGCTGCCCGGCTTGTAGGGGTAAACAGGGCGCGGGTTGTCAAGCACGGGATCGACCACTACCCATGCCGCCTCGACCGCGTCCTCGCGGCTGAACAGCGCACCGTTGCCGGCGATGGCATCGCTCAACAGCCGCTGGTAGGGCGACTCAACTCCCGACTGTTCATCCAGCAGATAGAGTTCGCGCTGGTCGCCGACGAATTCTTTGCCTGCACGTTTGACCCGTGCAGCGAGGGCAACGGCGGTGTTGGGAGAGAGCCGGAAGCGCAGATAATTGGCGCGCCCGTCCACCGGTGCCGAATCATCGAACAATCTTTGCGGTGGCGGCTTCAGCTCCACCAGAACCTCGGCCGCGGTGTTAGCCAGGCATTTGCCGGAGCGCAGATACCACGGCACGCCTTCCCAGCGCCACGAATCAATGAACAGGCGCATCGCGCAGAAAGTCTCGACGTCGGAGTCCTTCGCCACACCGGGCTCCTTGCGGTAGCCGGCGTACTGGCCGCACACCACGTCGTCCGGCTGCACGGGGCGCATGGCCTGGAACACCTTGGCTTTCTCGCTGTGCACGGCCCCATAACCCTGGTAGGCCGGGGGTTCCATCGCCAACAGCGCGACGATCTGGAATAAATGATTCTGGACAACGTCGCGCAGGCAACCGGCACTCTCGTAAAATACACCGCGGCCGTTCACGCCGAAATCTTCGGCGAGCGTGATCTGCACGCTGGCCACGCAGTTGCGGTTCCAGATCGGTTCAAGGAAGGAATTGGCGAAACGGAAATAGAGGATATTCATGATCGCCTCCTTGCCGAGATAGTGATCGATGCGGAAGATCGAGTCCTCCTCGAACACCGACAGCGCGACTTTATTGAGCGCCCGTGCCGAAGCCAGGTCGCGTCCAAACGGCTTTTCGACGATGACGCGCGCCTGATCGGCCAAGCCGGCGGCGCCGAGGCTTTTGATCACCGTGGCGAACAGCGACGGGGGAATGGCAAGATAATGTGCCGGGCGTTTGGCCTCGCCCAAAGCCTGTTTGAGCGCAGTGAATGTAGCCGAGTCGTTGTAATTACCGTCCACATAACGGAGCAGCGAAAGAAGATGGTCGAGTGCGTCCTTGTCATCGATCCTGCCGGCTTGCCTGATACTGTCTTTCGCGTGTTTGCGCAGTTGGGCCAGGCTCCACTTCGAAGATGCAACACCGATCACCGGCACCTTGAGAGCACCGCTTTTGACCATTGCATAGAGCGCGGGAAAGATCATCTTGTGAGCGAGGTCGCCGGTCACACCGAAGATCACCAGCGCATCGGCTGACGTCGAGCGGCTATGCACTTTGCCCGTCCCGGCGTTCATTTCTTTTTCTCGTCATGTCCGCCGAACTCCTTGCGCATCGCGGACAACAGCCTGTCGGCATAACCGGCATCTCCGCGCGACGCAAAGCGCCCGAATAGTGCCGCACTGATGACCGGAGCCGGCACGCCTTCGTCGATGGCAGCCAATGCCGTCCAGCGTCCCTCTCCCGAATCCGACACCCTGCCCGAGAATCCGCTCAAATCTGCATCCTCAGCCAGCGCCGCCGCGGTCAGGTCAAGCAGCCATGACGACACCACGCTGCCGCGCCGCCAGACTTCCGCGATCTGCGGCAGGTCCAGATCATATTGGTAATACTCCGGGTCGCGCATCGGCGTGGTCTCGGCATCGCTTTCCCGCGTGCGATTACCGGCATTGGCGTTGTGCAATATGTTCATCCCCTCGGCATAGGCCGCCATCAGACCATACTCGATACCGTTGTGGACCATCTTGACGAAGTGGCCCGCACCGGTCGGGCCGCAATGCAGATATCCATGTTCCGCAGGGCCGGGTCTATCCTTTTTTCCCGGTGTGCGTTCCGCCGACTCGACACCGGGTGCAATGCTCCTGAAGATCGGGTCCAGGTGTTTTACGATCCGGTCTTCCCCGCCGATCATCAGGCAGAAACCGCGTTCCTCGCCGAACACGCCGCCGCTGGTGCCGCAATCGACGTAATGTACGCCTACGGCCTGCAACGCTTTCGCCCTGAGGATATCGTCGCGGTAGTAGCTGTTGCCGCCGTCGATGATGATGTCACCGGCATCCATGCACGAGGCCAGTTCCTCGACTGTCTTACCCGCGACGCCGGCGGGAACCATCACCCAGACCGCGCGCGGTTTGGGCAGCTTCGCGACCAGTTCGGCTAGCGAGGCGGCACCCTGAACTTCGCCGGCCGCAAGCTTTTTCACCGCGGCCGGATTCACATCGTAAACGACACAGCTATGGCCATCTTTGCCCAGGCGCCGCACCAAACTGGCTCCCATTCTTCCTAATCCGATCATGCCTAGATGCATCCGAAATCTCCTATGTTTAGTTGGGCACCTGCAGCCGGCGTGACGACGGAACAGTCATGATGTTGCGCGATTCATCGTTCAGTACTCGCCACCCACCGCCCGCAGGCGCGTCCGCAGCGATTCGATCTCGTCCAGCAATTCCACCGCCAGTGCCGCCCCGGTAAGATCAATTTCGAGATCGCGTTGCAGGCGCAAGGCCCTTCTGGCGCGGTGCAGGCTGGCACCGCCGAAACGCCAGTGACCCGGTTCACGACCCTGGGGTTCCAGCACACCGGCGTCCACCAGCGCGATGATCTGTTCATCATGAACGGCACAGGCCCGGCATAGATCGGTCAGCGTCAGTTGGGTTTGTTCTTCCAATATGCATATTGCGAATTGTGGCGCGCTATTTTCAGTATTCATTTCTCACACTCCCAGTTTGGTGCGCGGATTGAAGTTAAGTTCCTTTTCCATTTTTCGATACAACTCTTTGGCGGCTTCGGTATTGGCAGGCGGCAACGCGATCGTCAATATCACGTAGCAATCTCCGGGCGGGTCACCCGGGATGCCGCGCCCCTTCAGCCGCATTTTGCGACCCGACGCGGAACCTTCCGGTATTTTCAGTTCCACGATGCCGCCGAGTGTCGGCACTTTGACTGTTGCGCCCAGTGCCGCTTCCCACGGTGTCACCGGCAAGTCTAGATAGAGATCGCGGCCATCGACCCGGTAAATCGGGTGTGTCCGGAATTCGACCTGCAGATACAAGTCCCCCGCATTGCCTTCTCCCAAACCGGCATTGCCCTGCCCGCTAAGGCGAATGTGCTGGCCTTCGCGGATACCCCTGGGGATGGTTACGTTGAGCACACGCTCTTTGGTGATGACATGACCCTGCGCATCCACAGACGGAACACGCAGCGTAATGGTGCGGGTTGCGCCATGGTATGTGTCTTCCAGATCGATGAGCACCCTGGCGTGGTGGTCCTCGCCTTTCGCATGGCGGGGAGCGTGTCCGGCTCCGCCGGCGCGAAAATCCCGTCCGAACAGGGATGCGAAGAAATCGCTGTAGTCTCCCCCATCACCACCGCCGGGGCCGCCGCCGCTGAATTCGAAACCCGCGTTCCAGTCGGGCGGCGGTCGGAACTCCTGCCCACCTTTGTAGTTGGCTCCCAGCTGATCGTAAGCCGCGCGTTTCTCGGCATCCTTCAACACCTCATGGGCCTCGCCCAGTTCCTTGAAGCGGGCTTCGGCATCGGCCTCTTTGCTGACATCCGGATGATACTTTCGGGCCAGCTTGCGGTAAGCACGCTTGATCTCATCCTGGGTCGCGTCACGCGCGACTCCAATGATCTTGTAGTAGTCCTTGAATTCCATCTGCTTGGTTCCCCTGCAAAAAAATTACTTTACGCTCACTTTTGATCCAGGTCGAAATTCGGAAATGAATCCCGGTCATGATGAATCAGCGCACTGCAGCCTGCCGGTAAAACAGTTCCAGTTGCCTGTGGACACTTGGGCAGCAATTTTTCAATATCTCCGGTGCGGTAAAATAATACTCGCACGCCACTGCAAAAAATTCTGCCGGGCTCGTCGCGGCATAAGGATTGATAAATGCTGTTTCACCTGTTGACACTTGCATACACAACGCATCGTATGCCCCGCTGAAATCCTCGGCCCACCTTTTCCGGCTCATGCCACGACGCAATGGCGGCAAACCGTTCGCCAGGCCATTCAGGCCATCCAGTTTGTGCGCGAACTCGTGCAATACCACATTGCGACCGGGGTTCGGATGATAGGTGTCGCGCTCCACGTCGTCCCAGGATAGGATCACCGGCCCGCGCAACCATGCCTCGCCGCTTAAAATATTTGCATCGTTATGGACCAGGCCAATGGCATCCCTCTGCTCATGATTAACCCGGAATGCGCCGGGGTAAAGGATGACTTCCACCCAATCATCAAAGCAATCAATATCCAGATTCAGAATCAGCAGACAGGCCTGCGCGGCCACCGCCACGCGCATAGCCAACGTCACTTCCAGGCCCTGCGCGCCGTTGATGGACTTGTTATGCAGGAACCACGCCGTCAGTTCGCGCAGGTGCGCCATTTGTACTGCATCCAACTCCTGCAACACTACAATGCGTCGTGTCACACCTTGCCAGATAGGGTGCGGTATCGGATTGCGCCGCAGTAGTCGGCGCATATGCCAGCGTCTTAGCGTATTGCCCAATGAATTCACAATATATATCTATGCCCGCTGCATACTTTCGAACCGGTAATCAATCATTGCGTTTGAATATCGTCCAGGGCTTTGCGCATCGCCGCCAGAATCAGCTTATCTGCGGCTTGCTGGTCAATTTCCGGAATGTCCCAACCGAAGACTCTGCGGTATTTTTCAACCAGGCTGCGCATATCCGCATCGATTTCACTGCGGTGAGCCTCCAATTCCAATTGTTCCATTTTTCCCATGGCAATTCCTTTCTAGAACAACAACTCATTTCCACATTACGTCACAGCCATCCTTTGCGGCGGCGCTAAGCAAATTTATCAAAGGCAGCGCGCGATGAGCCATGCTCACCGCCGGCTCATCCGCATCCTTGTCCGCGACGGCTGACGGGAATTTCTCCGCATCGATAGCGGCTTTCAGGAGGCTCAGCGCCGCAGGAATGTCTGCCGCCCGAATCGCGCCGGGCACAGTCCCGCTGTGCCCCATCTTTTTCAGCATGGCAATCGCGACATCCCCGAACATGGTGATATCGGCATAGGCTTTGGTTGTAAATGTCACAAGCATATAGTCGTCCTCGAATGATTCATTATTTAGCGTTCAATACGCTCGACCAGTTTCTCCAGTTGCTGGCCAACGGCATCCCATATACCCATGGGTCCGGCTTTCTCGATCTCATCCACGCGCCAGTTTTCCAGTGACTTCAGCCGGAGTTCGTCCAGCAAACCGGCAAACTTGTCGCGCTGCTGTTTCAGACTCGCCAAACTATCCCTGGCCTCCACATGTTCGGGGCTTTTGCCGATGGCTTTGTCGGCACGCACAATAAGCTCGTCAAAATGCTTTATGCGTGATTCATATTCCATAATATTTTCCCGCATCAAGTGATTAGCGTCTGTCATTTCTTTTCTCCTTGTTTGCAACCAGTGCCACCCCAATGGTTGTCAATTTAGTCTCAGGATCAGACCAGGTCAGTGCGGTGGCGTACATAGCCGGTTACGTGCCCGGGTATTCCGGTCATCTCCGGCCTTTGACTTGTGCCAGAGTCTCCGCCACCAAGGCTATGCAATCTGACATCATCTCAAGAGTATTTTCCAATCTGGAAATGA
>DIYV01000059.1 GCA_002429165.1 Gallionella sp. UBA6045 | reverse complement strand
GCATGCCGCGCAGGCCATAGGAGGTCTGCGCAATGACGTGTCCTTCCGGCAGTCCCCGGCCATTGTCGCTGATCGCCAGAATGATCTCCTCATCACTTTGATGAAATTCAGCATTTACTCTGCTTGCGCCGGAATGCTGTGCCACATTGGTCAGTGCTTCCTGAAAGATGCGAAAAAGATTGATCGCTACTGTCTTATCTAATTTTCCTTCTTCGCCATTTTCCGCTCCGGTGACCTTGCACGCGATGCCGGTACGTTTGTGGAATTGCCCGCACTGCCATTCAAGTGCCGCCACCAGGCCGAGATCGTCGAGTATGGTCGGATGCAGGTCGCTGATGACGCGCCGTGTGACGCCCACCGCGTTATCGATCAGTTGTGTCATGGACACGATACGTTCTAGCAAAGGTGCTGTCTGCACGTTGCCGGACAGCTTGCCCCCCAGATGGTAAGCCTCCATTTTAAGTGCGGTCAGCGTGCCGCCCAGATCGTCGTGGATCTCGCGGGCGATCCTGGTTTTTTCCTCTTCGCGCGCGGTCTGGATATGTGCGGTGAGTTTGCGCAATTGCTGTTCGCCTGCCTTGCGTTCGGAAATATCGGAGAAAATGCCGACATAGTTGGCCACTTGCCCTTCCGTACCAAGCACAGCGGTAATGGTCAGCCACTCCGGGTATATCTCGCCGCGCTTGTTGCGGTTCCATACTTCGCCGCTCCAGAACCGGTCCCGCTCCAGGACCTGCCACATGTTGCGGTAAAACTCCTTGTCCTGGCGGCCCGAGTGGAGCATGCCGGGCGTCTTCCCGATTGCTTCTTCGTTGCTATACCCTGTTATTTCCGTGAATGAACGATTGACCCTGAGGATCTTGTTGTTGGCATCGGTCACTACCACTCCTTCCATGGATTCGAAAGTGACAGCGGTGATACTCAGTTCGTTGAATTGTTGCCGGAGCATTACCTTTTGTTTTTCCAACGGGCGCACAGCCAAAACATAAATCCAGGGAGTGACGATAACAATCAGAAAAAACGGATCCAGAAAGTCCCAGAAGGTTGACGAAATATTCGGGCCAAAAATCGGCTTTAAAACAATCTCTATCAACATCATGATCAGGAACTCTGCCGTCAGTATCAACAGGGCGATCAAATAAATTGTCCCGCGGGGAGTCCCGAACAAATTTTTCAATGTATGTTTGATGATGCTGGTCTTGAAGCCGGTTTTTTGATGAACCACATTTGATAAAGCGATGTAAGGATCATCACCGCCGAGGCAAGGCTATAGCCGAATCCGCCGATGATCACCAGCCAGGCAAAGTTCGGGTTCAATTTGGTCAGCCACCATGAAGCAACGTCCAGGATAAGAAAGGCAAACGGCATGAAAATGAGAAACGCTTTGAGCCGGTTGCTGAAACCCGATGCGTAACTGAATATCCAGCCTACAAAGAAAAAAATGAAAGCAATGCCAAACAAATGGATATGCGAAACGCGCGTCAGACTCGTGATGCTGGCACCTTCATCGATCTTCGCCTCCTGTTTCACTGCCTGGTAGCTGGTGAAATCCGGAATGCCGGGTATTGTGCTGTGGCACATCGTGCAATGCTGGGCGAATACACCCTTGAAATGGTTATTCCATTTATCTTCGGGAGAACCATTGCGCACCCACTTTATAATGTCGAGCCGCACTTCCGCCGGTGCATGACTCTTCATCGAGCCATTGATCATGGATTCAAGCTTTGAACCCGAGCGGTTGCCATAGTAGCTGTACACAATATCATCCACCGAAAGTCCCAACTTGCCGTCCGCCATGCCATGCGTCAGCATAATTTGCGCGCCTGCCATCAGCAGTCCCAGTCCGATTACAAGCAGATAACCGGTGAACAGGGTTTTGTGCGGCAATTTGAGTTTCTGCAGTGATATTTCAATCATTATTTAATCAATTCCAAAGATAACGGTGGATAGGCAGCGCCTTGTGGTCATGCAGGGCCGGCATTATAACTGTTCGGTTTATCCGTCATTCAACTAGAACTCCAACGGGTCGATGTCCAGGCTGCATCTGAGTTTTTTTGCCTCCAGCGAGTCCAGGGACGGCTGCCAGGCGCGCAGGAACTGTTGCAGGGATTTGCGCGATGCGGCCTGTATCAGCAATTGCGCGCGCAGGTGGTTGGCACGGCGCGGCAGGGCGGCCGGCACCACGCCGAATATTTCCACTTCTTGCCGGAGTGCGATTCCGGCCGTTCGCGCCTGGTTGAGATACGCATAAACCTCACTTTCCTCCTTGCCCTCCGCGCGCAGCATGGCCTGGTAAACGAACGGCGGGAAGCCCGCCATCTGCCGCTCGGCAAGTTGCGATACCGCCCAGCCTTCGAAATCATGCGTCTGCAGGGCGCGGAACAAGGGATGATCGGGGAAAGCGGTCTGGATGATCACCTCGCCGGGTTTGTCGGCTCGACCTGCACGCCCGGCTACCTGGACCAGTTGCGCAAACAGTTTTTCCGGCGCGCGAAAATCGCTGCTGTACAGCGCGCTGTCCGGATTGAGCACACCGACCAAAGTCAGCGCGGGAAAGTCGTGTCCCTTGGCGAGCATCTGCGTGCCCACCAGGATGTCCACCTCGTTCGCATGTATCTGCTCGCGCATGGTCTGCCAGGCGCGCTTGTTGCGCGTGCTGTCGCGGTCCACACGCAATATGCGTGCATCCGGGAAACGTTCCTGCAACACGCTTTCCACGCGCTGCGTACCGCTGCCGACCGGAATCAAATCCGCGCTGCCGCAATCGGGACATGCCCTGGGTACGCGAATCTGATAACCGCAATGGTGGCAGCGCAGACGTTGATCTTTCAAATGCAGCACCATCTTGCCCGCGCAGTGTTTGCAGCCGGACAACCATCCGCAACCGGTGCACATCAGCACCGGCGCGTAACCGCGCCGGTTGATGAACAGCAGACTTTGCTCCTTGCGCGCAATGCGCTGACCGATCTCGTGCAACAGATTTTCGCTGATGCCGTGGTGCATCACAGTCTGGGTGATATTGATGCTGCGCACCGCAGGCAGGCGTGCCTCGGCCAGCGCGCGCCCGGTCAGCTTGAGCATCCGGTAACGGCCGCTTTGCGCGTTGTAGTAACTCTCCAGTGACGGCGTGGCCGAGCCCAGCATGATGGAAATGCCGCATTGATTGGCGCGAAATACCGCCACATCGCGCGCCGAGTAGCGCAGGCCATCCTGCTGCTTGAACGAACTGTCATGCTCCTCATCCACGATGATTAGTGCGAGTCCGGGCAACTCGGCAAACACCGACAGGCGTGTGCCGAGCACGATCTGCGCAGCGCCCAGTTGTGCCTGTTGCCAGTTATGCAAACGTTCTCCCTCGGACAGGCCGCTATGCAAACTGATCAGATTTACATCGGGGAAGCGGCTGCGGAAATAATTTTCCAGTTGCGGCGTGAGATTGATTTCAGGCACCAGCAACAATACCTGCCCGCCGCGTCGCAAGACATCGTGCATCAGGTGCACATACACCTCGGTCTTGCCGCTGCCGGTGATACCGTGCAACAGGAAACAAGCAAAACCCTGCGCTGCTGTGACTGCATTAACCGCCTGCTGCTGTTCTCCGGTGAGTGTGTGCGCATTGTCGAAAACATGTTCGGCAGAGGGTAACGGTTCTTCGCAATGCTCCACATAACCTTCATGGAGCAGCGCCTTGAGTTGTATTCCCGCCGTCGGCGAAAGGCTTTTAAGCTGCACAAGACTGCACGGCTGCCCGGCAAGCCTGGCAAGTATGCGCCGCTGCACCACTTTGCGTTTTGGAAATGATTCCAGGTCAAGTGCGGCGCCGTTTTTGCTCAGGCGATAATTCAAAATCGGTTTGCTGACGATTGGTTTGTCCGAACGCAATCGTGTCGGCAATGCGGACAAAACGGTCTGCCCGATCGGATAACGGTAATAGTCGCTGCAAAAGCGCAGCAGGTTCAGCAACTGCGCCGACAGCGGCGCGCAGTCGCGCAACACCTGGTTCACCGGCTTGACGCGTTCCGGTGCCACATCGGTAGCGGTAACACACTCCATCACCACGCCAACCATCTGCCGTCGCCCGAACGGCACGATCACACGCAAGCCAATTTCAACCGCGATACCCTCCGGCACCGAGTAATCAAACAGGGTGGACAGCGGCACATCGAGAGCGACACGGACGATAGGCATATTTTTTTCAGGCAATCAACATTGCGATTGTCGCAGAAATGCAAAAGCCGCAGGAGATACCTGCGGCCTTTGTTTTGGTTCCTACATTGATAGGCAAAATTGTCAGTGGTACTTTCTGCTCAGTTCGTGCACTGCCTTGACCAGCGCCGTCACGTGTTCCGGGTCGGTATGTTGCGAGATGCCGTGGCCCAGGTTGAACACGTGGCCGCTGCCGAAACCGTAGCTGCCCAGGATGTGGTCCACTTCTTTGTGTATCGCATCAGGCGAGGCAAACAGCACCGCCGGGTCCATGTTTCCTTGCAACGCGACTTTGTTGCCTACGCGCTGGCGCGCGATGCCGATGTCTATATTCCAGTCCAGGCCGACCGCATCGCAGCCGGTGTTGGCGATGCTCTCGAGCCACAAGCCGCCGCCCTTGGTGAATACAATGGAAGGAATACGCACGCCGTCTTTTTCCTTGATCAAACCGTCCACGATGCGATGCGTGTAAGCCAGAGAAAATTCGTGGAACGCCGCATGTGACAACACGCCGCCCCATGAATCGAAAATCATCACGGCCTGAGCGCCGGCTTCGATCTGCGCATTCAGGTAAGCGATCACCGCCTGGGTGGTCACTTCGAGAATGTGATGCATCAGCTTGGGTTCGTTGTACATCAGTGTCTTGACTTTGGCGTAGTCGTCGCTGCCGCCGCCTTCCACCATATAGCACGAAAGCGTGAACGGGCTGCCGGAGAAGCCGATCAACGGCACGCGCCCATCCAGTGTCTTGCGGATCTGCGACACGGCATCGGTAACGTATTTCAAATCCTTGCCGATGTCAGGCACGCGCAATGCCTTGATCGCGGTCTCATCGCGCAACGGGCGTTCGAACTTCGGGCCTTCGCCATCGGAAAAATACAGACCCAGACCCATCGCATCGGGCACGGTGAGTATGTCGGAAAACAGGATCGCCGCATCGAGGGGGTAACGGTCCAACGGTTGCAGCGTCACTTCGGTCGCGAAGTCCGGGTTCTTGCACAGCCCGAGAAAACTGCCGGCGCGCTTGCGCGTTTCGCGGTATTCCGGCAAAAAACGACCGGCTTGGCGCATCATCCACATCGGTGTGTATTCGGTAGGCTGGCGCAGCAGCGCACGCAGGAAGGTGTCGTTTTTCAGCTTGAAGTTCATTGTATTTCCTCAGTTCTACCAAGACCACAGATACTGCTATCCAGGGCCAGACAAACATCAAAATATGAACCACGGAACACACGGAATATTTTTGCCTTTTCCGTGCCTTCCGTGGTCAATTTATTTTTTATAAAACCTACCCTCGCCTGACTGCGAATCAGCGTGGCAGTACCGATGATCCCATCAGAAATTCGTCTACAGCGCGCGCGCTCTGACGGCCTTCGCGTATCGCCCATACCACCAGCGATTGCCCCCGGCGCATGTCGCCTGCGGCGAATACCTTGTCCTTGCTGGTGCGGTAATTTTCCGTGTCGGCCTTGATATTCCCGCGCGCGTCTTTTTCCACACCGAAAGCATCCAGCACCTTCTGCTCCGGGCTGACGAAGCCCATAGCCAGCAATACCAGGTCGGCCTTCAGCTCGAATTCGCTGCCGGCGATCTCGCTCATCTTGCCGTCTTTCCACTCGACGCGCACCGCGCGCAGCTTCTCGAGCTTGCCGTCCTTGCCGATGAATTCCTTGGTGACGATAGCCCAGTCACGATTCGCGCCTTCCTCGTGCGAGCTGGAAGTGCGCAGCTTCAGCGGCCAGTTCGGCCATACCAGCGACTTGTTTTCGTGCTCCGGCGGACGCGGCATCACCTCGAGCTGGGTGATTGACAATGCGCCATGGCGGTTCGATGTGCCCACACAATCCGAGCCGGTATCGCCGCCGCCGATCACCACCACGAGGTTGCCCTGTCTCTTATACACATCT
>DIYV01000048.1:3443-16131 GCA_002429165.1 Gallionella sp. UBA6045 | reverse complement strand
CCGGGAAGTTGAACGGCGTGATGCCCGCGCATACGCCTATCGGTTGCAGCATGGAATGACAATCGACGCCGCGGCCGACATTCTCGGCATGCTCGCCCTTGAGCAGGTGCGGCGCGCCGACGGCGAACTCCACCACCTCGATGCCGCGCTGCACCGATCCGGCAGCATCCTCCAGCGTCTTGCCGTGCTCTTCACTCGCCAATTGCGCCAGTTCGGGGCGGTGCGTTTCGAGCAGCTCGCGGAATTTGTTCAGGATGCGGCTGCGGCGCAGCGGGGTGGTGTCACGCCAGGCCGGGAAGGCCGCCTTGGCGGCGGCAACCGCAATGTCCACATCCTCGCGGCTGGTCAGCGGTACCTGGCGGATTGCTGCACCGGTGGCCGGGTTGGTCACGTCAGCCAGGCGCTTGCTGCGGCTTTCGGTGTGCTGACCGTTGATCCATAATTGCAGAGTTGGTTTAGTCATGTTGTTCTCCTAATGTTTTGAATGCGTCTGTACAGAAATGGTGATGTAACGGCAATTGGTTTCGCGGATAGTCAGCGCGCCCAGCAGGCCAACAAACGCAAAGGCCAGCATGATGCCCAGGCCGATCTGATAGTTTTGTTCCGAGTATACCCGTGCTCCCGCCAACATCCGGCCATCCCAACCCTGATCCATGACCCAGCCCACCAAGGGCTGCAGCACCGCGGCGCCGAGGAAGGTGCCGGTGTTGACGACGCTGGTTGCCATGCCGGACAGCGCGGGCGGGTTCACCTCCTTGACGCTGGCCCAGGTCAGCGTAAACCCCGACGCACCGAGCCCCATCAACGCAAACAGCGAGTAACTTAGCGTATCCGGCATGTGCCATGCAAATACGATCGGTATCCAGCACAGCACGTAAACCGCAATGCCACCGACAATCACAGGCACGCGTTTGCCCAACCGGTCGGAAAGCATGCCGATCAGCAGCGCGCCGATCGCGAAAGAGAACAGCAACAACATGGTGTGGTCGGCAGCAACGGTACGTTCCATGCCGTACACATCGCGCAGGTAGGGCACTCCCCATAGTCCGGCAAACGCGAACAGGCTGCCGCCGACACCAAGGTTGGGCCAGAAACCGGGCCAACTGGCGCGGTTTTTCAGCACCTTGAGCAAGCCATCGTACCAGTGTCCTTTATGGAGCGGATGCGCCTCTTCCCCGTCCAGTTCGCGCATCGAGGGCAACCCGGCTTCACCGGGATGGCTGCGCACCAGGAACCAGGTCAGCACAGCCAGAACCAGCGAAAATATCCCGACCGCGACAAACACATTGCGCCATGATGTATAGGTCACCGCCCAAACCAGCGGTGTGGCGGCCAGCACCGATCCCATATTGCCCAGCAGCAGCGACATGCCGCCTATGGTGCCGAAATGGCGGTCGTGAAACCACACCGAATTCAGCTTCATCAGGGAGATGAACATCGAGGAAACACCCAGTCCGACCAGCACCCGGCCCAGGGTGGCGACGGCCAGCGTATCGGCCATGCCAAATACTACCGACCCCACGCCGGCAATTGCCGCACCGATGGCGACGATCTTGCGTACGCCCAGCGTATCGGCCATCACACCCACCGGGATCTGCATCACCGTGTACGTGTAAAAATATGCGGCAGCCAACGCGCCCAATTCAGCGCCACTGGCGTGGAACGATCGTTGCAGATCGGTCGAGATCGCTGCCGGTGCCATGCGATGAAAATAGGCCAATATGTAACACAATACCACCAGCGTATAGCTGGTCCAGCGTAAACGGCGCATGCGGCGGTGGATGTGTGTGGTCATGGCAAATTCATTTTTTTGGGGGGTACTTTAGTTCGTAGGGTGCGTTTTACGCACCATGGTGCGCACAGCGCACCCTACTGTGGCAACTATCAAGTGTGCTTCTATAAAATCAAAATCCCAAGCGAGACAATGCGCGAAGAAAATTCAAGTGCGCAGCATATTTTATATATGCAAGCATTTAAATTTTGTGAGCAACGCCGTATCGCAACGGAGTTTGGATTTAGGGATGCACTCTTAATGAGCTGCGCCCAGATAGGCTTCCTTTACCGCCGGATCATTCTTCAGCTGCTCCGCCGGACCGTGTACCGAGATGCGGCCATTCTCCAGCACATAACCGTAGTCCGCGACTTCCAGCGCCGCGGCGGCAAATTGCTCGACCAGCAGCATGGTGATGCCGCGCGCCTTCAATTCGCGGATGATGCGAAATACTTCCGCCACCAGCAACGGCGCCAGACCCATCGAGGGTTCATCCAGCAGCAACACATCGGGGTTGAGCATCAGCGCGCGGCCCATCGCCAGCATTTGCTGCTCGCCGCCGGACAGCGTGCCCGCCTGTTGGGATTCACGTTCCTTGAGGCGGGGGAACAGCTCGAATACTCGCGCCATGTCGCCCTGCACGTCGCCGCGCTCACGCCCGTAAGTCAGGCGCGGGAAAGCGCCTAACAACAGGTTATCGGTCACTGACAGGGTAGCGAACACGCGCCGTCCTTCGGGGGAATGTGCCAGGCCGGCGCGTGCGATCCTGCTGGAACTCATGCCGGTGATGTCCTTGCCGTTAAGGCTGATGCTGCCGCTCGCCGGCTTGATCATGCCGGAGATCGCGCGCATGGTCGTGGTCTTGCCCGCACCATTGGAACCGATCAGCGTGACGACCTTGCCTTGCGGCACATCTATCGAAATACCATGCAGCACTTCCACCTTGCCGTATGCGGCATGCAAATTCTGAATCTGTAACATTACTATCTCCTCATCGGTTTCTTAGGCCGCCGCAGTGCTGCCGCCAAGATAAGCCTCGATCACTTTTGCATCGGACTGAACACTTGCCGGCGTGCCCTCAGCGATCTTCTGCCCGAAATCCAGCACCGTGACGGTGTCGCATATGCTCATGACCACGTCCATATGGTGCTCGATCAGGATCACGGTGATGCCATGGCCGCGGATCTTGTTGATCATCCCTATCAGTTCCTTGATGTCCGGGGCAGTCAGGCCGGCGGCCGGCTCATCGAGCAGCAGCAGGCTGGGGTTCAGCGCCAGCGCGCGGGCGATTTCCAGCAGGCGCTGCTTGCCGTACGGGAGGTTGCGCGCTTCCTCGTTGGCGAGGTCTGCCAGTCCGACGAACTTCAGCAGGCTCGCGGCACGCATTCTCGCTGCATATTTCTCCCTGCGGCAGCGCGGAGTATGGAACACGACATCGAGCAGGCTATGGCGATAGGTATGGTGCAAGCCGACCAGCACGTTTTCGACCGCGGTCATTTCGCCGAACAACTGCACGTTCTGGAAGGTGCGCGCGATGCCCTCGCCGGCAATGGATGAGGGCGTTGTGCCGGTGATGATCTTGCCGTTGAACTCGATCTCGCCTGCGGTCGGTTTGTAGATGCCGGTGAGCACGTTCATCATGGTGCTCTTGCCCGAACCGTTCGGGCCGATCAGACCGTGCACAGTGCCTTTTCTGACTTCCAGGTTGACTTCGTTCAGCGCCTTCAATCCGCCAAACTGCATCACGATGTTGCGCGCTTCCAGCAGATAACCCCTGGCGGTAACGGGATGATCCGGCACCGACCATATATGCTGCTTGTCGCCGTGATCGAGCACCAGCTCATGGCGGTGTATCCACTGCGGCCGGACTTTCAGTACGATACCGCGCAGGAAGCCTGTAATGCCGTTCGGCAGGTAATACACCACGAACAGGATCATCACGCCGAATATCGTCAGGCGCTGGTCGGTGATATTGTCCATCACATAACCCGATACCGCCAACGCGATGGTAACCAGCAACGGCAGCGCCAGCTGTTTCATGGTGCGCTGACCGGCAGTCACGGCGTATGCCGAGTACAACGTTGTGAATACAGCGATGCCGACCGAGATCTTGCGGAACAGCACGATATCGGAAAGCACATTCGGCAACATCACGATGATGATCGCCCCCAGGATCGGCCCCACCCGTGTTTTGCGCCCGCCCATGATGACCGCCAGCAGGAACAGGATGGTCAACTCGAAGTTGTAGGTATTGGGCGAGATGTATTCCTCGGAATAGGTATACAGGCCGCCTGCCAGACCCGCGATACCGGCACTCAGCACAAAGGCGTAGACCTTGTATCCATATACGCTCACGCCCATGCAGTCCGATGCGACCGGGCTGTCGTGCAGGGCTTCGAAAGCGCGGCCAAGGTGGGATTTGAGTATGCGCTGCACGACAAACAGGGTCAGCACCAATGCCAGCAGCACGATGTAGTAATAGTCGGCACCAGTGACCTGGTGACCGAACCATATCGGTTTGCGTATCGACAGTCCCATCGGCCCGTTGGTGAGAAAATCCATCTCGTTGATCAGAATCTGGATGATGGTGCCGAATGCCAATGTCACCATCGCCAGATAGGGTCCGTTCACCCGCAATGCCGGCAGCGCGAGTATCGCGCCAAAGATTGCCGTGACGGCGATGCTTGCCGGTATCGCAAGCAGGAAAGGCACCCCCAGCTGGAAATTGAGCACCCCGACCGTATAAGAACCGATGCCGAACAGCGCGGCGTGGCCGAGCGAGATTTCACCCACGTAACCCACCACGATATCGAGGCCGAGCAGCAGGATCGCATAGATGCCGATGACCACCATCAGGTGCACATAATAAGGATTAGGCCAGATAGTGGGCAGCAACGCAGCAACGGCTATTGCCAGCACAATGGCTATTTTTTTGGTGGCACTCATGCTATACCTTTTTGATGACGGACTTGCCGAACATGCCGGCCGGCTTGATCGTCAAGACCAGCAGCAGCAACAATAATCCGGGCACATCCTTGTAACCGGTAGAAATGTAATAACCCGTGGTGGTCTCCGCGATGCCCAGGATCAGTCCTCCGACTATCACACCCATGCCGCTGTTGAGGCCGCCGATGATCGCGACGGAAAAGGCCTTCAGTCCCAGCACCACGCCCATCGTGGCGCCGGTAAGCGTCAGCGGCGCGACCAGCACGCCGGCAAAACCGGCGGTCATGGAACTGAGCGCGTAAGAAAAAGTGATCACCAGGCCGGTATTGATACCCATCAAACCGGCGGCATCACGGTCATTGGAAGTTGCCATCACGGCTTTGCCGTAGATGGATTTGCGGTTGAATATTTCCACCGCCAGCATGATCGCCAGCGCGCCCACCACCACCATGATTTCCATCGGCAGGACTCTTATGCCGAAAAACTGCAATGGCTCCATCGGTAACGGCGAAGGAAATCTAAGGTCGTCGCGACCCCAGATATTTTCCGCGACGTTCTTGAAAATGATGGCCAGAGAAATCGTGGTCATGATCCAGCCGAATTCGGATTTTGTCTTCAGCGCCGGCAACACGGCGACACGCTCGACAAAAATGCCCTGCAATGCGCCAAAAACAAGCACCAGCGGAATCATCAGCCAGTAGCTCATATGGCCCACCAGCGTGAGTCCCACCATCGAGCCCAGCATCAGGGCTTCACCCTGACCGAAGTTCAGCGTACTTGATGTGGCAAAAGTTAGTTGGTAACCAAACGCTATCAGCGCGTAAATCATGCCGAGCGCAATTCCGCTTACAACGAGTTGTGCGAATATTTCCATCTGAAGTGCTCCAACGTGTGCTAATTGGGCCGGATTGCCCGGCCCAATGGCGAATTACAAAATTACCGCAACAACGGCAATCATTTCATTTTTTCGTCGGCTTTATTGGCGTATACCACGCGGCCATCCTTGACTTCACCCATCACCACCATGTTCCTGCTGATCGCTTCGTGATTGTCATGTGTGTAGGGATGATCATAAGTGGTAATGACACCGTTGACTTTCCCTTTCAGGTTTTCCAGCGCTTCCCTGACCTTCACGCCATTGGTAGTGCCGGCCTGTTTGATGGCGGCTGCCAGCAGGTACATCGAATCATAACCCTGTGCTGCCGAAACCGGCGAAGGAATGCGATCAACCTTGTAAGCTTTCTGGTAGGCCGCGATGAATTCCTTGCGCTTGGGAGTGTTGGGCTCCTGGATGAAGGTTTCAGGCATCATCGCACCATTGCCGTTCTTGCCGGCATTGTCGATGAAGTTGCCCATCGACAGCGTCCAGCTTCCGATCATCGGCACTTTCCAACCCAGCTTCTCCATACCGTTGGCGATCTGGGCCAGCTCGGGTCCGATGCCATAGGTCAGGATAGCCTGTGCACCTGCTTCCTTGGATTTCAGCAACTGTGCGGTCATGTCCACATCCTTGATGTTGAATTTCTCCACTGCGACCGGCTTGATGCCCTTGGCTGCCAGCGCTTTTTCAAGGTCTTCGCGTCCAAGCTGTCCGTAGTTGGTCGAATCTGCCAGGATCGCAACCTTCTTGAATTTGCGGACATCGATGGCTTGCTCGACGATCATTGCGGACTGGATGGTGTCGTTGGCCGAGGTGCGGAACACGTAGTTGTCAGGAAACTCAGGCGGCAGGAACTGCTTGGTGACGATCGATCCGGTCGCCACGTTGTTGATCACGGGAATCTTGGCTTCCTGATAAAAGCGCTGGGCTGCCAGCGAAACACCGGTGTTGATAAAGCCCATCGCAGCGACGACGCCTTCCTTGTTGATCAGCTCCTGTGTCACCTGCACACCGCGTCCGTTGTCAGCCTGGTCGTCACGCTCGATCAACTGGATCTTGCGGCCAAGCACTCCGCCCTTTGCATTGATCTCGGATGCGGCAAGCCTGACGCCGTCGCGCATCGAAACACCCATGGGGCTGGAACCGCCGGTGTATGGGCCGGATAAACCGATCTTGATCGGGTCGGCAGCAAAAGCCGAAAAGGATGCTGCCAGCGCCAAAGCAGTGACGGCTGTTTTAATTTTAATGTTCATAATACTCTCCTCTAGTTATGGAAAATCAAAAACACTCAGGATATTTAACGACATCTACTGACTACCAACAACAGCTTGCTGATGCAAGTCTTGCAACGCTTATCGCAAACATACCGTCGGCAATAAGCGATGTTTTTTCACTTCACAACATTATGCTCTCTTTGCGGTGTATACTTGCGCTTGCACCGCTTGGTTCGACTTTGTTACCGGCAAGCCGGCCATATGCCTTTGCCAAAGCCTGATCATCGCCGACATTGCCGGGAAATATTACCACGGGCAAATCAGGGTAACGCGGATGATCAGCGGGACAGCATACCACCGAACATCCCGGCAGGATTTGCCCAACCACGCGGGAAGTGTGCAAAGCCAGGCCCGAACTCAACACATTATTTGAAGTGATGCCGCCTTTGCTGATCAAAAAGCCCAAAGTTTTGGGCAAATTGCGCACCACGTCCATCAGGAAGGCCGAAACCATTTCACCAAATGCCAGCCGCGCGGCTTGATCAGGGAATGTCTTTTCCAGACGGCTGGTAAACACAACGGGAGTATTACCTGCGGCATGACTCTGCTCACATTTGCGTATGATCTCCGCCAGCAGTGCATCACGATTTTCCGGCAATTTTTCCACATTCACTTCAATAGCCACAACTCCCGGCATCTTGAGCAATTGTTCCAGTTGCAAAGTGGTCTTCCTGACATGTGATCCCACAATCACCGCACCCGCTTTGCCATCACGCACATATTGCTTCATGTCTTCTGCAGCGACAGGCTGGGGCGGCAGACCCGCCAGTGCGGTAAGCAAACTGGCCGCACTGCGGAACAAGAAGTGCTTGCCCTGGCTGGCCGCCAAACGCAACTGTACGGCGAAATGATCGAGATCGTCCTGGGTCTCGGCATCAACCACACAGCACACGTTCCCCCGCAGTCTCATCAGGCGCGGCATGCTGTCGCCCCGAACATCACGCAACAGGAAGCGCTCGACCTCAACTGCCCTGATACGTCCGGCAGTCTTCTCCTCGACGTAATCCGGCAAATAGCTGTGGCGATAACCAAACACCGAGTCACGCGCGAATTCGGTTTCATGCACCGGCGTTTCCTTGCCATCCACCATCAGGTAGTGCACGCTGTCGCGGGTAATGCGTCCACCCTCAAAAAATGCCGGCACCAGGAAGTGGGCATCGAATGCTCCCAACTCCGCTGCAATCACGTCGGTCTCTACCGGGTAGTGACCGCGCAAAGTCGAGTCCGAACGGCTGACCAGAATTGGATTGATGTCGTGCCCGTTTTTCTTCAATTCCGCCAACGCCAGCTTCAGGTTCCTGCAAACCTCGCGGGTGATATCCGCGGCAGGCTTGGCAGCCATGCCGCGGGTGTTGGTCAGCACAAAAAACAGCGGCGAGGCGTCCATGATCGCATCGCGCAAAGTATCCTTGTCCCAACGCGTCAACAACAGACAGCTGTGCACAGTTTGCGAGCCGGTGGGATCATCATCCAGCACGATGATTTTGGTTACTGACATGATTGGTTTCTGACCTTAAAAATTGTTCACAAAAAAGCCAAGGCTTGAAGCCTTGGCAGAATAAACACAATCAACCTGCAAGCACCTTGACACGTTTGGCCATCGCCTCCCCGGTAAGACCGTTGAACTCCATGATCTCTGCCGGGCTTGCGGTGGTTTCGCCGCGCTTCCACGCAAAGGTGTCGCGCTTGGCTGCCCGGGTACGCAGCAGCACCGGTTCGAGCACGGCACTGGGTCCGCCGCTCACCGCGAGCAACACATCGCCATCGAACAACGCATTGAAGTGTGAGTCATCCATGAACTTGTTGTCCGGCTCGGATACGGTGTCCCAAGAAATATCAGTAGCGCGATACAGACGGCGCGGATTCACGATCGCAACGATACGCACCCCGTAACCATCCGCCTCCAGTTTTTCCCTGGCCTCGAACACCGGCAGGAACACCATATCGCCGGTCACCGCGAACACCACGGTTCCCTTGTTTCCAGCCTTGCTTTCGTAGATGGTCGCCGCACCTTCCTCCACCGCGTGTTTGGCTTCGGCTACGCTCATGTAGACCGGCAACGGACTCTTGGACGCGATGATCACCATGCACTTGTTGAAACTGTTGGTGGCATATTCATAGGATGCCTGTATCGCGTTCGCATCGCATGGAAACAGCGGAAAGGTATTGCCGTTGCGCATCTGCGCGGCAAAGTAGTTCTCGATCTCCGGACGCTGATGCGTCCAGCCGTTGCGTCCCTGTTCCAGCGCACCCGCGGTAAACATGGTGACGACGGAAGGTGTCTTGCGGCGCAGCTCGGCCATCGCCTGCGCAACAGTCTGCACGATCGGCCAGCCGTTGATTGCAAAGCTCTCGTAGGACAACCAGATTGATCGCGAACCAAACAGGCAGAGAGCTGCTGTCAGACCGGCACAGGCATCCTCGTTCAGCGGCTCGTACACCTGGCCTTCAGGCTCCTGGTTGTAAAGCGGATCAACGGTCGGGTGACGGATCTTCAACGCATCGTTGATGTTCTTCATTGCCGATGCTTCGTTGCCGTCGGCATTGGTCACGACGAAACGCTTGTCCCTGGTGCCCACATAGGCAACCAGCGCGCCCATCGCGGTTGCCGGTACGGCCTTTTCGCTCTTGGCAAATTCGTGCAGCGGCATTTTCCCCAGCGGGGCCATATCCAGCACATGCTCGGTCACCGAGGTTTTTACTGCGGGACCGCCGCCGGCACGCACGAAATTCTCGCGCACGATCGCCCACGCCTCGGGATTCAGCGCGCGACGCTTCAATCCTTCGATCATGTGCGGTTTGTCCAGGCTGTCGGCCGGATACAGGTTGTGCGACTTGGCACCCACCGTATGTACACCGGTACCCTTCATCTGCTTGATGATGAATGCAGTCAGTGTGCCACCCAAGGCAGACTTGGCAGCCTTGTCCACGCCTGCCAGTACAGCGGCGGCAAAAGCCAGGCGCTGCTTGTGAGAAAAGTACGAGCTGTCCGCGTAGGCGCTGGCCTGGTTGGTATCGTCGAACTCCTTGGCGTCGACCAGAACAACTTCTTTAAAACCATGCCCTTTCCAGTAGGCGATCATTTCCGCATTGGTGAAACGCGACACCATGGAGTGATGCTCCTGGCTGTAACCGTTCCAGATCAGCGTTGGCAAAAAGTTGGTGATCTTGGGGTACGCGGTATTGAAGTGCATCATCGAATTCAGCACATAGGGCTCGCCCATGCCGCCATCACCGATGGTGACCGGGAACAACTTGCCCGGATGCAGCATTGCACCCGCCATCGCGAAGTGCTGGCCCTGGCCCAGCGGGCCGGCGGGCGCCAACAATCCCGGAATGGCGCCGGACAAATGGCCGAGCAGACCATGCTTCTCGCGGAAACGCGCCATCAGATCGGTCACCGTTTTGATGCCCATCTCTTCCAGCGAGGTGTCGAGGAACATCGCGCTATAGAAGCCTGGCGCATGGTGACCGACCTCGGTCACGATATTGGTGTGGCCCAGCATCACCAGCGAGGCATAGGCATCGGCGCTGCTGGCGAAACCGCCCGGATGGCCCGAGCCTTTTGAACCGCATGTTTGCAGGGTCAAATAACGCAGCGCATCGGCCATCAACAATGTCTGATACACCGCATCAGGCGCTTGCGGATCGCTGATAGCAGATTTGCCGTCCTTGATGACCGCCGATTGGGCATGCCGGGAAAAACCTTCCCAGGCCGCTCCGAAATGTTGAATGCCCTCACAAAAATCCGGGGTAACTGCTACGCTGGTCGACATGATTATTGCTCCTTAAACTTCGTTAGTGCGATGTTGGAAAGTGTGGCTGCCTTTAAAGTCAGCCACCAAAATAGATTTGCCAAAAAAGATTTGGTAACAGAATACGGGTTGTCGTATAATTTCGCAATACACAATCGTTTTCACGATACGAAATATGCCAAAAGGGTCCTCCTCCATACAAGTCATCGAACGACTGGCACGACTGCTGGACGTCATTGCCGGACATGAAGATCCTGTGAGCCTGAAAATACTCTCGGCTGAAACGGGATTGCATCCCTCTACCGCCTTCCGCATACTCTCGTCGCTGGCCGAACAGGGCTTTGTAGAGCGCACCACCAGGGGCAATTACCAATTGGGCGTCAAATTGATGCAACTGGGCAGCCGGGTCAGCTCCGGCGTGGACATCAGAAAAGTTGCCCTGCCTTTTATGGAGAAACTGCGCGACCAACTGGGCGAAACGATCAACCTGACCGTGCGCGAGGACGATGAGGTGGTCTACATCGAGCGCACACTTGCCAAGCGCATGATACGAGTGGAACAGGTGATCGGCAGCCGCGCCCCTTTGCACGTGACTGCGGTAGGCAAGCTGATGCTGGGCGACCAGGGCGAGGCGGCGTGCCGCAGTTATGCCAAGCGCAGCAAGCTGCCCGCCTACACGGTCAACACTCACACCAAGTCAACTGCCTTGCTTCAAGATTGCATCACTGCAACAAAGCACGGTTACGCGCTGGATAATGAGGAGGCGGAACTGGGCGTGGGATGCATAGGAACCTTGATCCGCGATGCCAGCGGCCATGTGGTGGCCGGTTTGTCCGTGTCTGCACCGATAGAACGGCGCCGCAGCGAATGGATTGCGCAGGTCATGGAAACCGGTGCGCAAATTTCCAAACAACTCGGTTATCACTCTGCGTAAAATACCGGCCTTTCCAGTTTCAATAAATAAAACGCAAGGTGAATCACGTGAAAAGTAAAAAATGTTTGACGCTGGCGGATGTGAAGATCATTGCAGCAGGTTGCGAAAGCGAAGCGTTGCGCCAGAATTTGGCCGTCACCATTGCCATCGTCGACGATGGCGGTCACTTGATGTGGCTGCAACGCCTGGATGGCGCGCCGCTGACCAGCATGCAAATCGCCACAGGCAAGGCACACACCTCCGCGATGGGACGCAGGCCCTCAAAAGTTTACGCAGACAGGATAGCCGGCGGTGAAATGGTTGTGTTGTCCATGCCCGGCGGGCTCACCTTCCTGGAAGGCGGAGAACCCATCATGATCGATGGCGAATGTGTGGGTGCCGTGGGCGTGTCCGGCGTCAAGTCTGCCGAAGATGCGCAAATCGCCCGGGCCGGCATCGGTGCACTTGTTGAGAGCATCAACCGGTAAATCTCCACCCGGTTTTCCGGGTCGCTAATTTATCCGTTCAAGCGCCGGGACCGGAAATCTATATTTTCAACCCCAGCTTGGCGGCAAGGCCGATACGCTGCAGCTTGCCCGTGGCACCTTTGGGGATTTCGGCCATGAACAGGATTTTTTTCGGCACTTTGAAATCCGCCAGATGGATTTCCGCAAAGTCGCGCAGTTCACGTTCGGTCAGGGTGAAACCTTCGCGCAATACCACGGCCGCAGCGACTTCCTCCCCCAGTTTTTCGTGCGGCATCGCAAAAGTGACCACCTGCATCACTGCGGGATGATGCATCAGCACTTCATCGATTTCCAGCGGAGATATATTCTCTCCTCCCCTGTTGATGATTTCCTTCAGGCGGCCTGTCAGTGTCAAATAGCCATCCGGGCTGAGGGAGCCCTGGTCACCGGTGCGGAACCATCCGTTGACAAATGCTTCGGCATTGGCCTTGTGGTTGTTCTCGTAACCCAGCGTGACATTCTCGCCCCGTATCACCACCTCTCCAATCGCGCCGGGCTCAAGCAATTTGCCGTCGCGGTCCATGATTGCAATCTCAGGCCCGGCAGCGATACCAACCGAACCGGGTATGCGCTGTGCGGGCGGCAATGGGTTGCTGGCCATCTGGTGGGCAGCTTCCGTCAT
>DIYV01000048.1:0-3302 GCA_002429165.1 Gallionella sp. UBA6045 | reverse complement strand
TGGTGCATGGTCGGGACGGCGGTGTACCAGGTCGGCTTGCATTCCTTCATCCATCCGAAAAACTTCAGCGCGTTGAAACCCGGGGTGCAGAAAATCTGGCTGCCAACCGCCATCGGCGCCAGCACGCCGGCAATCAAACCATGGATATGGAACAGCGGCATCACATGCAGCCCGCGGTCGTTTGCCTGAAGACCGAGCGTCGCGCTGATGTTGCGCGCGGACGCGCATACGTTCCTGTGAGTCAGCGGCACAATCTTGGGGCGGGAGGTCGTGCCGGAAGTATGCAGGATCAACGCGATGTCGTCGTTTTGCGCGATTCCGCCGTTTACGCTTGGCGGGCCTGCATGTGCCGTGTCCGAGATAGTGAAACTGCCCGCGCCATTCTCGGGATGGGGCGTCAGTTCCAGAATCGGGATATCCAGTTTCGCGGCGACTTCCCGCGCGGGCGTATCGCTCCCTTTTGCGACAACCAGCGCCTTGGCTTTCAAATCGAGCAGATAGAACTCGAACTCGTCGGCACGATACGCCATGTTCAACGGTGCCGCCGTGCAGCCGCTGGCGATCGCAACAAACGCGGTGGCCATCTCGGGACAATTGGGCAGCACGATCCCGACCCGGTCCCCCCTGCCCACGCCAAGCCTGTTGAGGGTGTTCACGGTCTCCTCCACAAGACGATCCAGAGCCTGGTAAGTCAGCGGCTTTGCGGCAGGTGCAGTGATCGAAATTGCGGCAGGTGTGCCTTGTGCATGGATCGCGATCATTTCCGGGATAGAGGTAAATTTTTTCATGATTGTCCTGTGAGTGTCGGAATGGATAGGGTCGCAAACTGATGTATGTGTTCAGGTCAGACGCAAGGTCGCCTTGTGCTGCTGCAGATTTTTCGCCAGCAGCGAAGTGAGCGCATAGACGGCGTCGATGTTCGGCGTCGGGGTTTCGGTGATCCGGCCGAGCTCGATAACGGAACCCACCAGCGCCTCGAGTTCGATCGGCCGGCCCAGTTCGACATCCTGCAGCATGGAGGTCTTGTGCTGGCCGACCGCCTGCGCGCCGTTGATGCGTTTTTCCAGGCTGACCTTGAACTGAACGCCCAGTTTTTCACCTATGGTCTGCGCCTCGCGCATCATGTTCGCGGCCAGTTCACGGGTGGCGGGAAACACGCAGATATCTTCCAGCGTGGCGTGCGTCAGCGCGCTGATCGGATTGAAGCTCAGATTCCCCCACAGCTTCAGCCATATCTCGGAGCGGATATCATTGCTGACCGGGGCCTTGAATCCGGCGTTCTTGAATGCGTCGCTGATCGCACGTATGCCGGGCGTATCGCTGCCGTCGATCTCGCCGAGTGTGAAGCGGTTTCCCTCGATGACCTTGATCACGCCGGGACTGATCACCTCGCTGGCCGGATAGACCACGCTGCCGATCACGCGATCGACCGGAATGTGTTTGGCAATGATGCCGTCCGGATCGACGGCCTTTACCGGCGTGCCCTGATAACGCTGGCCCAGTTCGCCGGGCAGCTTGTGGAAGTACCACCAGGGTATGCCGTTCTGCATTGTGATGATGCGGGTATCCGCATGCATCAGTGCCGGCAGCTCAGCGGCAATGGCAGCGACCTGGTGTGCCTTGAGCGCCAGGATCACCACATCCTGGACACCCGCTTCCGCAATGACCGAGGTGGCCTTGATTGGCTGCGCAACAAGCTCATTGCCGCTTTCTTCGACCAGCTTCAGACCGTTTTGTTGCACAGCAGCCAGATTGGCGCCGCGCAAGATCAATGTCACCTCATTCCCGCTCAGCGCCAGCTTGACTCCGAGCATCCCCCCGATGGCACCTGCACCTACGATACATATTTTCATAGTTATTATCTTTTTTAAATTTTAAGAATGAAATATTAAAGCACGTAAAATTAAATCGCGGCTTGCGCCCCATATATGTTGCGCAACATCCCGATACCCTCGATATGAACTTCGACAACCGCCCCCGGTTTCATCGGCAATACACCCAGCGAGGTGCCGCAAGCGATCACGTCGCCCGGCTCCAGTGTCATATCCTGGCCCAGGGTGTGAACCAGCTTTTCCGGCGAGAAAATCATGTCGCTGCACGGATAATTCTGGCGTTCCCGCCCGTTGAGCAGAGTTCTGACGTTCAAGGATTTCCAGTCGAGTCCTGTCGCGATGACCGGACCGATGACCCCGAAACCGTCGAAGCATTTGGCCCGTGTCCACTGCGCAAACGATGAGTCTTTTGCGATCAGATCCAGCGCCGTGATGTCGTTGATGCAGGTGAAACCGAATATAGCCTGCGCGGCTTCTTCTTCACTCGGGTTTTTGCATTGCCTGCCTATCACGATGCCCAGCTCTCCTTCATAAACCACCCGCCCATCGTAGCCGATCGGGGACGGAACGGCATGGTCGTGCGCGCAATAACTGTTGGGCGTTTTTATGAAATACAGTGGCTCGGCAGGGATCGCAAGATTCTGCTTCGCGGCGTGCGCATGGTAATTGTTCCATAAAGCGATAAACTTGCCCGGACGGCAGGGCAGATCGAAACTGACATCAGTCAGCGCGATTTCTGCTCCCGTCCTGCGGGGCTCGTCAAATATTTCACCCTCGTAGACGATGACCCGATCACCTTCGACTTGGCCGAATCCCGGTTCGCCTCCCCGGAAAAATGCTATCCACTGTGCCATATGTTTACCCGGACAACTTCTCTAAACGCTTTGGGCGTTATCAATTATTAACAGGCACGTCATTGAACCCAGCAATAACTTTGTGCCGCCATGGTTTAAGTACCCCGACTGCAAGAATGGCCGCAGCAATATTCAGACCGTGTAGGTGCCAAAAGTATACAACATGAATATCGCTATAGTCTGCCCGAAAAAAACAATGGCCATGGTTTTTTCAAGGCCAATACAATCCGTCACCCGGCGATGATTGGGACTTGCTGCATCGCATGACCAGTCCGGGCTTCTCAGCGGCGCCATATGGCAAATAATTTTCATTAGATTCAATCGAGTGGCGGTCTGTTGACGAGCCCACACCCAAGTTATAGAGTGGCGCACACTTGCGCTTCATTGTTGCGAGTTGTTGTCCCTTGGCGGGACGTAATATTCAGGTATCAAGCGTAGAAGGCGGAGGATAGTAAACGAAGAAGTCTTGCATAACACTGGCGAATATATTTTTAAAATAACTTCAGGGAGAAATATTCATGAGTGCTCAAAATCAAACTGTTACCGGCAACAACATAAATGGTCCGATATGGACCAATCGCTGGGTCCAACTTGTTTTAGGCATCATCTGCATGGC
>DIYV01000195.1:1117-5092 GCA_002429165.1 Gallionella sp. UBA6045 | reverse complement strand
GAGAACATGCGGCGGAATTCCATCGCCGCGACGCGCTTCTCGATGTCCTGGATATCCGCTGCGGTGCTGTTCAGACTGTCGTCGTCATTTTCCGCCTGGGCCATCTCGAACAGTTCGCCTGCATCGCTGAGGTCTTGCTGGATCTTGCCGAGGCCGAGCACCACGCCTTCCAGCATCTTGCGTTCGCGACCCAGGTCCTGCGCGCGTTTGGCATCCTGCCAGATGGCGGGATCTTCGGCGAGTTCGGATACTTCGGTCAGGCGCTCCTGCTTGGCATCGTAGTCAAAGATACCTCCGTAATTCTGCGCTGCGCAGACTCAGGTCTTGCAGTTGGTTGGAGAGGGCGTTGAGTTGTTCGGCTTCCATTGTTTTGTCGTTGTCGTTTGCTGAAGAGGGGCGCGATTATAGCGCAAACAGGCCGAGCAGCGCTCCGCAGGCCATCGCGACAAAGCCGGTGGCGACATACCTGGCAAGGTTTTTTCCGCCGATGAATATCACCATGCCGAATTTGAAGGCGAGGTTGGAGATGAAAGCGAGGGCAATCGAGGTGGCAGCCTGGTGTTGGCTCAATTGACCGAGATTGAACAGGCGCAGGCTGGAAAGCGTGATCGCATCAACATCGGTCAACCCCGACACCAAAGCCACCATATACAGGCCGCGACTGCCCGCAAAATCCTGCATCCATGCCGCACCCAGCAACACGATCACATATAACAGGCCAAAGCCGAGGGCAGTACGCAGTTCGGCGGGGTTGGACGTTTCCGGGATATTGAGATTGGTTGGTCTGTCCATCCTGCGCCAGTTGTACAGCGCGACGACCAGGCCGAACAGGAAGCCGCCCGCAAGCATCGGCAGCAGGCCAGCCAGCGCATCATAGGCGACCACGGCACTGAGCACCAGCAGACGCAGCAATACCACCATGCTGGCAATGACGATGATCGAGGCGGCAAGTTGCGACATGGCCGGGTTGCTCTTGCTGTTTTTTGCATAGAGCAGGGTAGTCGCGGTGCTGGAAACGAGACCGCCGAGAAAACCCAGCAGTGGCGCTCCATAACGGGTGCCCACCACATGCAGCGCGGTATAACCCGCCAGACTGATGCCGGAGATCAGCACCACCATCAGCCAGACCTGATGCGGATTGAGGGCATCGTATGGGCCGTAGTTCTGGTCCGGCAGTATCGGCAGCACGATAAAAGTCAGCACGGAAAATTGCAGCACGGCCACCAGATCGCTGCGCGTGAGACGCTGCGATATGCCGCGCAACTCGGGTTTGAAATAGAGCAGGGCGGTGACAGCGATAGCCAGCATCACGGCCAGCTTGGCAAGACCATACCAGATCATCGCGCCCAACCCGTAGCACAGCAGCAAGGCGATGACGGTGGTGGTGCCCGGGTCGCCTTCCTCGGCAGGCTTGTTGCGGTATGCCGCGATGATCATGCCGGCCACGGCAAGCAGACCGGCGATCAGCAGCCAGGGTGTGTCGAGTTTGGTCGAGAGCAGCGCGGACAGCGTGCCAAACATGGCGACCAGCGCGAAGGTGCGCAAGCCGGCCCTGGCGGAAGGATTGCGCTCGCGCTCCAGCCCGATCAGCAGACCGATGGCCAGGCTGGTGATGAACTGCGGCAAGGTTTCGATGCCGTTGCTTAATTGGAAAACAGTATCCATTACCTTAACCCTTTGCGTGCTGCCAGTGCCGAACAATAAGTTGCAGGCTCTGCTTGCCATTGTATTCATTGACGCTCAGGCTGTACACGGCATGGATACGCTCGGGCAACGGCTCGTTGTGTCCGAACAAGATCGCCTCGATGAGTTTGCCTTTTGTTCCAAGACGCAACTTCAGATGCTTCTCGCCGACCACACGCTGCTCATGCACGATCAAGTCGTCACTGAATTGCGGGGCAGGGAAGCCCTGTCCCCAAACCTGTTCATCCAGCAGGCGGGCGTTGTCCAGATTCATTTCGGCAACATCCAGCGCGCCATCGGTTTCGATGCGTTGCGCCAGGTCGTTCTGATCGAGCAAGCCGCCGGCGACTTCTTCAAAGGCGGTGACAAAAGTGGGAAAGTCGGACTCGGCGATACTGAGTCCGGCTGCTGCGGCATGCCCGCCGAATTTCCTGATCAGTGCGGGATGGCGCTTGCTGACCAGGTCCAGTGCGTCGCGCAGATGCAGTCCGGCGATGGAACGCCCGGAGCCTTTTATTTCGCCTTCCGATGCGCGTGCGAACGCGATGGTCGGGCGGTGGAATTTATCCTTGAGACGCGACGCAAGAATGCCGATCACGCCCTGATGCCATGACTCGTCAAACAGCACGAGACTGAAATTATCGGACGGATCGATACCTTCCAGCGATGCCAGCGCATTGTCCTGCATGCCTGTTTCAATGCTGCGTCGTTCGCGATTGAGAGCGTCCAGTTTGGCGGCGATCTGTAGCGCGGCAGTTGCATCATCGGTCAACAGGCAGTTGATGCCCAGGCTCATGTCGTCCAGCCGGCCTGCCGCATTCAGGCGCGGCCCGACGGTAAAGCCCAGGTCCTGGCTGGATGCGCGCGCAGGATCTTTTTTTGCCGCTTGCAACAGCGCGTTGATGCCGGCGCAGGCACGTCCGGCACGGATGCGCTGTAATCCCTGCTGTACCAGGATGCGATTGTTATGATCCAGCTTGACCACGTCGGCAACTGTGCCCAGTGCGACCAGATCGAGCAGGCCGGCAAGTTTGGGCTCTGCCAACCCATCCCGGCCTCCCCTTGTCAAGGGAGGAATCCCAGCGCTCCCACCCCGCTCCCTCCCTGATAAGGGAGGGTTGGGGAGGGTTGAGGGTGTGGTTGCGTTGGAAGAGAACATCCCACGTGATCGCAACTCCGCCCGCAGGGCCAGCAGCACATAAAACATCACACCAACGCCGGCCAGATTTTTGCTCGGAAATGCGCAGCCGGGTTGGTTGGGATTGACGATACATGTTGCGTCCGGCAATTCATCGCCGGGCAGGTGGTGGTCGGTAACAAATACCTGCATACCCAGCCGGTTGGCCTCGGCCACGCCTTCGACGCTCGCGATCCCGTTGTCCACGGTGATCAGGATGTCGGGAGCAGACCGGGCGGCCCCCGCAAGGGGGACGCCGTTGGGTACCCCGCCGCTATGCGGCGACCCTTTCGCAGCCAGATGAACGATCTCAGGAGTCAGCCCGTAGCCATATTCAAAACGGTTCGGCACGATGAAATCGATTTGTGCGCCGAAGGCGCGCAAGCCGCGCACGGCCACTGCGCAGGCAGTTGCACCATCGGCATCGTAGTCGGCGATAACCATGAGTTTTTTCTGTGCTGCTATTGCATCAGCCAGCAGGCGTGCCATTTCGGTGACGTTTTTCAGGTTGTCGAATGGCAGCAGTCCGGCAATGCTGGTATCCAGTTGATTGCTGTCCGTGATGCCGCGCGCTGCGAAGATATTCGCCATGACGGGTGAATAACCGCTTTCGCGCAGCTTTTGTGCGGCTGCAGTGGGGATGTTGCGCGGGGTGATTTCTGGCATGTTGACCGTCTGGATTTACAACTCAATGGCTTTGGAGTTTAGCACCCTACCGGGGTGAGGACCTATGCGAAACCAATCGCCATAACAGCTTCTCGCCTCGTCTTTTTCGGCCAGTTGAGCTAAAATCGCGCCTCTTTTCAAGTCAGGCATGGAAAAAACGTGGCACTCATAGTTCAGAAGTACGGCGGAACATCGGTCGGCAGTCCGGAACGCATCAAGAACGTCGCGCGACGCGTCGCAAAATTCAAGGCACTCGGGCATCAGGTGGTGGTGGTTGTCTCCGCGATGAGCGGCGAGACCAATCGTCTCGTGGCGCTCGCTCATGAGATACAGAAGCATCCTGATCCGCGCGAACTGGATGTGATCATCTCGACCGGTGAGCAGGTCACCATCGGGCTGCTCGCCATGGCACTGAAGGAACAAGGGCTCAAAGCCAAGAGCTACACCGG
>DIYV01000195.1:0-851 GCA_002429165.1 Gallionella sp. UBA6045 | reverse complement strand
ATACGCGCCGATCTGGACAAAGACTGCGTTGTTGTCGTGGCCGGTTTTCAGGGCCTGGACGAAAAGGGCAACATCACCACGCTGGGGCGCGGCGGTTCGGATACCACGGGCGTGGCGATCGCAGCCGCGTTGCGGGCCGACGAGTGCCAGATATATACCGACGTGGATGGCGTATACACCACCGATCCGCGTGTGGTTCCCGAGGCGCGCCGGCTGAAGAGCATCACCTTCGAGGAAATGCTCGAGATGGCCAGTCTGGGCTCCAAGGTACTGCAGATTCGTTCGGTGGAATTCGCCGGAAAATACAAGGTCAAGCTGCGCGTGCTGTCGAGCTTTGAAGAAGAAGGTGAGGGCACGCTGATTACTTTTGAGGATAACGATAAAATGGAACAAGCCATTATTTCCGGGATCGCGTTCAATCGCGATGAAGCCAAGATCACCGTGATCGGTGTACCCGACAAACCGGGCATCGCCTACCAGATACTGGGGCCGGTCTCCGATGCCAATATCGACGTGGACATGATCATCCAGAACGTCGGCGTCGACGGCACTACCGATTTTTCCTTCACAGTACATCGCAACGAGTTCGCCAAAGCGATGGACATTCTGAAGAACAAAGTTCAACCACATATCGGCGCGCGCGATGTTGTTGGCGATGCCAAAGCGGCCAAAGTGTCGGTGGTCGGCGTCGGGATGCGTTCGCATGTCGGTATCGCCAGCAAGATGTTTCGCACCCTGGCTGAAGAGGGTATCAATATCCAGATGATCTCCACTTCGGAGATCAAGATTTCCGTGGTTATTGACGAAAAATATCTTGAACTCGCCGTGCGGGTATTGCACAAAGCCTTCGA
>DIYV01000183.1 GCA_002429165.1 Gallionella sp. UBA6045 | reverse complement strand
GCTAATGGACAGCTACAAAGCCAAAGGCAAACTTTCCGAACCGACGGTCTGCACGGACTGCGGCGCGGTGTTCCACGCCGGGCGCTGGCAGTGGCTGGCAAAACCCAAGGACGCGCATGAGACAACCTGCCCTGCCTGCCATCGCATTCATGATCATTTTCCGGCTGGCTACGTGACTGTGTCCGGGGAATTTTTCGACCAGCACGAACAGGAAATCATGCAACTGATACAGCACCGGGAAACGCAAGAAAAGGCGGGACACCCGATGCAGCGGATCATGGCAATTGAGAAGACCAAGCAGGGTACTGTGGTGACCACCACCGACATCCATCTGGCGCGCGGTATCGGCGAAGCGTTGCACCATGCCTATCAGGGCGAGCTGGAATTCCACTACAATTCGGACCAGAACCTGCTGCGCGCCAGTTGGAGCCGCTGACGCCAGACTTATCCGGGGTCAGTCAATCTTCGCCAGTGCGCGGCGACGAATCTTCAGCCGGCTCGCCGGTTTCCGGATCTATCCAGGTGGAGATGCCGATTTCCTCTTCGGCATCTTCCAGCGACTCGCCTTCTTCAATGCTGTTGTCGTTCAGCCCTTCCATGTCCTGCACCGCCTCTACCCGCGTGGCGAAAGGGCCGTACTGTTGCCCGGTCTCTGTGTCCTGCCAGTAGAATCCGTCCGGACGTTCAAGTATCCGAGCCTGGTCGTTCTCGGATGGGATGGGCGCAGCAGGTGTGGTTGTGGTCATCGTTACCTCCAGTCGTGCTTGGTGTTCTGACACACCATTCTGTTCAACGCCGTTTCAAAGCTTGATGAAATGTTCCCGGTAATGTTTCATCTCGCTGATGGATTCGTAGATATCGGCGAGCGCTTCGTGCTTGCCGTGCTTTTTAACCCCCTGCGCCATGTCCGGTTTCCAGCGCTTGGCCAGTTCCTTGAGGGTGCTCACGTCGAGATTGCGATAATGGAAATAATCCTCGAACTTCGGCATCCAGCGCGCCAGAAAGCGCCTGTCCTGGCAGATGGAATTGCCGCACATCGGCGAGGTGCGGGTCGGCACATATTCTTTCAGGAACTCGACCATCTGCTCCTCAACCATGGCCTCGTTCACGGTGGACGCCTTTACCTTGTCGATCAGTCCGGATTTGGCATGGGTGGATTTGTTCCATGCATCCATGCCGTCCAGCACACTGTCGGGCTGATGTAACACCAGCACCGGCGCCTCGGCGATCGTTTCCAGATTATTGTCGGTAATCACCAGCGCGACCTCGATCACGCGGTCGGTATCCGGCACCAGACCGGTCATTTCCATGTCTATCCAGATAAGGTAATTTTGGTTTTGTGCCATAATTCGCCAGGTTGCTATTTAAATTTAAAGCGCTGAGATTGAACGGTGTGACGCGTATTGTGTCACAACCATGCCTGTTGCGAACACTGAAATAACGATCCCTATGACTGCAATGCAATTCACTTTTATATTCATCGCCGCAGTGGCGTTGACCACGCTGGCCAAGCTGTGGCTGGCGCGCCGACATCTGGCGCATATCGCCACGCACCGTGCCGCCGTGCCGGAGGCGTTCCATGAAAAAGTCCGGCTGGACCAGCATCAAAAAGCGGCAGACTACACCTCTGCCAAGACGCGCTTCGACATGCTGGGAACGTTGTTCGACGCCGCGTTGTTGCTGGCGTTTACTTTGGGCGGCGGCATCCAGTTCATCGCCGCAACTGTTTCCGCCAAACTGGGCAGCGGCTGGTTCGGCTCCCCGGTCGCACAAGGCATGGCCACGCTCGTCGCGGTGCTGGTTTTGTACTCGCTGTTGGAAGCCCCGTTCAATATCTATCGCACCTTCGTCATCGAGGCGCGCTTCGGCTTCAACAAAATGACTTTCAAACTGTACCTGCTGGACGCGCTGAAAGGCATATTGATCGGCGCTGTCCTCGGCTTGCCGCTGCTGTTCGGCGTGTTGTGGCTGATGGGGCGCATGGGAACATACTGGTGGCTGTATGTGTGGCTGGTGTGGGTGGTGTTCAATCTGCTGATTCTGTTTATCTACCCGTCGTTCATCGCACCGCTGTTCAATAAATTTTCGCCCATGCAGGACGAGACAATGAAAGCACGCATCGAATCGCTGCTCAAGCGTTGCGGATTTACCGCGCAGGGATTGTTCGTGATGGACGGCTCGAAACGCAGCGCGCACGGCAATGCCTACTTCACCGGCTTCGGCAAAACCAAGCGCATCGTGTTTTTTGACACCTTGCTGGAACGCCTGAGCATCAATGAAGTCGAGGCAGTATTGGCTCATGAACTCGGCCATTTCAAACGCCGCCATGTGGTGAAGCGCATCGTGGCGACTTTCGCCCTGAGCCTGGGTTTCCTGTGGCTGCTCGGCCTGCTGATGCAAACCACCTGGTTCTATCAGGGCCTGGGGGTTACCACGCCGTCCACCGCGCTCGCGCTGCTGCTGTTCTTCATGGTGCTTCCTGTGTTCAGCTTCCTGCTCGGGCCGATCATGTCGGCCTATTCACGCAAACATGAATTCGAGGCTGACGCTTACGCCGCGAAGCAGACCGACGCCGCCGACCTGGTCAACGCGCTGGTCAAACTGTATCAGGACAACGCGGCGACACTGACTCCCGATCCGCTGTATTCCAAGTTTTACGATTCGCACCCCCCGGCCATGGTGCGCATCTCCCATCTGCAATCCGCGCAAACCTGACTTTGATTCATCACAAGGAGAACCCTATGAAACTGATCGCATACCTGATTTTCCCCGCATTGATGCTGCTGGGCGCTGCAACTGCCGCATCGGCCAATCTCTTTCCGGACGGCAATCCCCAGACCGGAGAAAAAATATTCGCGCAATACAATTGCAACCGGTGCCATAACCAGATCATGGGGGGCGACGGCAACAAGATCTTCACCCGTATTGATCGCAAGAGAAACAGCCCGGAGGGGTTGATCCAGCAGATCGGCATGTGCAGCGCCAATGTAAACGCGCACTTCACCCCGCAGGAAACGCAGGATCTCGCTGCGTATTTGAACATCTTCTACAAATTCAAGTGAGCCGGCCATGAGCAAAACTCGGGAATTAACCAGCAGGCGATGCAAACCCTGCGCAAGCGGCACGCTGCCGCTGACGAACGCAGAGGCTGATAGCCTGATGCGGCAACTCGAAAGCTGGCAGCGCTACGATCACCTGATCAACAAGACTTACCAATTCAAGAATTATTACCAGACCATCGCATTCGTGAATGCGGTCGCGTGGCTGTCGCACTCCGAGGATCACCACCCCGAACTCACTGTCGGCTACAACAGTTGCCTGGTCGAATACACAACCCACTCTGTCCACGGCCTGTCGGAAAACGATTTCATCTGCGCCGCGAAAGTCGACGCGCTGTTCAAGATTTGAGCGAGTTCCTGCACGGGCAGGTAGTCGCCGCATTCGGCCGGCAGTATCTGGTCAGGATGGATGACGGCAGCGAAATACCCTGCCTGACGCGCGGCAAAAAAAGCGAAGTCGCGTGCGGAGATATGGTGGACATCAAACGCACGGCGGACGCCTCGACCGGGGACGGCACCGGCGCACAGGGCGTGATCGAACGCATTGCGCCGCGCCGCTCGCTGCTGCATCGCTCCGATGCCTTTCGCGAAAAACTCATCGCCGCAAACGTCACGCAGATCATCGTGGTGGTGGCCGCCGAACCCTCGTTCAGCGACGAACTGCTGGCACGCTGCATGGTCGCGGCTTTCGACCAGAAGCTCGACGTGCTGATCGTGTTGAACAAATGTGATCTGCCTGATGCCGCAGCGGCCGCACGCAAGCGACTCGCCCCTTATACCGCCATCGGCTATCGCGTGCTGGAACTCAGCGCCAAGCAGGATGTGTCTGCGTTGCGCCCTTTCCTGCACGGACACACCAGCGTGCTGGTCGGGCAATCCGGCATGGGCAAGTCCACGCTGATCAACGCGCTGCTGCCTGATGCACAGGCCGCCACCCGCGAAATCTCCACGGTGCTGGATTCCGGCAAACATACCACCACCCACGCGCGGCTATACCGGATAGACAAGACCAGCGGCCTGATCGACTGCCCCGGCGTGCAAGCCTTCGGCCTGCACCACCTGAGCTTCGGCGGCATAGAACAGGGCTTCGTGGAATTCGCGCATTATCTCGGTCAGTGCCGCTTTCACGACTGCCGCCACGCGCATGAACTGGGGTGTGCATTGCGCAATGCGGTTGCGGAAGGAAGGATCGATGCGCGCAGACTGGAATTGTTCCGGCAAATCGCCGGCAAGTAGCGTCTCAGTATTTATCCAGCCCCAACCGCTTCCACCCGTCAAGCCCCAGCTTCTTCAGCGTCTCGATATTATTGTCGACGATCCGATCCGCATCCGGAAAGGCTGCCACGGCGCGATCCACGCTTGCTTCGCGCAGCAGGTGCAGCGTGGGGTAAGGCGAACGGTTGGTGTAATTCTCGATGTCGTCCGGTGCTGTGCCGGCGAATTGATACTGCGGATGCAGGCTGGCAACCTGGAACTCGTCGTTGAATTCCGGCTCCGCCACGGCGATATCGACCGTGTCCAGAAAATCATTGAAGTCGAGAAAATTGGTGAGCACATAGGGATGGATCAGCAGCGTGGTGTCGATCTTGTCGGGATCGGCATCCTGCAGCGTGCGCAACTCGTCCATCAGTTCTTCGAGCAATGCCTCCGGCGTCGTCGCCGCACTGACCACATAGCGTATCTGTTTCTTGACGTGCACGGCCTTGGCGAACGGGCACAGGTTGAGGCCGATGACGGCTTGCTCCAGCCAGCGTTGCGTTGCGGCGATGATGGTTTCGGTTTCGTTGGTCATTCGGTTCGTTCCTAAATAGACAAGGGCTGCTCGTCCATCAATGCAATCTGCTCGCGCAATTCCAGGATGCGGTCCTGCCAGTAGCGTTGCGTATTGAACCAGGGAAAGGCGACGGTAAAAGCAGGATCATCCCAGCGCCGCGCGATCCATGCAGCGTAATGGATCAGGCGCAAAGTGCGCAGCGCTTCGACCAGGTGCAACTCGCGCGGTTGGAAATCGTAAAAATCCTCGTAACCCGCCAGCAGGTCTGAGAGCTGCCGCGTCATCTCGGCGCGCTCGCCGGACAGCAGCATCCACAGATCCTGTATCGCCGGCCCCATGCGGCTGTCGTCGAAATCCACGAAGTGCGGCCCGGCATCGGTCCACAGCACATTACCGACGTGGCAGTCACCATGCAGGCGCAATTTTTTTACGGCACCGGCACGATCGTAACAGCGCCGTACACCATCCAGTGCCAGCTCAACCACGCCTCGATAGACCTCTGCCAACTCTGCCGGTATGAAATCGTGAGCCAGCAGATAAGCGCTAGTCTCCACACCGAAGCTCTCGATATCCAGCGTCGGGCGATGCCGGTATGGCTCCAGCGCGCCGACCGCGTGGATGCGGCCGATGAAACGCCCCATCCATTCCAGCGTGTTGGAATCATCCAGCTCCGGCGCACGGCCGCCATGCCTGGTGAACACGGAAAACCTGAATCCGTTGAACGCATGCAGCGTGTGGCCGCTGATTTCAAGTGCGGGCACTACAGGAATTTCGCGCTCGGCAAGCGCCGCAACAAACGCATGCTCTTCAAGAATTTCCGCATCGGACCAGCGCTCGGGTCGATAAAACTTGGCGATCAATGGTGGGCCGTCTTCGATGCCCACCTGATAGACGCGGTTCTCATAGCTGTTCAGTGCAAGCAGCCGGCCGTCGCCCTGCAAGCCGATGCCGCCCAAAGCGTCAAGCACGACATCGGGGGTGAGCGCGGTAAATGGCTGTATTTGCATATACGGGATTGTACGGCAGCATCGCAGCAACTTGTTGCTCAAACAGCCGGGGACAAGAAGCCAAGATGGAATGCCCGGATGCTGCGATGCCGGTTCAGGAATCCGGTACCTGGCCCGGCATGCATTGATTGCATGAACAAGACACATTAATTCAGTCGGGATTAAGTCGTGATGCATATCCCGAAGCAATCTTGTATCCTGTTGATGAATCCCCAAATGGGGAGATGCACAAAATCATGCATTTTATGAAACTATTCGCTTTTGTAACGTTCCTACGTTGTAGTATTATTTGAATAGCAGGCGTAGTTACTTTTTCTTTATAAATAAACTTCTTCAGGAGAGAGCTATCATGGAAGAACATTTGGACACTACGAACTTAAGAATCGTGCAACAAGAAAAACTGAAAGAATTGCAAGCTCAACAAAAAAACCTGAAAGAATTGCAATCCGAATTGGAACGTATCAATACCAAAATCAAAAACCATGAAAAGCTGTCTGAAGATGATACCAAGTTCATCGGTGAACTCGGCTGGCTTAGCGCGTTATCGGTGACGATAGCAGCTATCGCTTCCAGCATATAGCTTGCAGTTGCCCAGCGTTGCCTGGAGACAAAAGAAAACAACGGGCAGCAAAACGAAAGGGCGGAATTAACCGCCCTTTTGTTTTGCTGCCCGTTGTTTCAGTTAATGCAGTCCATCAATTTCAGAATATCCGCGCAAGCCCAGATGACGGGTAAGAATCCAGCACTTGCGCCCGGCTAACCCAGCAAACTAGCCAGCGACAGCAGAAGCAGCATGATCAGCCAAAGCACCACCGAACGCCATACCAGTCCGACGGCTCTTTGCATGGAATTGGGATCGGCATCGTCACCCGTACCCAATTCTGCCCTGTCCAGCAACTCGCCACCTTGAGGTATTGGCATGCCCAGACGCACGCCCAATGCGCCTGCACCGCAGGCCAACAATATGCCCGCTTCGCTGTCAGGCCAATTTGACGCCTGGAAGCGCCAGCAATGAATGGTGTCTTCAAAATTCCCGACGATGGCAAAGGTCATCGCGGTCAAACGAACCGGCAACCATTCCAATATGTAGAACGCCGTTCGCGCGAAGCCGCCAAATTCACCCGGCTCCGGCTCAACCAGATCACTTTCGCAGGAGTCTACCGGAGAGGATTCACCCGCCAGGGGGCTGCCCTCCACCCTGCTGTCCTCGTCGCTCCAATGCGCGCGCAGGAATTGTCCCAGGCGATACAGCAACGCGCCCGCCGCCCCGCCCAGGCCCAGCACACTGAACAACACGAACCACACGATCACGCCGAACACGTTGCGCTGTGATGCGATCAGCGCCTGCTCGATCGTGACGCGCGCCACTTCTTCGGCATTCAACTCGTGCGAGGGCATGCCGCGCCAACTGGACAGCAGGCTGCGCGCCCCGTCCAACCGGTCCGCCCGCAATGCCAGATGAATGTCGGTGAAATAATGGCTGAACTGGCGAAAGCCCATGGTGAGATACAACACCAGCACGTTGAACGCCCAAGCCAATATCGGATGCACACGATACAGCAACCAATATACCGCCATAACAACCGCCAACAGCGGCAACACCGCGACCAGCCAGGCGATCTTGCCGTGTTTGTGCTGCCCGGCGTTGAAGTGATGCTGAAAAAACAGAACGTAGCCGGACAACCAGCCATACAGGTACTTACGCGAAGAGAGCGGTTGGAGCTGTTCCAGTAACAGCGCGGCAATCAAGGCAAAAAAACTCATGGCATCAGCAATAGCTTAGTCGATTTAAGTGGGACGAAAGATAGCACACTACGCTGGCGTTGCGCAGCTTGCACAGGGAGCAAGGCGCTTGCGGGCCTGCCATAGCGAGAATTTCGAGTATGGATGCCAGGTGTAAGCCAGCGCAGATAAATAACTTGATATTCCATTTGATTATCTGCACGATGCGGCAGTAAAAATATTTTTTCCAAAGTTTCGTCAGGACTGCCATCAAAAACTGGGCTCGAAAATTACTCTCCGAGAAGGCGTTGGCTACTTTAGGGTTGCGCCTGTTCGGGTTCACCAGGATTCCCATGATGCTTTACGTCAAACCTTCTGTCATGGAGATTTCGAACGAACGGGTTGTGGTCAGAATTCCATTAATGAGAAGAACCAGAAACCATCTCGGATCGATGTACTTTGGTGCACTCAGCGTTGGCGCAGACTGTTCTGTCGGGGCGCTGGCCATGCATCTGATAAAACAGCAACCCGAGAATATATCCCTGATTTTCAGAAACTTCAGCGCTGAGTTTCACATGCGCGCCGAAGGAGACGTGGATTTCTGCTGCAGCCAGGGTAAGGAAATCTCAAATCTTGTCGCACAAGCTGCGGCATCGGATGAGCGGGTCGAAATGGCGGTTGACGTCATCGCGACCGTCCCGGATCATGGCGACGATCCGGTAGCCACCTTCCGGTTAACGCTATCCATGAAGAGGCGGCCGACTGCTTTCGCACCTCGCTTCTTGAAGCCATGAAGTGCTGCTTGGTGCCAATTGCATACGGTCAGCATACATGTACTGATGGCATGACTGTTCTTAATATCCTGGCAACCGAGTCGTGATTGCTCCAATTCGAAGTTGGCAATATAGAAATATTTTGCTGATAAATTACCACGCGGACATACATTCTATTGCAAGATATTGTTGGTACGTGTAAAAGAGCAATTGTCTGCAAGCCCTAACCAATTGAAATTGCTTACTGAGTGAACGGCCGGACGGTTTCCCTAAATTACTTCAATCATGCCAGAACAGAATATTTCATACTATGGCCGCATAGTGCTTATTGTGGCGGAAGTTTTTGTCATCAGTCTTTTGAACTATGCTGTTGTAAGCCTTTTCCCAACCGAGTTTAGTCAATATATTTCTCTGGATGTGCTGTTCTGCTTGCCGGTTATCGAAGCGGCGCATTTAACTTCGATTCGAGCCAATCGCCGCTACGATTCAAATACCCCGGTCTTTGTCGGAATAACGCTTGCGTTAATATGGAGCGCGACAGAGGTGGCCATCTCTTGGCCGTACTTCCCGATGATAGTGTTTGCTTTGAATACGTTTACTCGCAGCGTGATCTTCACCGTAATTGGACGAGTTTTGATCAAGTTATGGCGTGAGAGGGAATATGCACGCAAAGACATGCTGACAGGCTTGGCAAATCGCGTTGAATTACTGGACAGGATGGATATCGAACAGGGGCATAGCGAGCGTTCCGGCAGGCCCTATTCCGTGTTGTTCATCGATATTGATCATTTCAAGGCATTGAATGATACCCATGGGCATCAAGTCGGGGATGAGGCGCTCAAGATGTTAGCATCCATATTAAGGAACAGTTCCAGGAAAGTGGATGTTACTGCTCGTCTTGGTGGCGATGAGTTTGTGTTGTTGCTACCTGATACCGATGAGCAATCTTGCGAAGTTATGATCAAGCGGATCGAGGCGGCCACAAAGCAGGCCTTTGACGAACAATTCTGGCAAATATCGATATCAATTGGAAAGTCCACTAAAATCGGCAGAACAAAAGATGTGGATTGGGTAATCCGCTTGGCCGATGAAAATATGTATGAGACCAAAAAGGCAAAGAAACAGATGGTGCAAGACGCAACCGCCCAATGAACCCGCAGCCGATGTCCGCCCTTCGCAAATGCCCGGCTTCCGGCAAACAAAATGTCACATCTTGATTTGAAGAAAAGCTGACTGAATTATTATTTCATTTCGTTCTTACCCTTGGCAGGCGGCTTTTCCGGGAAAGTTCAATCTTGCGATATAGCGTCTGGCGGCTGATACCGAGATGCCGCGCTGCTGCGGAGATGTTGCCGTGGCTGTTTTCCAGGGCCTGCTGGATGGCAGTGCGGGAAAGTTCTTTGAGGTTTTGTGGTCCGTTGCCTGCACTTGTCGGCGAGCTTGGTTGCGCTAGCGCTGTGAGTTCTTCAAGCAGGTCATCCGGCAATTGCGGCCGGTCGATACAGTTCTCATCCAAATTCAGCATCGCGCTCGCGGTTCGCAATACGCTGGAGTATTGGCGGATATTGCCGGGCCACGGATGGTGGCTCAGATGCACCAGCAGACTGGGACTCAGGTAGACATATCGTCCCGGGTTGAGGTCGGACAGCATACGTTCGGTCAGTGCCTGAAAATCACTGCGCTCACGCAAGGCCGGCAGGTTCAGCGTAAGGCCGTTGATGCGGTAATACAAATCGCTGCGGAAAATTCCCTTATCGGCTTCTTCCCGCAGTTTGCGGTGGGAGGCGCAGATCAGCGCAAAATCGACATCGACGGTTTTGCCACCGCCAAGCGGGGAGACTTGTCGTTCTTGAAGTACGCGCAGCAAACGGGCTTGCATGGCTAGCGGCATATCGCCGATCTCATCCAAAAACAGTGTACCCCCGTGGGCTTCGCGCAATCTGCCCAGACAACCTTCTCGGCGCGCGCCTGTAAAGGCACCAGGCGAATAGCCGAACAATTCAGCCTCGATCAGATTTTCCGGTAACGCGGCACAGTTGATAGCGACGAATGGGCCATCGCGACGCGGTCCGCTATCATGCACAGCCCGGGCGAAGAGTTCCTTGCCAACACCCGATTCTCCATGAATCAGCAACGGAATCGGTTTCCCCGCCACACGCCGGGCTTTATTGGTGGCGCTGCGCCACAACGGGTCGCCGAGGTCGAGACTGGCGAGTGCATCCTCGAACGCAACTGTCGGCGCAGGAGGTGACGGTGGAATCGAGAGCGCGGATGATTCGGAGTGCACCTGGACAAACATAACAGTGCCATTGTGCAGATGTACTTGAGTTGGTTGGCCTGACTGGCGTTTGTTGCTCGCGAGCAATGCGTCGAGCCGAATGTCCAACACCCGGCTGATCGGAGTCGCACCGAGGTCGGGAGGCGACAGGTTGAGCATGGCCAGACCGTTGCGGTTGGCACCGACGATCCAGCCATCTTCCGACAACGCGATGATACCTTCGGCCACGGAACCTATTCCTTCTGGATACTTGTGCAGATTCAGGCGAATGTGACGACGGCAACTCTCCATGACGAGGTTGTTCTCGATCATGCGTGCGGCCATGCTGACCAGACCCAAGGTGTGCGGATGGCGGCTGCGCTGGTCACCGGATATATCAATGACACCCATCAATGTGCCATCTGCTGCCATGATGGGAGCAGCCGCGCAAGTGAGAAATCCGTTACGTTCCAGGAAATGTTCGGCACCATGTATCTCGACGCTACAGGCGTCAGCCAGTGCCGTGCCTATGGCATTGGTGCCGCGGTATTGTTCCTGCCAGGATGAACCGGAGGAAAGTGCCACGCGTTCGGCCTTGCTGAGAAAATCTACATCTCCGATAGTGTGCATCAGTGTAGCTTGCTGGTCGGCGAGAATCACCATGCTGTGGCTGTGCCTCACCTGATCAAAAAGATATTCCATCACGGGACGAGCATATGCCAACAGATTGTGATTACAAGCAAGGGCATGACGCAGATTGCTGCCGCTGGAGTGATCGCCTTCTACCAGTCGCCCGGTGGGAAGGAGTCCCGCAGCCAGACTACGCCGCCACGAGCGGGCAACCCGTTCATCTATGGTGCCGGAAGGACAGTCGCCGTATTCCAACAGATGAGAACGCGCATGACGCAAAGCTAAAGCAGATGTTGACATAGATACCTCTATCTCCCAGATGACTTACTGCTGATTACCCGAAGTATTAGGTTGATGGCAATGTTATGCAATAGTTTCACCAAGGAGCCGTGTTCAACTGTCTCAAATTGTTACAGGTGTTTCAATATGGAGCGTCACTCGAAAAATACCATGCTTATCCGACCAATGATAAAACTGCATTGAATCAATGATTCAGGTTGTTTGTCCTGGCTGGCATGCTAATTGAATAACTTAAAGGCGCAACATGGAAGTAAGAACGAATGATCGATCACAAAAAACGATTAACCAGGAGATAAATATGATTTACGCAGCCCCGGGCACCAAAGGTGCCAAGATTGCATTCAAAAAACAATATGATAATTTCATCGGTGGAAAATGGATTGCTCCGGTAAAAGGCCAATACTTCGACGTCATCACGCCTATCAGTGGCAAGAGCTATACCAAGGCTGCGCGATCCGGAGCGGAGGATATCGAACTGGCACTCGACGCAGCGCATGCCGCTGCAGTTAAGTGGGGTAAATCATCGATAACTGAAAGGTCCAACATTTTGCTCAAGATAGCGGATCGTATAGAAGCCAACCTGGAATTATTGGCTTACGCAGAAACGGTCGACAATGGTAAAGCGATACGCGAAACGCTGAATGCCGATATTCCTTTGACCGTAGATCACTTCCGCTACTTCGCCGGATGTTTGCGGGCACAGGAAGGCAACTTGACTGAAATTAACGAGACCACGATTGCCTATCACTTCCATGAACCGTTAGGTGTTGTCGGGCAGATTATCCCGTGGAATTTCCCTATCCTGATGGCTGCATGGAAGTTGGCGCCTGCCATAGGTGCCGGAAACTGTGTGGTGCTTAAACCTGCAGAATCCACACCAATCAGCATCTTGATCCTGGTTGATCTGATCGCTGACCTGCTGCCTCCAGGCGTTCTGAACATCGTCAACGGTTTTGGACGCGAAGCGGGCATGCCGCTCGCGACAAGCAAAAGGATCGCGAAAATAGCATTTACTGGCTCTACGACTACGGGGCGTGTCATCGCTCAGGCAGCAGCAAACAACCTGATTCCGGCAACTCTGGAGTTGGGCGGCAAGTCTCCTAATATCTTCTTCGCCGATATCATGGAAAAAGATGATGGCTTCCTTGATAAGGCGATTGAAGGGCTCGTCTTGTTTGCATTCAATCAAGGTGAAGTCTGCACTTGTCCGTCACGTGCGCTCATCCAAGAATCGATCTACGACAAATTCATGGAGCGCGTTCTAAAACGTGTCGCCGCCATCAAGCAAGGCAATCCGCTCGATACTGATACCATGATGGGTGCTCAGGCATCGAAGGAGCAATTGACCAAAATATTGTCCTATCTTGACCTCGGCAAGCAGGAAGGCGCAAAGGTATTGATAGGTGGTGAACAGACGCATCTGGGTGGTGATATGGAAGGCGGTTACTATGTTCAGCCCACTTTGTTCAAAGGCCACAACAAGATGCGCATCTTCCAGGAAGAGATATTTGGTCCTGTGCTTGCCGTGACCACATTTAAGGATGAAGCAGAAGCATTGCAGATCGCCAACGACACACTGTATGGACTCGGCGCTGGCGTGTGGAGTCGCAACGGAAACGTGGCCTATCGCATGGGTCGTGCCATCAAAGCTGGCCGGGTGTGGACCAACTGCTATCATGACTACTCTGCAGGTGCAGCATTCGGCGGCTACAAGGAATCCGGCATTGGCCGCGAAACGCACAAGATGATGCTGGATCACTACCAGCAGACCAAAAACCTGTTGGTCAGCTACAGTGAGCAAAAGCTGGGCTTCTTCTAAACACGTTTTCATTCCTTGGTCGCCCACCAGCGACATTTGCGGGGCGGGCGACCGCCCCGTGTCTTTGGAGGAAATTGACATGGTCGAGAAGGTAATTGCCACGGAAGCAGCACTGGAACTTATAGACTTCCTGAAGCAAAAACACGGCGAGTTGATGTTTCACCAGTCGGGAGGCTGTTGCGATAACAGTGCGGCCAATTGCTATCTGCCGGGAGAACTGACAATTGGTGCAGGAGATGAGTATCTGGGCGAAATCGGCGGCTGTCCTTTTTACATCAGCAAATCACAGTACGAATACTGGAAACATACCCAGCTGATCATCGACGTGATCGAAGGACGCGGCGGTACATTCTCGTTGGAAGGGCCGGAAGGCAAGGCATTTCACACTCGTTCCCGGGTGTTTAGCGATGCAGAGTGGTCTGAGATACTGCACGAACACAAACAGTAAATCTGTTCACTTATCGCAATCGTTTTGCTGGTTTCCGCAATGGCCTTACCGTTGATTGTCATGACGACTATTTCGCTCTCCCGATTGCTCGTTGTACAAAAAGCGACCTAAGTTCAGACCCATAAGGGTCGTCTGGAATCTTCCAATAAAATCGATACCATATGTTCGGTGTTGACCACTTACCGGTCATCGGCGTCTGCGATATTGAACGGTCAAAGTTTGGCCACTAGAAGTCAGTCGCGATTGACTGCTTTGTAGCATTGAATACCTAAGAGTGGACTTCCGCTGTGTGCCAATTCCGGAACTTCAACTTGATATTCCATAAATCCCGTGAAAGATTTCTGTCGTTTGTTTAGAGAAACACAATTTTGTCCCTGTTAACTTGGGTTCTGTCATAAAGTCGACTAATGATGTCCTTAAGGTTGCGTCGCCCTGCTGGCCCGCATGCTGTCATAAAGTCGACTAACGATGTCCTTAAGGTTGGTGCCCTTCTTCGCTGAAAATATGTCAGTAATTTGTTCCGTATCAAGATCGGTTGCAAGCGCAATATTCTTGATGGCTTCTCGAATGCCTTCCTTGAGCACATCCACATTGATAACGTCCTTAAGCACATCCTTAAGCATATCCACATGGGTATTTTCAATAGCGTGGAGTACCTCCTTCTCGGAAAGCCCGGTTGCACTTGCAATCGCTTTGAAACTTCCCTCAACGATCTTACTGAGCTTTTCTATATCGTCAAGGTCGCCGGCCGGATCAGGCAAACTCATGGATCTTTCGTCAGGGAAACGGATTTGCGGTAAATTAGCTGGGTCTTTTAAAAATTCTTTGTCTTGATTTTTGTTCATGATCAGACTCCTTCATGTAAATTAACAGGCTCACCCTGTAAGGCGATCAGATTGAACTTAATGTTGCAGCTGGTCTGTGCGGTAACCAACATTGATAATGACCAATTCAATTTTGCCGACCTGAATAACCGGTGAGACATTGAGGGTGCCCAAAATTTGGTAAGTGACTGCTAGTAACAGTCATGATAACTCAGCGGGCAAGAGTCTCTTATGTGTCGGGAGCCGAACTTCACGATTGCCCGGTTTCGTGTGACCAAATCACAAAACTGGCTGACTCCTTCGGGTCGATGGGCGACGTCCAAGCTGATTGATTTACACCCGTTCTATGACTGCTTGCGGCCGCAAAACAGCCATACAAACGTCCAGATTTGCATAACCGGATTGAGTCGAAAGCGGAGCCGGTGCAGATCAATAATGCATTGAGCTTCCCTTGTTTTTGCCCTGCAGCATCATGCAATCATTCCGGCGGCAACGGTATTGTTGGTCGCCTCGTCGATCACAATAAAGCTTCCGGTGGCACGATCGGTGGCATAGCTGTCGAACACCAGCGGCTGCTGCACCTTGATCGCCACATGTGCGATGTCGTTCATATGAAGGATATCGGTGGCGTGCCGTTCCAGCGTGTTCACGTCGACGCGGTAGTCTATGCCCGAGAACAAACATCTGGCGGTGCGCGTGGTGTGTTTAACCAGATACTTGCGATTTTTGTCGAGCGGTATCTCCGACAACCAGCACAGCATTGCCGGGAATTCTTTTTCAACCCTGGATGAATTGGCACTGCTCCTCACGAACATGTCGCCGCGCGAAATGTCGATCTCATCTTCCAGCGTCAGCGTGATGGATTGCGGCGCATAGGCACGCTGCAGATTGCCGTCGTAGGTGACGATCTCTTTCACTCTGCTGTTGCGGCCCGAGGGCAGCACGGTGATTTCGTCGCCGACCGCGATCTCGCCAGCTTCGATGCGCCCCATGAAACCCCTAAAACCGTTGGCTTCATCAACGGTTTCGGCGGAGACTAATCCGTTGCGGCTGGTTATGTCGGAACCAAAGTCATTACCATGGACACGGCACACCCACTGCACCGGGTAACGGAAGTCGGTGGTGTTCACGTCGTAATCGATCACGATGTTTTCCAGCAGATTCATCAGCGTCGTGCCCTGATACCAGTCCATGTTGTCGCCGCGCTCCACCAGCATGTCTCCCGCCAATGCCGAAAGCGGGATGCAGGTGATGTCGGTCAATCCCAGTTGCGACGCGAATTTCAGATACTCCGCGCATATTTCGCTGTATCTGGCTTCGGAATAATCCACCATGTCCATCTTGTTCACCGCCAGCACGATGTGCGGGATGCCGACCAGGCTCGCCAGATAGGTGTGGCGGCGGGTCTGCACCAGCACGCCCTTGCGCGCATCGACCAGGATGACCACCAGGTTGGCGGTGCTCGCGGCCGTCACCATGTTGCGGGTGTATTGCTCGTGACCGGGGGTATCGCCGATGATGAATTTGCGCTTGGGCGTCGCGAAGTAAAGATACGCCACGTCGATGGTGATGCCCTGTTCGCGCTCGGCTTGCAGGCCGTCGGTAAGCAGGGAAAAATCCACTGCGGCCATGCCGCGCTTTGCGCTGGTCTTGGAGATCGCCGAAAGCTGATCCTCGAAGATCGACTTGGAGTCATGCAGCAGACGGCCGATCAGCGTGCTCTTGCCGTCATCCACGCTGCCGGCGGTGATAAAACGTAATAGTTGTGTTGAGTTGCTCATGGTGTGTACCTTCAATATTTATCCGCAACTTTGCGGAACATCGTTCATTGTAGGAGCGCAATTTATTGCGCGATGCTTCCTTTTCAATCGCGCAATAAATTGCGCTCCTACGGAGATGCGACTCGTTTCCGGTAATCTAGAAATATCCTTCTTTCTTGCGCAGCTCCATCGAAGCATCCGATGTCTGGTCGTCCATGCGCGTCGCGCCGCGTTCGGTGATGCGTGTAATCGCGGTTTCTTCGATGATCTCCAGCGCGTTCCCGGCGGGGGACTCCACCGGGCAGGTGCAGGTGATATCGCCGACGGTACGGAAACGCACGATTTTTTTGACCACCATCTCGCCTGCTTGCGGCTGAACCAGATGCGAAACCGGAATGATGCCGCCGGGGCGCTGGATCACTTCACGCTCATGCGCGAAATAGATGCTGGGTATCTCCAGTTTCTCGCGGGCTATGTATTGCCAGATGTCCATTTCCGTCCAGTTGCTGATCGGGAACACGCGGATGTTCTCGCCGGGATGCACGCGGGTGTTGTAGATGTCCCACAACTCGGGGCGCTGGTTCTTCGGGTCCCATTGGCCGAACTCGTCGCGGAACGAAAAGATGCGTTCCTTGGCGCGCGACTTTTCCTCGTCGCGTCGCGCGCCGCCCATGCAGGCATCGAAGCCGAATTCGGCAATGGTCTCCAGCAGCGTCACCGACTGGAACACATTGCGGCTTTGCAGAGCATTCTTCAGCACGACCGTTCCCTTCCTGATGGAATCTTGCAGGGAACGCACGATCAAGCGCTCGCCCAATTCGGCGGCACGTTTGTCGCGAAACGCGATCACCTCGGGGAAGTTGTGCTCGGTGTCGATATGCACCAGCGGGAATGGAAACTTCGCGGGGCGAAACGCCTTCTCCGCAAGGCGCAACATCACGATGGAATCCTTGCCGCCGGAAAACAGCAGTGCGGGATTTTTGCATTCGGCCGCGACCTCGCGCATGATGTGGATGGACTCGCTTTCCAGCGCGTCCAGATGGGTAAAGGTGTGTGCAGTCATGCTATCTTTCTCGACCAGTTCCATAATATTTCCGTTTCAATAATCAGTGCTCAGACCAGCTCCGTGCTTTGCTCGGCGACTATTTGCGCTGACACGCCGGTTCCATGCGCTATCTGTGTAACCTGGCTGGCATGCAGGCCGCATTCCTTGCTGTTTGGATCTTCCCACCACCAGCGTCCGGAACGGATATCCTCGCCCGGTGTGACCGAACGGGTGCAGGGCGCGCAACCCAGGCTGGGATAAAACTGGTCGTGCAGTTTGTTGTAGGGAATATCGTGCTGGCGGATGTACGCCCACACGTCCCTGTTCGACCAATCCAGCAACGGGTTGAGCTTCTGCAGACCGTTGTCCGCATCCCAGGCGGAGACTTCCAGCGTGCCGCGTGTCACCGCCTGGTCGCGGCGCATCCCTGTGACCCACGCTCCCTTGCCGGCCAGCGCGCGGCGCAACGGTTCCACCTTGCGCGCGAAGCAGCACTCCTTGCGTGCCTTGATGCTTTCGTAAAAACCGTTCACCCCGTTTTGAGCAATGTATCTCTCCACCAATGCGTGATCAGGGAAATAGACCTTTAGCTGAATGTCGTAAAAATTTTCGATCTTGTGCATCAGGTTGTAAGTTTCATCCGGCAAGCGTCCGGTATCCAGGCTGAATATCCCGATATCCAGACGGTTCCTGGCAATAATATCGGTAAGCACCATGTCTTCCGCGCCCAGGCTGTTGGCAAAGCTTACCGGCGAAAAATCACGAACTGCCGCGGCAAGTAAAGTCCGTACCTGTTCAACTTTTTGATCCAGTCCATTCATAATCCACCTCCGCGCTGTACACGGCGAAACAACGGTGATTTTTCATCCGATGACGCCTGATAGGTTAATGAGAAGTCGTTCAATCCCTTCAATGCCCCGCCGATATCCTTGTCCGGGCGTGGCGCAAACGCATCGAAACCCACCCGCTGCATATAGAACATCTGGTCGCGCAGCACGTCGCCGATTGCGCGCAACTCGCCGGTAAATCCCAGCCTGGCGCGCAAATGCATTGCGATGGAATAGCCGCGCCCATCCACAAATTTCGGAAAATCAACTGCGATCACAGAAAACATTGCCAGATCATTTTTCAAGTCTTCCGCCCGCTCATCGCTTGCCAGCCACACACCCAGCTCGGCGCGGGATTGCAGCACATCGCGTTGTGCCTGCCACACTTTCAACGGCACGATGACCTTTCCGCACGGCACGACAACGTCATGCGGCGTGTCGTTTTCTTCCAGGCGCATTACGGTCCAGTCGTCAACGGCTATCGTTTTGTTTTTGATAATCATGTCTCAAACTCCCGATGCATATAAAGGGGTGTCATGGGTCGCGCCCGCTGCCAGCAGGCGGTATTCCACACCAGCAAGCGCTTCATCGCCCCTTAACGGTGCCGCATAGACATGATCCTTGAACGGTTTGAGGCCAATACGGCGCACGGTATCGATGAAACGCTCGTCGGCAAAACGTTCGCGCACATACATCTCCAGCAGGCGGCCGATCACCTCGGGCGTTTGGGCAAACGTAAAGGAGCGCCCGATGACCTTGCCCAGGCTGCTGTCATTGCCCTGCGCGCCGCCGATCGACACCTGATACCATTCTTCACCGTCCTTATCCACACCGAGTATGCCGATGTTCCCGACGTGATGATGTCCGCAGGCGTTCATGCAACCCGACATGTTGAGCTCGATCTCGCCGATGTCATGTTGAAAATCAAGGTTGTCGAAGCGCTCGGCAATCGCCTTGGCCAGCGGGATGGAGCGCGCGTTTGCCAAAGAGCAGAA
>DIYV01000122.1 GCA_002429165.1 Gallionella sp. UBA6045 | reverse complement strand
GCATATTTTTCCGACACGCTGCCACCGGCCGAAAACAATCCGATCTGTGCCCTGGCAAAATCAAAATCATCCACGTCGATCACGGTCATCTCCGCACCATTGAACTGCACGGTCGAACCGGCTGAACGGCTGGAGGCCAACGGATAAAGATTGCGCACCGGAAACTTGCGCTGCTCCAGTATAGCCAGCATCGCCTCGCCCACCGCCCCGGTCGCGCCCAGTATACAAACGTCATATTGCTTGTTCATTCTTCTTCTCTCAAAATGTATTTACAGTGATGCGACGACCGCATCACCCATCGCGGCTGTACCGATCTTCTGATTGCCCGCTTCGGCGATATCCGCAGTCCGCAACCCCTGCTGCAGCGTTTTGCGCACTGCCGTCTCGATGCGCTGCGCGATATCTTCATGCGCAAAGGTATAGCGCATCATCATCGCCACCGACAGGATAGTCGCCAAAGGATTGGCGATATCCTTGCCCGCGATGTCGGGTGCTGAGCCATGGCACGGCTCGTACAGCCCCTTGTTGTTCGCATCCAGCGAGGCGGACGGCAACATGCCGATCGATCCGGTCAACATCGACGCTTCGTCCGACAAAATATCGCCGAATATATTACCGGTCAGAATCACGTCGAACTGTTTCGGCGCCCGCAGCAGTTGCATCGCCGCATTGTCCACATACATGTGCGACAACTCGACCTGCGGGTATTCCTTGGCCACCTCGTTCACAATCTCGCGCCAGAACATGCTGGTGTCCAGCACGTTGGCCTTGTCTACCGAACACATCTTTGCCCGGCCATTTTCACCGGCGCGCTTCATTGCGATCTGAAAACCGACATGCGCCACGCGGCGGATCTCCGACTCGCTGTAGAGCATGGTGTCGAAACCCTGGCGCTCGCCATTGTCCAGTGTGCGTATACCGCGCGGCTGTCCAAAATAAATGTCGCCGGTCAATTCACGCAAGATCATGATGTCCAGTCCGGACACCAGTTCCGGCTTCAGGCTGGAAGCATTAACCAGTTCGGGATACACCATCGCCGGGCGCAGGTTGGCAAACAATCCCAGTCCTTTGCGGATGCGCAACAAGCCTTGCTCCGGGCGCTTGGGCCGGGGCAGTGTGTCGTACTGATAACCGCCCACCGCACCGAGCAACAAAGCATCGGACGCAAGCGCCAGCTTTTCAGTTTCGGCAGGAAACGGATCGCCCGCCGCATCGTAGCCGGCGCCGCCGATATGCGCATACTCCAGTTCTACCTTCAATCCGTCGCTGCGCAACGCCTCAAGCACTTTTGCCGCCTGAGCGACAATTTCGGGTCCAATGCCGTCACCCGGTAATACCGCAATTTTCATTTGCTTTCCCAGTCAAAATTACACATCGATTACGCAAACAGCCACGGCTGTGCCGCGCGGTGTTTTTCCTCGTACGCCTTGATCTCATCCACATGCTGCAAAGTCAAACCGATATCGTCCAGGCCGTTCAACAAGCAGTGTTTACGGAAGGCTTCCACTTCAAACTTGTACATCTTTCCGTCCGGGGCACTGATGGTTTGATGCTCCAGATCGATGACCAGCTTGTAACCCGCGTTTTCCGCCACCGCTTTGAATAATTCATCAACCTGCTCTGCAGCCAGGCGGACCGGCAGCAAGCCGTTCTTGAAGCAGTTGTTAAAAAAGATGTCGGCAAAGCTGGTCGCGATGATGACGCGAAAGCCGAAATCTTCCAGCGCCCAGGGCGCATGTTCCCGTGAAGAGCCACAACCAAAATTCTCGCGGGCAAGCAAAACCTGCGCGCCTTTATAGCGCGGCTGGTTCAGCACGAAATCCGGGTTCAACGGACGTTTGGAATTATCCCTGCCCGGCTCGCCGTGATCCAGGTAACGCCATTCGTCGAACAGATTCGGGCCGAAACCTGATCGCTTGATGGATTTCAGGAATTGTTTGGGAATGATCGCGTCGGTATCCACATTGGCCCTGTCCAGCGGCGCAACCAACCCGTTCAGCACGGTAAATTTTTTCATTACTTGTCAGCCGCCTTTTCTATTTTTTTGCCTACTATCTTCAATTTCCGGCCTAACCACTTGCCACCCTTCTTAATAGCCGGTTCAGCAGCCTTGACACCCTTATCGATGCCACGGGCAGCTGCCTCACCGCCTTTCTTGATGCCATTTCCGGCACGATCGACGACACCGTCATCAGCCAACGCAGTTCGTCCGGCAAGCAAGCCCGACGCAACGAACCCCAGCATCAACAAAGCCGCCAACTTTTTCATGTATGCCCCATTCACGACTTGCTTATATCGACAAAATGCCCGGCGATCGCCGCCGCCGCAGCCATTTCCGGACTGACCAGATGAGTGCGTCCGCCCTGCCCCTGCCGACCCTCGAAGTTGCGGTTGGAAGTCGAGGCACAACGCTCGCCGGGCGAGAGCTTGTCGTCATTCATCGCCAGACACATCGAACAGCCCGGCTCACGCCATTCAAAACCGGCCGCGATAAAGATTTTATCGAGCCCTTCCTGTTCGGCTTGCCGTTTCACCAATCCGGAACCGGGCACCACCATCGCCAGCTTCACATTCGCCGCTACATGTTTGCCGAGTGCGATGAGCGCGGCTGCGCGCAAATCCTCGATGCGCGAATTGGTGCAGGAACCGATGAACACCTTGTCGATGTTGATCTCCGCAATCGGCGTGTTCGCCGCCAGCCCCATGTACTGCAACGCACGCTCGGCAGCATCGCGCTTGACCGCGTCGCTGATGGTCGCAGGATCAGGCACGCGCCCGTCCACCGCCACCACCATTTCCGGCGATGTACCCCAGGTCACCTGCGGCTTGATCTGAGCAGCATCCAGTTCGACCACCTGATCGAACTGCGCGCCTTCATCGCTGTGCAAAGTGTGCCAGTAGGCAACTGCCTTGTCCCACAACTCGCCTTGCGGTGCGAACGGGCGGCCCTTGAGATAGTTGATGGTGGTGTAATCCGCCGCGATCATGCCGGCGCGCGCGCCGGCTTCGATCGCCATATTGCACAAAGTCATGCGTCCTTCCATGGAAAGGCCTCGTATCGTGCTGCCGGCAAATTCAATCGCATAACCGGTGCCGCCCGCCGTGCCGATCTTGCCGATCACCGCCAGCGCGATATCTTTCGCGGTGACACCCCGGCCCAGTGCGCCACCCACCAACACCTGCATGGCCTTGGTTTTTTTCATCAGCAGGCATTGCGTTGCCATCACATGTTCGACCTCGGACGTGCCGATGCCGAACGCCAGCGCGGCGAACGCGCCGTGTGTGCTGGTGTGCGAATCGCCGCATACCACCGTCATGCCCGGCAAAGTCGCACCTTGCTCCGGCCCGATCACATGCACGATGCCCTGACGCACGTCGGACATCTTGAACTCGTTCACGCCGAACTCCGCGCAATTGCTGTCCAGTGTCTCCACCTGCAAACGCGAGACCGGATCGGCGATGCCCTGAGCGCGCCCTGTGGTCGGCACGTTATGGTCGGCCACGGCCAAGATCGAATTCGTCCGCCACACTTTGCGTCCGGCCAATTTCAGGCCCTCGAAGGCCTGCGGGCTGGTCACTTCATGCACCAGATGGCGGTCGATATAGATCAACGCGGTGCCGTCGGCTTCCTGCCGCACCACGTGAGCACTCCAGAGTTTGTCGTAAAGGGTTTGCGCGCGCATCTTGTTTAAACAGTTTTATTAAGAGCGTTCAATTATGCCACACCCCGCCTGTCATCCGCCACACGGCGCTTGATAAATGAGGCGGCTTGGCCAACCCCGGTGGCGTACGTGCCGATGGCAATCGGGTACCTATGACAAGACTAACGCAACGTTCCTGCGCAAACGCAATGATCGTCAGTATGACAAGTCGGTTGGCGTGTACCGGTATCTGGGCAAAGGCTGGACGCTGCGCCCGCAGTTAAGTTACACGAAGAACGATTCCAATATTGTCATTTGCGGGTATGACCGAATGGATGTTTCTCTGGCTATTCGCCGTGATTTACAGTGAAATGATTCCGATCTTGATCGGACTATTGCACCGATTATCCAAAGTCACCGGGCAACTGACGGCTGATTTCCGGGCGAACGATTGAAGTCGCTGAGCGCCTTTGCAAGGTGTTTATCCCACGGAGCCAAGCCGAACTTCAAAGCAGGCAGCAATGCCGGCGTTATGCGCAATTCGCTCGATACCTGTTTATCTGACAATTGAAGTCAATTTCCGATCTTTCTCCCTCGGACAATTCCGAATTATCAACCTATGTGCGCCAGCACACATAGCTGTATGCGCTGGCGCACAGACCGTGCATGGACAGATGTGAGATAAGCATGGCTCAAATACGGGGTAAGTCATGAAAATCGTTAAGAAAATAATTGCAATTATCAATGCTTGCCTGGCGGCCAGCCTGATGTTGATGAGCCAGGCTAGCTACGCAGTAGACGCCGGGCACGCCCAGTTTGTTAACGGTAACGTCCGGATCAGCAGTGCGGACGGACAAGAGAGCATACTGAAAAAGGGCGATGTAGTCAGGGAAGGCGATACGCTGACTACGGCAACAGACGCCAGTGCACAGATCAAAATGCTGGATGGCGGACTTATCGCCGTGCGCTCTGACACAAAGCTCAAGTTCGATACCTTCAAATTCAACGGCACACAAGATGGCAGCGAAAGAAGTTTCTTCTCTTTGTTCACCGGTGGATTCCGCGCCGTTACAGGATTGATCGGGAAACTGCACAAATCCAGTTTTCACATTACCACGGCTGCAGCTGTCATCGGTATTCGCGGCACCGATCATGAAACTTATGTGGTCACAGCAGGCAGTCCAATGGCGGCTGTTGCCCCCATCGGCACTTATAACAAGGTGAATTGGGGGGAGACCACGATGACCACGGATCGGGGCACGATTTCTGTACTGCCAAACCAGATGGGTTATGTCAGCGCGGCGGATCAGATGCCGGAACTGAAACCGCTTAACACTAAAATATTTACGGTAAAAAGCAGGCCACTGACAAAAGTCAAGGCCAGCGAGAAGGAAGATAAGCAAGTGCGCAAGACAGCAGCTGCGGATAAATCCGAGAAAAAGGAAATTACGGCTGAAGCAGTAACATCCGCAGGAAGGAAAAATGACAAGGAAGTGCGCGAAGCAGCGGCTGAGGACAATGCTTCAAAAAAGAAAGCCGCGTCCACATTGGCATCAGCCTCATGGAATAATAAGGCGACGAAGTCATCGACACATCCTAACATCGCAATGATACCGCCCCATATACAGGGCATCAGTGTGCCAGACGCCGTGACCGCCATCAACTGGGGGCGCTGGAATGACAGTATCAAAGTCACGAACCGGGTGACCGGCGAGATTACAACATTTTCGTCTGATGGTAACATGGCCTGGGCCGCCGGACCCGCAGGAATGGTCAGAGACGCGGGACCAATAGGAACTGATGCGGCGACACTGCCTGTTTCTGATATCAATACTCACAGCAATGCCCAGGGAACCGGAACCGCACTGACCAATAATCCAAATACTGTGGGC
>DIYV01000147.1:406-6197 GCA_002429165.1 Gallionella sp. UBA6045 | reverse complement strand
CGGACTTGCACAGTATCGTTTCGCCCATCAAGAGTGAAGTTGGCGCCTTTTCTTCGCTATGTGTTCGAAGCCCGGCGGAAAATATGAAACATTTTTCAGTGGGTAACTAAGGATCACATCGAGACAATTCAATATGCGTCAGCGTCACATAGAACGACACCGCACTAAACGCATAGGCTGGCTACGCGCCGCGGTATTGGGCGCGAATGATGGCATCGTTTCCACAGCGAGCCTGGTGCTGGGTGTTGCAGCTGCGCATGCCACCCACAGCAACATAATGGTCGCCGGGGTTGCCGGCCTGGTCGCCGGAGCCATGTCTATGGCTGCCGGCGAGTATGTTTCCGTCCACTCACAGGCAGACACCGAAAAGGCAGACATCGAGCTTGAACGCAAGGAGCTCAAGACGGACAATGCGGGCGAGCATAAAGAATTGGCGGCGATCTATGTCGGTCGAGGCCTTGATCCCGCACTTGCGAAACAGGTCGCCGATCAACTCATGGCGCATAACGCGCTCGGCGCGCATGTCCGCGACGAACTCGGGATCACCAAAGCGCTTAGTGCGCGCCCGATCCAGGCCGCCTTTTCTTCGGCTGCCAGCTTCGCAATTGGAGCTGCCATGCCACTGTTGATCACGTTATTGGCTCCCGCGGCAAGTCTCATCCCACTCGTCTCAGGTACTTCACTCGTTTTTCTCGCGGTGCTAGGCGGGGTGGCTGCGCACGCCGGCGGCGCTTCTTTGACGGCGGGTGCAATGCGTGTCACATTCTGGAGTGCGCTGGCCATGGGGTTAACTGCTGGCGTCGGGGCACTGTTTGGTACGGTGGCGTGAGTGCAGCATCGATATGCCACCTGACAAGCTATTCAACCCGGAGGCGCTGATTCGCGCTGGTTAAATCATTCGCTGCCTGATTTAAGGGAGATTGGCCGTCATCTTTGGGCCACGCTTAATACCCCAAACAGCTACCGCTCGATCAGCTCAAGATCGACCTGTCATTCGTATGTGATATAGCCACCGATATCTACCTCTCGTACCCAATTTATTGCTAAGTGTGTTACCACACTGAAACGCTACGGCTGTTCAGCATATTGTGGCGGCTCATGATGGACATAAACTTTTTACGCTCACTCAACAGATTTCTAATCAAACAGTCCTGATAGTTCGATTCGAGTTTTGCTTGCAGATTTAATAATGACGTAATCACATGACAACTGGCACAGTTACCAACGACAAAGAGGCCTTTATTGCTGCGGCAAAGACGCGACTATGGGCCCGGGAAAAGTCCGTTCGGACGTTGGCATAACCGCCAGCTCCTTAGAGCTTGAAGGGAGGTACTGTGATAGATAACAGAAGGTATGGATACCAACGAAAAACATCTATTAATAAAGGAGAATCCTCATGAAAGCAGTCGTTTATAAAGGTCCTCGCGACGTAGTGGTCAAAAATGTCCCGGATGCCAAGATTGAAAAAGCAACTGATGTGCTTGTGAAAATCACGACCACAAACATTTGCGGATCCGATCTGCATATGTATGAAGGCCGGACTGATATGGAGCCCGGCCGAATATTCGGGCATGAGAATCTTGGAACGGTCATCGAGATCGGCAGCGCGGTTGACCGCGTCAAACTGGGAGATCGGGTCTGCATGCCATTCAATATTTCTTGTGGCTTTTGCGAAAATTGCGAGCGTGGTCTCACAGGGTTCTGCCTCATTGCCAACCCCGGCAACGCGGGCGCAGCGTATGGCTTCGCAGGCATGGGACCGTACAGTGGTGGACAGGCAGAGCTATTACGTGTGCCCTATGCTGACTTCAACTGTCTGGTGCTCCCGCCCGATGCTGAGGAAAAGGAAAATGATTACGTTATGTTGTCCGATATCTTTCCGACGGGTTATCACGCCACGGAGCTCGCAGGCGTGCACGCAGGCGATTCGGTTGTCATTTACGGCGCTGGGCCGGTCGGTCTTATGGCGGCGTACTCTTCGATCATCAAAGGGGCCAGCAAGGTCATGGTCGTGGACATGCACAAGGACCGACTGGCATTGGCAGAAAAAATAGGTGCTATTGCGGTCGATGACTCGGATGGGTCTGGCGTGGAACAGGTCATGGCGCTGACCGCCGGCCAAGGAGCGGATCGGGGGTGCGAATGCGTGGGCTATCAATGCTGCGACCACAAAGGGCATGAGGTGCCGAACCTGACGATGAACAATCTAGTGAAAACCGTGCGCCCGACTGGCGGTATCGGGGTGGTGGGGGTTTTCGTACCGGAAGACCCTCACGCCAAAGATAAATTGGCCAAGCATGGTCAGATTGCGTTCGACTTTGGCCAGTTTTGGATCAAGGGCCAGCACATCGGGACTGGCCAGGCCAATGTAAAAGCATACAACCGCAAGTTGTGTAAGCTGATAGCAGAGGGAAAAGCGAAACCGTCCTTCATCATCTCGCACGAACTGCCACTCGACCGGGCGGCCGAAGCATACAAAAACTTTGATGCACGAAAGCAGGGCTGGACCAAGGTCATTCTTAAACCGGGGCAGTAGTGATACCGGAGTAAACTACCACCGACCTTGTCGGTGGCTTTAAAAGTGGCAAGACTTCGGACAATGTCCTTCACCTCACGCTACTTGGCCCGGTACCGCTGAAACACAAGCCGTTAGGCTTTTACGTCACCATAGGAGGAAAAATGATGAGCAACGACAAGATTGAAAGTGCATCTCCTCATGTCCTACCGTCCCTGCCCTACGCGAATAACGCGCTGGATCCCTTAATTTCCGCGAATACGATTAGCTTCCACTACGGAAAGCATCACAAGGGATATATTGATAACTTGAACAAGCTGGTAGCAGGAACGAAGGTTACGGAGTTGACCTTGGAGAAGATCATAGCCTCGACAGCAGGCAAAGCTGGCAAGACCGGACTATGTCAACGCAGTGCTGGATAAACTGATTAATTGGGATTTTGCGGCGGCAAATCTTTTTAAAAAATAATCTTAATATAATTATTCGCATGAATGATTTGCGATTAAGCCATTAAATATATTTTTAGCATTTGATGTTTGATTTTTGAAATTACTGCTATAGAAGGAGAGATGAAATATGAAAGCTTTGATCATAAGCGCGGACAAGTTTGAGGACACTGAGCTGCTGGTTCCTTACTATCGTCTCAAAGAGGCGGCCATTGACGTGGAAGTGGCCTCCCTGAGTCGCGGGACCATCAAGGGCAAGCACGGCTACGAGGTGGTTGTAGATAAAACCCTTGACGATATCAATCCTGACGACTACGAGATCCTGGTCCTGCCCGGCGGCGCGGCGCCCGCGCTGGTGAGAAAAGAGCCTAAAGCGCTGGATATCGCCCGGAGTTTTTTCGCTCGCAACAAACCTGTTGCCGCCATTTGCCACGGGCCGCAAATATTGATCAGCGCCGGTCTTTTGAAAGGACGGCACGCCACCTGCTACAAATCGGTGGTTGATGAACTCAAAGAAGCAGGTGCGCTTTATGAGGACATGGATGTGGTTGTTGACGCCAATCTGGTCACGTCGCGACAACCATCCGATCTGCCCGCGTTCATGCGTGAGACCATGAAACAACTTAAACTTTAGTCCCCTACGCGAAAACCTCCAAGCTTTAGCTTGGCGATGAATGCCCAAAATAATTCGCGACACAATTGCACGTTCAGCAGAAGCGATTTCGGGGAGGTCGCGTTATTTTAGGAGCCTCTGGCTTCAGCCGTAGGGGCTCCACTAAGAAAGGAGAATAAACATGCCAGATTTCGGGTCGCCCTTTTCAGGATTGGCAAACGACAGGAAGCTCACGCATGAGGAGCTCGTCAGAGCAATTCGTTTCATGGTGGCCGCAGAGTACGAAGCGACTCAGATGTACCTGCAGCTTGCCGAATCAACCGACAACAAGCTCGCCGTGAAAGTGCTCAAGGAAATTGCGGACGAGGAGCTTGTACACGCGAGAGAGTTTTTGAGATTGCTCCGCGAGCTTGCCCCCGATGAAGCAAAGCTCTATGCGAAGGGGGCAAAAGAAGTAGAAGGAAACATCAAGAAGATGAAGTAAGGGATTGCTGCAGCGTTGGACGGACATGAGAGGTCGACGGCCCCGCCGATAAAAAAGGAAATAAACAATGAACACGATTACGACGAAAGACGGTACTCATATCTATTATAAGGACTGGGGCACAGGACAACCTGTAGTGTTCAGCCACGGCTGGCCTCTCAGTGCGGATAGCTGGGAGGCTCAGATGATGTTCCTGGCCTCCAACGGCTATCGCTGCGTTGCCCATGACCGGCGCGGCCATGGCCGGTCGAGCCAGCCCTGGAATGGCAACGAGATGGACACCTATGCCGACGACCTCTCGGAACTCATCGAAACGCTAGCCCTGAAGAGCGCCGTCCTGATCGGCTTCTCCGCGGGCGGCGGCGAAGTTGCCCGCTATATCGGTCGTCACGGCACGAAACGGGTGGCCAAGGCCGCGCTTATCTCCGCCGTTCCGCCGCTGATGCTGAAAACGGCGGCCAATTCCGGTGGTTTGCCGATTGAAGTATTCGACAAGATCCGCCTCGGCTCCATCGCCGACCGCTCGCAGCTTTACAAGGATCTGGCCAGCGGCCCGTTCTTCGGGGCCAACAGACTGGGCGCCAAGGTCTCGCAGGGTATGATCGACTCGTTCTGGCTCCAGGGGATGCAGGCCGGTCACAAGAACACCTTCGACTGCATCAAGGCGTTCTCGGAGACGGATTTTACCGAAGACCTGAAGAAGTTCGACGTGCCGACGCTGATCATCCACGGCGACGACGACCAGATCGTGCCGATCGGCGCCGCGGCTCTCCGCTCATCGAAGCTGGTCAAGAACGCGACCCTGAAGATCTACGCGGGAGCACCCCACGGCCTCGCGTACACGCACAAAGACCAGCTCAATGCCGATCTGCTGGCATTCCTCAAGACCTGAGGTCACTTTGAACCAAGGAGAAACCATATGAAAGGCTTTGTGCAAGATATCGAGGGTCTCGCCGTCAGGAATGACGAGTTTCGCCGGGTGCTTTACACGGCAAAGCACTGTCAGCTCGTCGTGATGGCGTTAAAGCCCAAGGAAGAGATCGGGGCGGAAATCCACAAGCTCGACCAGTTCTTTCGCGTGGAGGAAGGGACCGGTGAGGCGGTTCTCAATGGCGTTCGGACGGCGATCCGCGCCGGCTTCGCGGTAGTTGTCCCGGCCGGGATGAATCACACATCATCAATACCGGCAGTGTTCCACTTAAGCTTTACACGCTCTATGCACTGCCGAATCATCGGGACGGCGTCCTCCACCATACCCGCGCCGACGCGGAGGCCGACAACGAACACTTTGACGGCAAAACGACGGAATAGTGAGTCGACTGCGCGCCAGGCTGGCGTTACTCATCAAGGAGATCGATCATGAGCAAAGAAAAGACAACGCGTAATTCCGGAAAACGCAAACAGGAAAAAGGCTCGGCCCCGTACGGAGACTCACAACTGGCTGCCGGCGGAGAGCTGCACCAGATCGCCGGTGGTGAGCACCCCGCGCTCACCACGAACCAGGGTGTCGCACTTTCCGATAATCAAAACTCGCTCAGGGCCAATCCGCGCGGCCCGACGCTACTGGAGGATTTCATCCTCCGCGAAAAAATCACCCATTTCGATCATGAGCGCATTCCCGAGCGTATCGTTCACGCGCGTGCGACGGGCGCGCACGGATACTTCGAGCTGACCGCCTCTTTGAAGAAATACACCACCGCCAGGATACTCACCGAGGTGGGTGAAAAGACGCC
>DIYV01000147.1:0-140 GCA_002429165.1 Gallionella sp. UBA6045 | reverse complement strand
AAATTCCCCGACCTCATTCATGCCGTGAAGATGGAACCGGACCGCGGCTTTCCGCAATCGGCGACTGCGCACGACACGTTCTGGGATTACATGTCGCTCACGCCCGAGGCCATGCACATGGTGATGTGGATCATGTCTGA
>DIYV01000096.1 GCA_002429165.1 Gallionella sp. UBA6045 | reverse complement strand
TCGTTGTTGGTGACGAGTATCCATCCCTCGGCTTTGGCGTGGGCAGCGATCCAAAGGTCGTTGTTACCGATCGTTTGGCCGGCTTGCTCAAGCTTTGCACGAATCTTTCCGTATTGTTGTGCGACCCCGTCGTCAATCGGCATCACCTGTATAGCGTTGGTCAATTGCTCGATCGCGGCGGATGCTTTTTTGGGAGACTGGCTTTTCTCCGCACCGTGACGCAATTCGCCCAATGTAATTGCCGACATGGCCAGCTCGTCTGTCGTATGTCGTTCAAATCGCTCACGCACGGCAGGCGGATTGTGCTTGGTAATGTAGATACAAATGCTGGTATCCAGCAAATAGCGCACGGACATCAGAGCGGCTCGCGTTGCTGAGGAGGGATGTCGATTCGCCCTTCAGCGAACAGGTCTTGGGGCAAACTGGCCAATGCGTCGAATATCATAGCCGCATTGGCAGGCTTTGCACGCAGCACAATTTCATCACCGCGACGAAATATCTCCACCTGCTCCGCTTCAAAGCGAAACTCCTTGGGTAACCGAACAGCCTGGCTGTTTCCTGATTTGAATACGCGAGCATAAGACATCACTAATCTCCTACATGTATATACGTTAAGTATACACATATCAGAAAGTGCAATCCAGAAGATTCAACGGGAAAACAGGGGCAAGGTTAAAGGATTGAATCAGGGGTGCGGGGCACCAACTTGAATGTACCCCTCATCCTCATGAAAGCATTATTTTAATTATTGAAACGCCTGAGTTAACCAACATCAATAAATTCAGTTAGAACAGCCTGTACGGATTTAACGTCTTTGGGTGATAAATGTCCGATCGTCTTCACAACCAGGCTTTGATCCAGCGTGAATAATTTCAAGCGTAACTGGCACGGCAGTTTCAGCCCCGCTTTTTGCCAATTGGTTAACGTAACATCACTGGGCCAAACGTTATCGGTGATCGTGGTGATCATGGCCAATACAATTTGATTGTGTTGCTGATTAAATTTCTCATTGGATATCACTAATGCCGGACGGCGCTTTGTTGCATCGCGATCCGTGAATGGGAAAGGTACGGCAACCACATCAAACGCCTTAAAGGTCACGCCACGCTTCCTCGTCCTGAGGCGAGTTCCACTCGGATAGCGTCTTCTGCAATGCAGATAACTCCACGTCGACAGCCGGATCGATACGCTTAATGGTGATCCGGTTGTTGCTATCCAGATCGAACGCCAGCATATCGCCCTCCCGAATATGCGCGGCTTCTCTGATGCGTTTGGGAATTGTTGCCTGGCCTTTGGCCGTAACCCGTGCAAGTTCCATGATTTTCTCCGTTAATTACAACCGGTAGTAATTTACTACTTTTACCACTGCGGGTCAAATATACCAATCAAGGTAAGCGCGGGCAAAAAATCAAGGTTCAAGGTTTGAGAACCAAGCGACGAAAATCAGGCAAACAACTCCGCTTCGGCCAGGGTTTTACCTTGCGCATCTTTGACGGAAACGATGGGCTCTGATTTGAGATTCCAGTCTATCGCGAGTGCCGGGTCATCCCAGCGTATGCAGCGCTCGTGTTCCGGGAACCAGTAATCGGTGGTTTTGTACAGAAAATCCGCGGTCTCGGTCAGCACGCTGAAGCCGTGCGCAAAGCCTTCCGGTATCCACAGCATGAGTTTGTTCTCGGCCGACAACTCCACATCGACATGCTTGCCGAAAGTGGGCGAGCTCTTGCGGATGTCCACCGCTACATCGAGCACTGCGCCCTGCACCACTCGCACCAGTTTTCCTTGCGGATACTGTATCTGGTAGTGCAATCCGCGCAGTACGTTTTGCGCGGAGCGCGAGTGGTTGTCCTGCACGAAATCGACATCGCGGCCGGTCAGTTCGGCAAACCTGCGCCGGTTGAAACTCTCGAAAAAGAAGCCACGGTCATCGCCGAATACCCTGGGTTCGATGATCAGCAGGTCGGGAATGGCGGTATGGATCACTCTCATGATGGCATGTCCTTATCGTTGAGTACCCGCATCAGGTAGGCACCGTATCCACTCTTGATCAACGGTGCGGCGAGCTTCTCCAGTTGTGCGGCATCGATAAATCCCATGTGATATGCGATCTCTTCCGGGCAGGCGATCTTGAGTCCCTGACGGTGTTCTATGGTCTGGATGAACTGGCTGGCTTCGAGCAATGATTCGTGCGTGCCGGTATCCAGCCAGGCGTAGCCGCGTCCCATGATCTCGACGGACAGATTGTTGCGCTCCAGATAGATGCGATTGACATCGGTAATCTCCAGTTCACCGCGCGGAGAGGGTTTGAGATTGGCGGCAATATCAACCACGCTATTGTCATAGAAGTACAGGCCGGTGACGGCGTAATTGGATTTTGGCTTGGCGGGTTTTTCTTCCAGCGAAATGGCTTGCCCATTCTCATTGAATTCCACAACGCCATAGCGCTCCGGATCGCGCACATGGTAGGCGAATACGGTCGCTCCCTTGGAGCGCTGTGTCGCATTGGCCAATTGATCCTGGAAGGAATGCCCGTAAAAAATGTTGTCGCCCAGCACCAGCGCGGAAGGGTGCTTGCCGATAAATTCGCGCCCGATGATGAAGGCCTGCGCCAAGCCATCCGGCGAGGGTTGCACGGCATATTGCAGATTAAGCCCCCACGCTCCGCCGTCGCCCAGCAATTGCTGGAAGCGCGGCGTGTCCTGCGGCGTGGAGATGATCAGGATGTCGCGTATCCCCGCCAGCATCAGCGTCGACAGCGGATAGTAGATCATCGGCTTGTCGTAGATCGGCAACAGTTGCTTGGACACCGCCATCGTCACCGGATGCAAACGCGTGCCGGAACCGCCGGCGAGGATGATGCCTTTTCTGGCAAGCTGGCTCATGCGGTGATCCCTTTAATATATTTCATTCTAGATAATCCATCAGGAAGCAAGCTTTCCTGTAGGAGCGCAACTTGTTGCGCGATGATTCCGTATCGCCCGAAAAGTCAGGCTCCTACAAAAATCGAGCGCTAACGGATCTTTCGGGTTCATGATTTTGTCTCGGAGAACATTTTGTAAGTCAGTGCTATGCCTTCTTTCAAACTTGTTTTTGCTTTCCATCCCAGGTTTTGGATCTTGTTTACGTCCATCACCTTGCGCATCGTGCCATCCGGCTTTGATGTGTCCTGAACAAACTTGCCCTGGTAGCCGACCACGGCGGCTACCGTTTCCGCCAGTTCCAGGATGGTCAGGTCGGTGCCGGTGCCAACGTTGATCAGCGGGCATTGCGAAGGCACGACCAGTGCATCATAGCGTTCGTCATCAAGAGTCGCGAGGAACACCAGCGCGTTCGCCAGATCGTCGACGAACAGGAATTCGCGCATCGGTTTGCCGCTGCCCCAGAGGATCACCTCGGCCGCGCCGGACAGTTTCGCTTCGTGCATCTTGCGGATCAGCGCGGGCATGACATGGGAATTGTTCAGGTCGTAGTTGTCGCCCGGACCATACAGATTGGTCGGCATCGCGGCCAGCCATTTCGTGCCGTACTGTCGATTGTATGACCAGCACATCTCGATGCCGGCGATCTTTGCCAGCGCGTACGGACGGTTGGTCGCTTCCAGCGGGCCGGTGAGCAGGTATTCTTCCCTGATCGGTTGTGGGCAGTCGCGCGGATAGATGCATGAACTGCCGAGGAAGATCAGGCGTTTGACTTGCGCACGGTGCGCCGCGCGGCAGATGTTGGCTTCTATGAGCAGATTGCTCATCAGAAAGTCCGCCGGGTAAATGTTGTTGGCATGGATGCCGCCGACTTTGGCTGCGGCCAGAAACACTAATTCCGGGCGTTCCTGCTCGAAGAATCGTTGCGTCGCGGCTGCGTCTTCCAGATCCAGCTCGGCATGGGTGCGCGTCACCAGATTGGTATAACCCTGCCGTTGCAGTTCGCGCACGATTGCACTGCCCGCCAGACCGCGATGGCCGGCGATGTAAATTTTCGAAATCTTGTCCATCGTTAACTGGTTTATTCGTGGTAATCGTACGCGGTGAAGCCGTGCTTCTTGACCAATTCATCGCGCTCGGCAGACTTGAGGTCTTCGCGCACCATTTCGGCCACCAGTTCGTGGAAGGTGATCTTCGGCGTCCAGCCGAGTTTTTGCTTGGCTTTGGTTGGGTCGCCCAGCAAAGTCTCGACTTCGGTTGGCCGGAAGTAGCGCGAATCGACTTGCACGATGCACTTACCGGAGGCGTCATAGCCTTTTTCATCGACACCCTTGCCCTTCCATTTGATCGCGATGCCCAGCTCCTTGGCGGCGATTTCGACAAACTGGCGCACGCTGTATTGCACACCGGTGGCAATCACGAAGTCTTCCGGATGATCCTGCTGCAGCATCAGCCATTGCATCTCGACGTAGTCCTTTGCATGGCCCCAATCGCGCAGCGCGTCAAGGTTGCCGAGGTACAGGCAATCCTGCAGTCCGAGTTTGATGCGCGCCAAGGCGCGGGTAATCTTGCGCGTGACGAAGGTTTCGCCGCGCACCGGCGATTCGTGGTTGAACAGAATGCCGTTGCAGGCATACATGCCGTAAGCCTCGCGGTAATTGACGGTGATCCAGTAGCCGTACAATTTGGCAACCGCATACGGGCTGCGCGGATAGAACGGGGTGGTTTCCTTTTGCGGCGTCTCCTGTACTAGTCCATACAATTCGGAAGTGGATGCCTGGTAGAAACGTGTCTTCTTTTCCAGACCCAGGATGCGCATCGCCTCGAGGATGCGCAGCGTGCCGATGCCGTCTGCGTTGGCGGTGTATTCGGGGGTTTCGAAAGACACCGCGACATGACTCATCGCGGCGAGGTTGTAGATCTCGTCCGGCTGCACCTGCTGGATGATGCGGATCAGGTT
>DIYV01000198.1:8188-8938 GCA_002429165.1 Gallionella sp. UBA6045 | reverse complement strand
CGCCTGCTTGGGTTTGTCGCGCATCCGAATTCTGACTGTGGTGACATCGACCGCCTGATCGATGCGCAACTGGATCGGGTAAAGGCGCGGCTGAAAAGTATGCGGGCGCTCGAACGGCAACTCGCCGCCCTGCGTGGCCGGTGCGGCTCCAGCCATGTCGTGGGGGAGTGCGGCATCCTTCATGAGTTGGTTGCCGCCGCACATGGCGAGGCCTGCGCCTGCCATCCCGACGCACCGCCCGGTTCGACTGAAACCGTTGCTTCCGACAAAAGCTTTTCGCGCAGGAGAAGTTTAAAGCCCCAGTGACTTATACGCTGAACTAGCGCATCGGTTTAACTAAAACGAATGGCTTGCGAATGTCCGTTTTCCAGAAGATCAACTGGCAGGTATGTATCGTTAGCGCCAATTATCGAAGTGCCGCTTCGGCAGCGGAAATGTTGTACGTTTAGTCAAACCACCTGGAAGTGCCACATTGATGTGTGGTCAATTGCGTGAGTACACTAGTTCAGTTTGAATAAGAAATAGTGGCCACGCAGAAGGGAATACGCATCTGTTGCCGGGATTCTGCCCAGCATTCATAATAAAGCCCGACTTCCGATTCTAACCGGGCCCCGTCTTGAGCAATCAATCTCCTTTTCCTTCCGTGGATCGCGTTCTCAATTTGTCTGCGATGCAGCCGGTGATCGCCCGCTTCGGGCGGACGCGCACAGTCGCAACGGTGCGCACCGTGCTGGATGAGGCGCGTGCGGT
>DIYV01000198.1:0-7925 GCA_002429165.1 Gallionella sp. UBA6045 | reverse complement strand
TTCAATCTCACCGGCACGGTGCTGCACACCAACCTGGGCCGCGCCTTGTTCCCCGCAGAAGCCGTGCAGGCGGTGATGGATGTGCTGACGCGTCCATGCAACCTGGAATACGATCTGGCCAGCGGCCAGCGCGGCGACCGCGATACACACGTGGAAGATTTGCTGTGCCAGCTCACCGGCGCCGAGGCCGCGACCGTGGTCAACAACAATGCAGCTGCAGTTTTTCTTGCGCTCAATGCGCTTGCCGCGCGCAAGGAAGTGATCGTTTCGCGCGGCGAGCTGGTCGAGATCGGCGGCGCATTCCGCGTGCCCGACATCATGGCCCGCGCCGGTTGCCGCCTGGTCGAGGTGGGCACGACCAACCGCACCCACCTGCGCGATTTCGAAGCAGCCATTTCGGTCAAGACCGCGCTGCTGCTCAAAGTGCACGCCAGCAACTACGCCATCGTCGGTTTCACCGCAGCGGTGGCGGAAGCGGAGTTGGCGCAGCTTGCGCATAGTCATGGACTGCCGTTCATGATGGATCTGGGCAGCGGTACGCTGGTCGACCTTGCTCGCTGGGGCTTGCCGGTCGAGCCGACACCGCAGCAAGCTTTGGCGGCAGGCATCGATCTGGTCACGTTCAGCGGCGACAAACTCCTCGGCGGTCCACAGGCGGGCATCATCGTCGGGCGGCGCGAGCTGATCAAGAAGATCAAAAAGAATCCGCTCAAGCGCGCCCTGCGTCTGGACAAGATGACGATCGCGGCCCTCGAAGCCATCCTGCGGCTTTATCGCGATCCCGATCGCCTGGCCGAGCGCCTGCCCACACTCCGTCTGCTGACACGCACGGCGGAAGACATCAAGGCAGTAGCTGCACGCGTGCTGCAACCGCTGCAGGACAAGCTTGCAGATCACTACAGCGTGACGCTGTGCAGTTGCGCAAGCCAGATCGGCAGCGGCTCGCTGCCGGTGGAACGTCTGGCCAGCCATGGCATCGCGATCCGCCCCGCCAGGAAGGGACGCGGTGAGGGCACGGCTCTGGAGAAGCTCGCTGCCGCGTTGCGCGCCCTGCCCGTGCCGGTGATCGCACACATCAAGGAAGGCGCGCTGATGCTGGACATGCGCTGCCTGGAAGATGAGGCCGGGTTCATCTCTCAACTTGCAGAATTGAACGTCGCGCCGTGATCGTCGGCACCGCAGGACACATCGACCACGGCAAGACTTCCCTGGTGAAGGCGCTGACCGGCGTGGATGCCGACCGCCTCAAGGAGGAGAAGGCGCGCGGCATCACGCTCGACCTGGGCTACGCATACACTCCCCTGCCTGACGGCGAGGTACTGGGATTTATCGATGTACCGGGGCACGAGAGGCTGGTGCACAACATGCTGGCCGGAGCGACCGGCATCGATTTTGTATTGTTGGTTGTGGCCGCCGACGACGGGCCCATGCCGCAGACCCGCGAGCATCTTGCGATTCTTGATCTGCTTGGACTGTCGCGCGGTGCTGTCGCGTTGACCAAGATCGACTGTGTGCCTGAGGAGAGAGTGGCGCAAGCACAGGCAGAGGTTGAGTCGCTGCTGCAGGGAACAGCGCTGGAGGGCAGCCCGATATTTCCGCTCTCCGCAGTGAACGGCGCAGGCGTTGAACCGCTGCGCCATTATCTCGAACAAGCCGCCTCCGCTTTGCCTAATCGTCCCAAATCAGGCCGCCCCGAAGCGGGGAATTTCCGGCTGGCCGTGGATCGTTGTTTCACTCTGGCCGGTACCGGTACGGTGGTGACCGGCACGGTGTTCTCCGGGTCGGTGCGGGTGGGCGATCAACTGCTGCTTTCGCCTGCCGGCATTGCAGTACGGGTGCGCGGCATCCACGCGCAGAACCGCGCGTCCGAAACCGGCCTGACGGGCCAGCGCTGCGCGCTCAACCTGGCGGGAACGGATTTCGACAAGCAGGATGTGCGGCGCGGCGACTGGGTTCTCGCCGAACCCGCGCATGGGCCGACGCAGCGACTGGATGTGCGGCTGCACTTGCTGGCCGGTGCAGACAAACCCTTGCGCCACTGGTCGCCGGTGCATTTTCATCTTGGTGCAGTCGATGTCATGGCGCGTGTGGCGCTGCTGGAACATGACGTGCTTCAGCCAGGCGAAACTGGCTTCGCGCAGATCGTGCTCGACCGGACCATCGGCGCGCTGCGCGGCGACCGCTTCATCATTCGCGACCAATCCGCCAGCCGGACAGTCGGGGGCGGCAGAGTGCTCGATCCTTTTCCGCCGGAACGCAAACGCCGCACGCCGGAACGCATGGCCGTGCTTGCCGCACTCGAGCGCCCCACTGCGCATGCAGTGTTGCAGGGCATGCTTGAGGCCACTCCCACCGGGATCGATCTGGATCGTTTTGCGTTGTCCTGCAACCTCAGCCCGGAAGAAGCCGAAGCGTTGCGCTGTGCTGTGCCTATGGTCGCTATTGACGGCACTGCCTTCCCGATCCAGGTCTGGGAATCCTTGCGGCAGGCTGTGCTGGAACGGCTGGCGGAGGAGCATCGACAGTCTCCCGAAACATTGGGGCCTACAGCAAATCAACTGCGCATGCTGGTGGCACCGCGCATGGTTCGTTCGGTTTTCGACAGCTTGCTTGCGCAATTGAGTGCAGACGATCTTATCGTTAAGAGCGGTCCTTGGCTGCATTTGCCTGAACACCGCATCACGCTTTCTTCCGGCGATCAGATCATCTGGCACAAGGTGGCACCTCTGCTGCTGGATCAGCCGTTCCAGCCGCCCAGAGTGCGCGATCTGGCCAATACATTGAAAGTGGATGAAGCTCGCATGCGGCTGCTGTTGCAGCAACTGGCAGCGATGGGAGAAGTTTACCGGGTGGCTCACGATCATTATTTCATGCCGCAATCGGTTGAGCAGCTTGCTACCATTGCCAGCGAAATCTCAGCCGGTCAACCGGATGGCAAGATCACGGCGGCGCTGTTCCGCGACCGGATCGGAACAGGACGCAAGCTGGCGATCCAGATACTGGAGTTCTTCGATGCCGGCGCCGTCACCCGGCGCGCGGGTGACGCGCATCACCTGCGATGAGGATTTGAGGTAGTATTTGTACGCTGTCGCACGATAGTTTGATTTAAGAGTGCCTTTTAAAATTCAGAGTTCGCCCAAATGCAAGGCGCGAAAAAAATTTTAGTTACGGCTAACCTAAAGGTTACCCTGCTCTGAAACTTCGTTTTGCAGCGCCGCATATGGATGATATGTAAGCAAGAAATTTTTTCCGCAACGTAGCAGTTGGGATGAAATCTGGATTTTTGGAAGAGATTCGTTCCCCGGTGGGGCGGCCAGACTTCAAATCTGGCAAGGGCCGTCAGTCGGTTCTTGGTGGGTTCGACTCCCACTCTTTTCCGCCAACGATTTCAGACAGCTTCGCACCCGTTTTATGCTGAAAAATAATGAGCACGCATGCCTGAACACACTATTACCAAACGCACTGATGGCAACATGAGCCCCAAGGCCTGGTATCAGGCCGCCAAGGCTTTGCCGGATTTTGTCCATGATGCCGCGCAGGCTGCGGCGATCGATGAGCTGGATGTGCTGTGGCACCAGCTGGTGGATTTCAAATCCAGGCGCAACCAGTTCCTGGGTCGCAGCCTGCTCAGCCCGGAGGTACCCAAGGGTTTGTATCTGTGGGGCGGCATCGGGCGCGGCAAGACCTTTCTGATGGATGCGTTCTACGCCTGCCTGCCGTATCGCCGCAAGCGCCGCATCCACTTTCACAATTTCATGGCCGAGGTTCATCACGAGATGAAGGCGCTGGCAGGCGAGGATGATCCATTGATCGCGCTGGCCGGCAACATCGCGAAATCCACCCGATTGTTGTGCCTGGACGAGTTTCACGTCGACGATATTGCCGATGCGATGATACTGGGGCGGCTGATCGCGGCGCTGTTCGAGCGCGGCGTGATACTGATAACCACATCCAACTTGCCGCCCGACGGCCTCTACGCACACGGTTTGCAGCGCAAGAACTTCCTGCCGGTGATCGAGTTGCTCAAGCGCGAGCTGAAGGTGATGCACATCGAAAGCGGCAACGATTACCGCCTGCGCGCGATGACCCGCGAGCCGCTGTTCCTGGTGGCGAAGGATGCCGAGGGCGCGGCCGCCAACGAGGACCGCATGGCGGCATTGTTCGACAAGATCGCCGGGCAGACGCGGCGCAAAGAGCGGCATGTAGAAATACTGGGCCGTCAGATCCCGGTGAAAAGGATCGCGCACAATGTGGTGTGGTTCGATTTCAGGGAGCTGTGCGGCGGAGCGCACTCGCAGCCCGATTACCTGGAGATCGCCCACCGCTTCCCCACGGTGTTCGTGTCGCACATCCCGCGTTTGACCGAAGATTTCGCCGCCGAGGCGCGGCGTTTTGTCTGGCTGATCGATGTGTTGTACGACAACCATGTCAGGCTGGTGGCGACCTCTGCGGTGCCGCTGGAAGATGTCTTTACCGATGACATGGCGTCCGGCGAATTTTCACGCACCGCCAGCCGCCTGACCGAGATGCAGACCCTGCACTACCTGAAGCAGCTGCATCAATCGCAGCGGGTCAGGTTGAACGGGGATGCGTAGGGAGAGTTACGTGCATGAGGCCTTACGAGCTTTCCCTCAAGGCCAGATGCTAGCCGTGCTTCGCCATAATATCCCTGGCTGCAGTGACGAATGCCTCGGCTTTTTTCTCGTCTATCGTCAGCTTGATCACCTTGCCGCAGCTATCAATGGTGTTCATAAGCGCCACATTTGAATCCATGGTTTCTTCAATTTTTTTGACGATTTTCTCGGCCTTGTCACCCAGTAAGTTCATGGCCAACGCCATTAACTGCCGTTTAACCGGTGAGCTACCGGTAGCCGGCTGCATGGCCGGATTCGGGGCCGACGCTGCAGCAATCGACCCCACTGGCGCCATCAGTCCCATCTGCTCCAGCATCTCCAGAGAGTCTTCAAGAAGCTCCAAACCCTCGCCCTTTTTCAACAACTCTTTAAGCGTTGAGCGGCCATCCACCAGTATCAGCGCATGGCGCAAGTTCGTGGGAATATCCCGCGCTTCGAACCGCTCCTTGCCTTTTTCAGTCTTGGCGTAAACAGTGTCCGGATTCATGTGTCTTACGCCGACAGTTCTTCAATAATCCGGTAAATCAGCTTTACTGTAATCACCACATAAATCGCGCCGAAGAAGAAAATAAGCGACGCCATCAGGGTCACAAATTGGGGCGGCAACAGCGAGAAAAACGGGGTTGTCAGGTAACCCAGGGTGAATAGGACCACCAGAAAGGTGAGAAATTTCCAGTTCTTGCCGACCACTCCGCCGGGAACTTGTTTGCCCAGCTTGAGCACCAGAAAAAGGCAATAAATCATGACAAAAATTGCTGCAATACTAATCCCGGTGCTGATATCGAATTTCATTTTTCCCCACCCTTTCGTTATTTATAAACCGGTTTGCTAAAGATCCTGCCCTTTCAAAAAATAATCTGCATCAAGCGCTGCCTGTGAAAAGTATAACTGATAATCGCGATTAGTGTAGCTGACAGCTTTTCCTGTACAAAGCGGGGCGAGAGACTGAAGTTCCGAATCGGTTATGCGGTGGTCGACATTTTGTTATATATCGCCCGGCCCTGTGCGGCATCCCACGCCATTCAAGAAGTCGTCAATTTGTCATCCGATCGTCCGGTTGTCGCGTTGGGGACAAGCAGGGGATATTCTGCCGAATCCATTAACCACTGAAAAGGAGTAATGCATATGAGAAACTTGACAGCGCAATCCGGCGTTCAAATGAAATGGTTTGCTGTGCTTGCGGGTGTGTTCTGCGTGGCTATGGCGACCGGTGCATCGGCAGCACAAAACGCAAAACCCTGCGCCGAAGACGCGGCCAAGCTTTGCCAGGGGATGCAACCGGGTGGAGGACGTGTGGCGAAATGCCTCAAGCAACACTCAAGCGAATTATCGCCTGCCTGCAGGGACAGCATGGCAAAAACGAAAGCTAGGGCGAAGGCGAAGGCGAAAAGTTTCAAACAGGCCTGCGGACAGGATGCACGAACGTTCTGCAAGGATGAAAAACGCGGCGGCGGCCGGATCATGAAATGCCTCACACTACATCAGGAAGAGTTGTCCCCTGCGTGCAAGGAGAAGATTGCGCAGCCAATAAGCAAAAAATAAAGCGCAGTTGAGGTTGCGGGAGTGGAACGTGTAAACGCAGCCACTCCCGCAAATTCCAGGATCTTATGATTTTTACAGCGGCGAAATCAGCACGCTCTCGCGCAGTTTCTTCAACTGGTCGCGGAATTCGGTGGCTTTCTCGAACTCCAGATTCTTCGCGGCTTGCAGCATGGCCTTTTCCAGCCGGGTGATCTCTTTGGACACTTCTTTCGGGCTCATCGCCAGGTATTTTGCCTGTTCCTGCGCGGCCTTGAGCTGCTCGCGCGCAACGTCCGGTTCGTACATGCCTTCGATGATGTCCTTGATGCGCTTCTGCACGCCTTGCGGGGTGATGTTGTGGGCAAAGTTGTGCGCGACCTGCTTGATACGGCGGCGCTCGGTTTCGTCGATGGCGCGTTTCATCGAGTTGGTGATCTTGTCCCCATACAGAATGGCCTTGCCGTTGAGGTGGCGCGCGGCGCGGCCTATGGTCTGGATCAGCGAGCGTTCGGAGCGCAAAAAGCCTTCCTTGTCGGCATCGAGTATCGCGACCAGCGACACTTCGGGGATGTCCAGGCCCTCGCGCAGCAGGTTGATGCCGACCAGCACATCGAACATGCCCAGGCGCAGATCGCGGATGATCTCGACGCGCTCGACGGTCTCGATGTCGGAGTGCAGGTAGCGCACCTTGATGCCATGCTCGGAAAAATAATCGGTGAGGTCCTCCGACATGCGCTTGGTCAGCGTGGTGACCAGCACGCGCTCGCCCTGCTCCACGCGCAGATTGACCTCGGACATCAGGTCGTCCACCTGGTTGATCGCGGGGCGCACTTCGATCTGCGGATCGACCAGCCCGGTGGGGCGCACCAGTTGCTCGACCACCTGCCCGGCGTGTTCCGCCTCGTACACCGAGGGCGTGGCGGAAACGAACACGGACTGGCGCATGATCTTTTCGAATTCGTCGAAGCGCAGCGGGCGGTTGTCCATCGCGGAGGGCAGGCGGAACCCGTAGTTGACCAGGTTTTCCTTGCGCGCGCGGTCGCCTTTGTACATTGCGCCCACCTGCGGGATCATCACGTGGCTCTCGTCCAGGAACATCAGCGCGTTGGGCGGCAGGTAATCGATCAGCGTCGGCGGCGGTTCGCCCGGCTTGCGCCCGGACAGATGGCGCGAATAATTTTCGATGCCCTTGGTGAAGCCGATCTCGTTGAGCATCTCCAGGTCGTGGCGGGTGCGTTCGGCGATGCGCTGCGCCTCGACCAGCTTATTTTCCTTCTGGAAAAATGCGATGCGCTCGGCCAGCTCGACCTTGATGGTCTCCAATGCAGATACCACGGTGCTGCGCGGCGTGACGTAATGACTGGATGGATACACGGTGTAGCGCGGCACCTTCTGCAGGATGTGGCCGGTGAGCGGATCGAACAGCGACAGGGTTTCCACCTCATCGTCGAACAGCGTCACGCGCAGCGCATTTTCGTTGCTCTCCGCCGGGAAGATGTCGATCACGTCGCCGCGCACGCGGAATTTGCCGCGCGAGAAATCGATCTCGTTGCGCTCGTACTGCATCTCGATCAGGCGCTTGATCACGTCGCGCTGGTGCATTTTTTCGTTATGGCGCAGGTGCAGGATCATGCCGTGGTAATCCACCGGGTCGCCGATGCCGTAGATCGCCGAGACGGTCGCGACGATCACGCAGTCTTCGCGCTCGAGCAGCGCCTTGGTGGCGGACAATCGCATCTGCTCGATCTGCTCGTTGATGCTGGAATCCTT
>DIYV01000017.1 GCA_002429165.1 Gallionella sp. UBA6045 | reverse complement strand
ACCCCAAAGTGCAAATTAATTTATTCATGTCATTACTCCAATAAAATTTATCCATTATTTGCAGGAGCGGGCCATGCCCGCGAACGCAGAATTTCGCGGGCATGGCCCGCTCCTGCCATCGAACAATCAATACTGGTGCGCGCCGTGCGCGCCCAGACTCATGATGTATTGCACGAACAGCTGGTTATCGGCCAGCCCCTGGCGGGAATTGTCGTGGGCCAGCTGTACGCGTATGCGCGAGAATTCGCTGGCGTTGTAATCCGCCATCCAGGTGAGCCGCGTCGGATGGAACCCGTAATTGCTGATGATGCCGGGCGCGAAAGTTGTGCCCAAACCGGCATTACCCGAATCAAGCCGGTCATAGCGCACACCGGTGCGCCAGTCGGGCATGAACTGGTAAACACTTTGCAGGTACCATCCGCTTTGCGTGACGGCATAGCTGCCGGTATTCGCGAGGCTGTCGGTCAGCAGGCCATTTTCCCTGCGCTGGAAATATTCGCTCTGCACCTTGAGGTAGCGCTCGCGGATATTGCCGTTGGGTGAGTATTTCCAGACAAAATCCAGTCCGGCAGTGCGGCTGTCGCCGGTGAAGCTGTTGGTCAGGCCGGTTGGCATCCCAAGCGAATCAACCGCATTGCTGACCGCATTCTCACGACGGGTCTCATGCAGCGAAACCCCGGCACGCCAGCTGTTTTCGATGCCGACATCGTCGCCGATGTGCGCGAACAGAACCCCTGCGCCCGTGCCATTCTTCTGCCGGTTTGTTCCCGGGAAATCGAGTCCGCGGCCGGCCTCGCCGCCGATTTCGATGAACATGTCGGTCGGCGCCAGCCACTTAAGCTGCATGCCGTCCTCGCCCAGCTGGTTGTCCCACATCACGCGGTACACCAGCGGCTGGTCGACGAAATCCCAGACGTGTGAATGCTGTTCGTTGAGGTAGCCGAGGCCGGAGAAGAATCGCCCGAATTTCAGATTCAGGCCATTGCCCAGCGCACTGGTTTGCACAAAACCGTTCTCCACTGTGATGCCGCCTTCCGGCGCCAGCGAGAACGTGCCGACGCCGCGGAACAGCGGATCAATATCCGCGGCGATGCCCAGCTCGGATTCCTGCAGCGAAAATCCGCGCGTATAGCCGGTGTTGTTGGCACTCATCGCAAAACCGGTCACCGGGATGGCAGGATCCCGCTGCAGCTGTTCATAGGTGCCGGACAGGACCATCGACACGGCGGGATTGAAACTGTTCGCACTGCTCGGGACGGCGTTGCTGCGCGCCGGCGGCTGCACGACGGCGTCTTCGTCCTGCTGCAGCCGCTGCTCCAGTTCGGAATTGCTTTGCTTCAATTGCCGGATCTGTTCGCTCAAGGATTGCAGATCGGTATCGTTCGCGGCAAGGACGCTGAGCGGATTGCCCAACAGCACGGCAACAGCCGTGCACCAATATATATTTCGGTGCATGATGACTCCTGACTAGGCATAGCAAAACCCCGCAAACTGACGGCGGGGCGGTTGAATAAGCTTAAGCGGAGTAAGGCGGGGCGCGCGCCGCGAATACGACGAACGTAGTGGAAGTATAGGAAGCGGGTTCGTTGAAATGCGGTGTTTCGAAACTCTCGACACTGGCGAAGCTGATACTGCTGCTGCCGATCAAGCCGCCGAGCTGTGCGTAAGCCGCGCACTGACCGCAATACTTGTCATGGGGAAGCGATTGATCGGAGTTCTGCGATTGCTCGGGATGAATGTGTGAAATGCCATGCGCCAGACTCCCCATCTGCGCGAGCAGCAGGGCAAAAACCAGGGTAAGCGTGGTGAATAGTGAGCGTTGCATGGCGCGCACTTTAACCAAGAAACCAGAACGGGGCAAGAAGCTATTCACCTTCCATCCGGTCCGACGAAGTGAATGTCCAGGTGCGTGTGATATCAAGAATATCGGTATCTTTGGTGATGCTCGGCGGCAGCGGAGAATAGGGTGCGGCAAGCCTGACGATACGCGTTGCCGCGGCATCCAGGATGGGATGACCCGAAGATCTCCTCACCTCAATGTTTTCCACGCTGCCGTCCTTGTTTATTGAAACGATGAGCACCAAATTTCCATAGATATGCTGGCGGCGCGCCTGTTCCGGGTAATTCAGGTTGCCGATGCGTTCCACCTTGATGCGCCAGTCTTCGATGTACTGGGCAAAGCGGTATTCCCTGGTGCGAGCGCCTATCGATGTGTGATGCGGCATCTTCTGGTAGGCGTCCCAGTTCTTGTCGATCTGCGCTTCGAGGCGCGCCATCTCCAGGGATTTCTGCACCAGCGCTTCACCGTTGCCTGATGTGTTGCTTTTCTGCTTCTTGAGCTCCTCTTGTACTGCCGTGTAATTGCTCTTCATCACGGTCAGCATCCGCTTGGTTTTCGCTTCGAGTTCGGCGACGTGTTTGGCCTCTTGCTCGGGGGAGAATCTGGAATCGTCGCTTATCGCGGGCAGCGGGCTCTTGGCCCGGCGGTCTTCGGCAGTATTGCCGCCGCCATCCAGATTGTGCTGTGCCAGCGCATCGGCCTGGACAGGCTTCGATTTCGATTTGCTGTTGACCAGCACCACTTGCAGCGGCTGCAAGAAATTTGCGGCTTTGGGCGGATCGGGCATCACCAGCATCAGGCCGAACAGCAGGAAAGCGTGCAGCAGGACGGAAAAATACATGGCGAATGACAATCTTGTGCGCAAATGCTGCAAGACTGCCGACAACCCTGTTTTTTGCCTGGATTTCAAGCAGGGTCCTCTATCGTTGCGATAAAGCGCGTTTGCAGATTCAGGTCGAGCAGGTCGATCTCGCCTATTGCCAGTTGCACCCGGGTATTGGCCGGCAATTCCGGCAGCGACGGCACCTTGAAGACCAGCGGAATGTTGCCCAGTTTCACCAGATTTTCGCGCAGCACGACGGCTTCCACCTGCTCGATGTGTTCCTGCTGCAACCAGCGCAAACACCAGTAGCGCTCCATGCTGCGCTGGAATTCGTTATAGATGCCATACATGGTATCGAAATCGCGCATCGTGGTGTACAGCGCGGGGTCGTTCTTCGGATAAGCCGGTTCCTCGTCGCGCAGCATCGCAATAATCTGCCGCTGGTTCACCATGTCCACATAACGGCGCAGCGGCGAGCTCGACCACATGTATTGCGCCACACCAAGACCCTGATGCGGCGCGGCGACCGTGCTCATCTTCACCTTGCCGTTCTGCTGGGTGCGATAGATACCGACGAATCCATGCTCTGCAAGGTGCTTGCCCCATTCGCTGTTCACCAGAATCATCAGCTCGGAAACCACCTTGTCGATCGGCGAACCGCGCCGCCGTTGCGTGATGCTGACCCGGCTGTTTTCGTTGAAACCGTCATTCTCGCTAGCCGGGCCATTTTCGATATGGAAGTTGTAATCCACCTGCTGCGTGCTGTTGTCGGACGGCTTGCCTCGCCCGGCCTCCAGTTTTTGCACCAGCTTCCACAGCAGGGCCAGTTCGCTGGCATAGGAATAATCCAGTTTGCCTGCAGCCAGCGTCTCTTCGTTGAACAGCGGCTCCAGCGTGTCATGGCGCAGATTCGCCGAAATGTGGATGCGCTCGACGCGGCTCTCGTGACCCAGTATCGCCAGGGTTTCGCCGTCGATTTCGTTGTACATCGACAGCGCCGGGCACACGCGATCCGCACAAAGCGTAAAGGCCTCCACCACGCTGTCCGGCAACATGGTGATCTTGGCTCCCGGCATGTACACCGTGGACAGCCGCTGCGCGGCGATCCTGTCGCCATCCGAATCGCGCGGCATGCCCAGTGTGGGCGCGGCGATATGCACACCGATCCGCCAGTTGCCGTTGGGCAGTTTTTCCACGGAAATCGCATCGTCGATCTCCGTGGTGGTTGCATCGTCGATGCTGAACGCATTCACGCCGGCCATCGGCAATTCTTCCCACGCGCTCAATTCGACAGGCGGGAAGCCGGTGCCCTGGGGAAAGTGCTCGAACAGGAATTTTTGCAGGTGGTAATCCTGCGTGGACGGCAACGCGCCGCAGCGATGCAGCAGATGCGCGGCGGACAGATGCGTTGCGGCGCAGGCGGCTTCCAGCGCCTTTACTTCCAGGGTGTTGCGATCCGGCTTGTAGAGCAGATACTTGAGGTGTTCGTTGAATACGGCGGGCAATTCAAAACGCGTGAGCTGATCGGTGTAGCTCGCCTGCAGCGCCAGTTGCTGGCGCTTCTTCTCGGCACCGGCCAGCGCGGCTTTCAGCACGTCGGGCGGCGCGGCGCGATAGCGTCCTTTGCCCTTTTTGTGGAAATAGATAGGCGCGCCGTGCAACCGCATCAGAACGGCAGCCGCTTCCAGTGCGCTTGGCGTATGGCCGAAATACTCGGCGGCGATCTGCTCTGCACCGAATTCATCCGGCGGACAGCATTCCCACAGAAAATCCACCTCTATGGTTTCCGATAGCGCTTCGGCCTGTGTCATGAATTCGGCCAGCGCGGGCTGGGTAAAACGCAGCATCACATTGGCTGCTTTGACTTTGCTGCGCTTCCCGGACAAGGCTTCGATCTGCAGCGATGTGGTGTTGTCAGCCATGATGCTACCGACCTTGAAACTGCCGTCTTCTTCGTAAAGGATATTCATTGGGGGTGAGGCGAAAATAGTGGCTCAATTATACCCTGTCGGCGGCCCGGTACTTCACCAATGGTTAACCTCCCGGTGAGCGGTCTGTTCCACCGCAGTTCGGCCTTATGTCCGGCCGACAGCAACGAAAAGGACCCGCGTTGCAGTTGGCCATACTGCCGAATGCAACCCGCACCATCGAATGGGTTAAACTTGCACGACTGCCGGCAATGGACCTGTACAGAATATGGAAGAGCCCTACAACATCGAAACCCGTCTGAGGTTAAGAGCCTGGCTGACTCTCGGCTATACGCTATTCATCATGTACGCGAGCCTGTCGCCATTTTCCGGTTGGCGCGAACCGGGCTTTAATTTCCTGGCTGTGCTCCGCACCTCTTTTCAATTTACCTATACCGCATTCGATGCAGTCATCAATCTACTGTCCTACTTGCCTTTCGGATTGCTGGTTGGCTTGACGGCACGTGCACGCTACGGGGCGCTGATGAGCGTAACGATTGGCCTGTGCGCCGGCGTGCTGCTGTCAGCGAGCATGGAATACCTGCAAATGTATTTGCCGACGCGCATCAGCTCCAATATGGATTTGCTGACCAACAGCTCCGGGGCGCTGATGGGCGCGGTACTGGCGGTGAGCATTACTTCCTGGACCTGGTTCTTTTCACGAATAACACGCTGGCGCAACGATCTTTTCCGCCATGGCAAAGACATGGATTTTGGTCTGGCTTTGCTTGCGCTGTGGATATTCGGGCAGATCAACCCGTCCCTGCCGATGCTCGGCAATGTGTTTATCAGCGGGACCGCAAGCCAGCCTTTTGCGACGCTGCCGCCTGCGCACTTTAATGTATGGGAAAGCAATGTTGTCACGCTGAATATGCTGATGCTGGGCACGCTGATGCTGACCCTGTTGCGCATTCCGCGCAATATTGTCATGGCGTTACTGGTGATATTGAGCGCAGTGGCATTGGTTAAATTCGTTACTGCCGCACTGCTGTTGAAATCCTGGGCATTGCTGTTATGGATCAACAGCGAGGCGGTGTTTGGAATGATACTGGGGATATTGCTGCTGTTCGCGGCGCTGTGGCTGCCGCGCAGTGCCTTGATCGGTTTCGGCGCTGCGGCGGCATTATGTTACCTTGCCATCGTGAACTTTGTGTTTGACGACAATTCACCTTCTGCCGCGATATCCATCTATCACTGGCATTACGGGCATTTGCTCAACTACAACGGGCTGGCACAGACCATCACGCAGGTCTTCCCTTTGCTGCTGCTGTTTCATCTGTGGCGCGTCAGGAAAGTATAATTCTGGAGTGTCCGTTAGGCCGTTCATGTTTTGTCCGAAAAACTTATGGCCGGGCACCCGTAGGAGCCCGATTCATCGGGCGATTGTGTATCCAGGCTATCGCGCAATAAATTGCGTTCCTACATGGCACCTTGGTCTTAATGGATTATCTGGGATAATTCAATCTTTCTGGAGTCTCGCATGAGCTTTTACGACAAACATGTTTTTTTCTGCACCAACCAGCGCGAAGCCGGCGAAGCCTGCTGCAACAACCACGGCGCGCAAAAAGCCCGCGATTACATGAAGAACAAGGTAAAAGAACTCGGCATCTCCGGCAGCCAAAATAAAATCCGCATCAACTCGGCCGGATGCATGGATCGCTGCGAAGAAGGTCCCGTGATCGTGGTGTATCCCGAGGGCACCTGGTATACCTATGTTGATGAAAGCGATCTCGACGAGATCATAGAAGAGCACTTGAAGAATGGGCGCATCGTGGAGCGGCTGAAGATTTAAGCATTGGAAATTTCTTGCAGCAGACAGACAGCGTACAAACCCTATTTCTGCTTTTCATCCACCAGCTAACAATGGCACCTCGAATCGAAGCTCCGCTTTCCATGGGCTTGCAGAATGCGGATAAATGCTTTACTGCCCTAGTTTTTATTGCCTTGAAAACGACTGGCAAATATATATCCAACTAACGACATGACCAATAGTGACGATGCTCCGATAAGGCCGAGCAGATAGCGATTCTCGTCCGCGGGCATTGTTTCTTTCAACTGCTGGTCGGAAAAACGCTGTATTTCGGCTTTTACGACAGCGATGTGATGCTGAAGTTTACGGTCTGCCCCGATAACCAATTTGTCCGTTTCAAGGTAGGATTTAATTTGCCCGGCATTCAGAGCAGATTTTGCAAACACATAGTCTGAACCCAATGATTGGTGTTCGCCGAGCAACTGCTCGATTTCACCGGTATCCATGCCGTTATTCTTCATGGCCACTTTAGTGCGCATCAATGCCTCCTGCACACCAACGCTGGCTTCTGTGAAAGCCTTCCGGTGATTGTTGTAAAGCTCCGTGTCGTTGACACGCAACAGCATGTCCTTCCATTCCTGGATTTGACTACCCAATGCAATGGTTGCGTCGTTCAAGCTTCTCTCCATTGCCAGTATCTTTTCTGTGCGTTGCAGATAATTGTCATTCATTCCATAAATCAACTCTGAGAGTTGATATCCCCCGAAAATTGAAAACAACGTCACCACTGCGATGAATGTTTTAAAATGCATCGGTAAAAGAACGGAATGTTGCATAAACTTTTTCATTATGCGCCTTCAGGAATGAATTTTGACTATAGCAATGTTGATCAAGTATTGCTGGTCACGAAGTGTATGCAATTATATGCTTATTGGGTTATATCTATCAGCTGTAACCATTCCGCCAGAATTCAGATACACAAACTTATATGCCTACCCTGAAAAAATTTACCATCACCGGCACAGCCGGAAACCTTGAAGGGGCCGCGCACCTGCCTGACAGTGAACCGCGCGCCATCGCTGTGGTGGCGCATCCGCTACCCACCATGGGGGGGACGATGGACAACAAGGTTGTCACGACATTGGCGAAGACTTTTGTGGAACTGGACTTCGTCGCATTGCGCTTCAACTTTCGCGGCGTGGGTGCCAGTGAAGGCGAATTCGACAGCGGCAACGGCGAGATGGAAGACGTGCTGGCGATCGTGCGCCATGCGCAACAGGAGTATGGCGACCTGCCGCTGATCCTGTCCGGCTTTTCCTTCGGCGGCTATGTGCAGGCGCGTGTCGCACAACATCTGCAGCCGCATCCGCACAGACTGGTGCTGATCGCGCCTGCGGTGGGTCGTTCCGTTCCTTCATTCAAGAATAGTACAGGCATGCCGCCGGTACGCCACGATACGCTGCTGGTGCATGGCGAGCTGGACGAGGTCGTGCCGCTGGCCGACGTACTGGAATGGGCCCGCCCGTTGCATCTGCCCGTTGTGGTATTGCCGGAGGCGGGCCATTTCTTCCACGGGCGGCTGAACCAGCTCAGGCAGATCGTGCTTCACGCCTTCAACGGGCAACCTGTATGAACGCAATACTGAGCGCGCATAACCTGCGCAAAAGCTATGGCGACCAGGTAGTGGTGGACGGGCTGGACCTGTCCATCCGGCGCGGCGAATGTTTCGGTCTGCTCGGGCCGAACGGCGCGGGCAAGACCACCACGCTGCGCCTGATGCTCGGCCTGATCGCCCCGGATTCGGGCGAATTGCAGTTGCTGGATCATGCCGTGCCGCAACAGGCGCGCGCCGCCCGGGTGCGCGTCGGCGTCGTGCCGCAGATAGACAATCTCGATCCCGATTTCACCGTGGCGGAAAACCTGCTGGTGTACGGCCGCTACTTCGGCATCAGCGACGCGGTGATCAATGCGCGCATGCCGGAACTACTGGAATTCGCCAACCTGACCAACAAGCGCGATGTGAAGGTGCCAACACTGTCTGGCGGGATGAAGAGGCGCCTGACCCTTGCCCGCGCGCTGGTGAACGATCCCGAAGTCATCTTCCTCGACGAACCGACCACCGGACTCGATCCTCAGGCGCGCCACCTGATCTGGCAACGCCTGCGCGAACTGACCGCGCGCGGCAAGACCCTGCTGCTCACCACGCACTTCATGGATGAAGCGGAGCGGCTATGCCACCGCCTCGCGGTGATGGACAACGGCCGCATCATCAGCACCGGTTCGCCGCGCGAACTGATCGCGCAGAACATCGAGCCGCAGGTGGTCGAGGTGTTCGGCGAGCAGGCAGCCACATGGGCACAGGATCATGCGGCGCGTCTTGCACAACGCTTCGAGGTGAGCGGCGAATCGGTATTCTGCTATGTGACCGATGCGCAGCCGTTATTAAAGGAATTACAGCAACATCCTGAATTGCGCTACCTGCACCGGCCGGCCAATCTGGAGGATGTGTTCCTGAAGCTGACCGGGCGGGAGATGCGCGAATGAACCTGATCTTCCGCATGCTGTATGTGTTCGTTCTGTCGCAGTTCCGCGAGTCGCTCAGTATCGGCAACTCGCTGAGCACGCTGAGCTTGCGCGTGTTGCCGAACGATCTGGATATCAATTTCCACATGAACAACGGCCGTTACTTGACCATCTGCGATCTCAACCGCGTGGATATGTTCATCCGCACCGGATTGCTGAAAGCCATGTTCAGGCGCAAATGGATACCGGTCATCGCGGAACATACGATGACCTACAAGAAGCCGCTGGGACTGTTCGAGCGCTTCCGGGTGGAACTGGAAGTGACCCGCTGGGACGAAAAGTATTTCTACATGAAACACACGTTCCTCAGTGGCGAACGCATCGCCGCCGAAGGGACATCGAAGGGCTGCGTCTATGCGCGCGGGCTCGGCGTGATCAGTCCGGCCGATGCGATGGCCGCTGTAGAACAGGACAAGCTGAAATGAGCCGGTATAACTTCGCGCTGCCGCAATTCAGCCGCCGTTTCATCCCGATCTGGCGGCGCAACTTCATGGTCTGGAAAAAAATGGCGGGCTCGTCGGTGCTCGGCCATCTCGCCGACCCGGTGATCTACATGCTGGGGCTCGGCTATGGCCTGGGCGGCATGTTGCCGCAAATCGGCGGCACGTCGTACATCGCATTCCTGGCAGGCGGGACGGTGTGCTACAGCACCATGAACAGCGCAAGCTTCGAGGCATTGTATTCCGGCTTCGCGCGCATGCACGAGCAGCGCACCTGGGAAGCGATACTCAACACGCCCGTCACGCTGGACGATATCGTGTTCTCCGAGATCGTCTGGGCGGCAAGCAAAAGCCTGCTGTCCGGCCTGGCGGTGCTGCTGGTGATCTGGCTGCTGGGGCTGTCGCACTCGCCGCTGTCGCTGTGGATCATTCCGCTCGCCTTTCTGGTCGGTCTGTGTTTTGCGTCGATCGGATTGATCGTTACCGCGCTTGCGCCCAGCTATGACTATTTCATGTACTACTTCACGCTGGCCATCACCCCGATGGTGCTATTATGCGGCGTGTTTTTTCCGGTCGACCGCTTGCCGACAATGTTGCAGAATGTATCGTCTGTACTGCCGCTGACCCACGCGATAGACCTGGCCAGACCGCTGTTGACCAACCACGTGCCGCCCGGTTTCATGCTGCATATTTCGGTATTGCTGGGCTACGCATTGTTCGGTTTTTATGTGTCGCTGGTGCTGTTCAGAAGAAGGTTGTCTCAGTAAAGATATTTTAAACACCTCTAGAAATTCGTTTTTCGGGATGAAGTGCAAGGAGCCGCTCAGCGAACGAAGAGGCATATCAAATGGATAGACGAGAAGTGAGCGAGCACGCGACGACGCGATTCGCCCGGAAAATGGATTTATAGAGGTGTTTTATGTTATGGATTAAAGCGTTTCATATCATTTTTGTGGTGAGCTGGTTTGCCGGTTTGTTCTACCTGCCGCGGATTTTCGTCAATCACGCGATGGCGACCGACCCCGCCGAAATCGCGCGGCTGAAGCTGATGGAAGGCAAGCTGTACCGCTTCATCACTCCAATCGCCTGGCTGGCGCTGGGTTTCGGCATGTGGCTGTGGCTGGGCTATGGCTTCAGCGGCGGCTGGTTGCACGCCAAACTGTTCCTGGTACTGCTGCTGATCGGCTATCACTA
>DIYV01000162.1:32385-36201 GCA_002429165.1 Gallionella sp. UBA6045 | reverse complement strand
ATCCTGATTGCCAATCGCGGTGAAATAGCGTTGCGTATTCAGCGCGCCTGCCGTGAGATGGGCATAAAAACCGTCGTGGTGCATTCCGAGGCGGATGCCGATGCCAAGTATGTAAAACTCGCCGACGAGTCGGTTTGTATCGGCCCCGCCTCTTCTACACAAAGTTATCTGAATATCCCCGCCATCATCAGTGCAGCGGAAGTTACAGATGCGCAGGCCATCCATCCGGGCTATGGTTTTCTTTCGGAAAACGCCGATTTTTCCGAGCGCGTCGAGAAGTGCGGCTTTGTATTTATCGGTCCTCGCGCCGAGACCATTCGTTTGATGGGTGACAAGGTAAGCGCCAAGATCGCCATGAAGAAAGCCGGGGTGCCCTGTGTGCCGGGAGTCGAGGGTGCCTTGCCGGACAACCCCGCGCAAATTATCAAGATTGCGCGCAGCATCGGATACCCGGTCATCATCAAGGCTTCCGGCGGCGGCGGCGGACGCGGCATGCGTGTGGTGCATACCGAGGCAGCCCTGCTGAATGCCGTCACCATGACCCGCACCGAGGCGCAGGCCGCTTTCAACAATCCCATGGTATACATGGAAAAATTTCTGGAAAACCCGCGCCATATTGAGATTCAGGTGCTCGCCGACCAACACGGCAATGCGGTGTATCTGGGCGAGCGCGATTGTTCGATGCAACGCCGTCACCAGAAGATCATTGAGGAAGCGCCGGCACCGTTGCTCGATCCAAAAATGCGCAACAAGGTCGGCGAACGCTGTGCCGAAGCTTGCCGCAAGATCGGCTATCGCGGCGCGGGAACATTCGAATTCCTGTATGAAAATGGCGAGTTTTATTTCATCGAGATGAACACTCGCGTGCAAGTGGAACATCCGGTGACAGAAATGATCACAGGTATCGACATCGTGCAACAGCAGATACGCATTGCAGCCAACGAAAAATTGCCGTTCAAGCAGCGCGACATCGAGTTTCGCGGCCACGCCATCGAATGCCGCATCAATGCCGAACATCCTTACAAGTTCACTCCCTCGCCCGGACGCATCACCACCTGGCATCCGCCCGGCGGTCCCGGCATCCGCGTGGATTCACATGTGTATGCCAACTATTTCGTGCCGTCGCATTATGACTCGATGATAGGCAAAATCATTGCCTATGGCGACACGCGTGAACAAGCCATGGCGCGGATGCGCACCGCGCTGTCGGAAATGGCCGTGGAAGGCATCGAGACCAATATCGCATTGCATCGCGAACTGTTGCAGGACGCCGCTTTCATGCGGGGCGGCACCAACATCCATTATCTTGAAGAGCGTTTGGCTGAGAGAACAAAAGGGAAATAATGTCCTGGCTGAGCCTGGTCGTTGATAGCGATGCCGCGCATGCCGAGGCATTGAGCGAAGCGTTGCTTGAACTTGGCGCATTATCGGTGGATTTGCTGGACGCCGATGCCGACACTCCGGACGAGCATGCTATCTTCGGTGAACCAGGTGAGCCTCCTCCCGGGGTGTGGCAACACAATCGAGTCAGCGCGCTGTTTGACAGCGACAAGAATGTCGGTGAAATTTTGCGCAACGCATCCGCCCTGATCGGCCTCGACCAAGTCCCCGGGCATCACATCGAGACACTGGATGACAACGATTGGGTGCGCCTCACTCAATCGCAGTTCGAGCCTATCCCCATCTCATCGCGACTATGGATCGTTCCGACCTGGCATACTGCCAGTGACCCGAATGCAATCAATATCGTGCTCGATCCCGGACTGGCGTTCGGCACCGGCAGCCACCCCACCACTCGTTTATGCCTACGCTGGCTGGATAGCAACCTGCAGGGTGGAGAAAACGTGCTGGATTATGGCTGTGGCTCCGGCATTCTTGCCATTGCCGCAATGAAGCTCGGGGCTGCACACGCGACCGGCGTTGATGTAGACTTTCAGGCGGTTAGCGCCAGCCGAGACAATGCCATCGCCAACCAGATCGGGAACGTGCAGTTTTATTTGCCCGACGATGCTCCGCAATCAAGCTATGATCTGGTAATAGCGAACATCCTGACCAACCCGTTGCGGTTGCTTGCACCCCTGTTGGCAAAAGCGACACGGTCAGGCGGGCAGATCGTGCTGTCCGGCATACTCGAGGAACAGGCACAGGAAGTGATGTCTATCTATCAACAATGGTTCGATCTGAGCACCCCGATTTTCGAGGATGGCTGGTCGTGCCTGTCCGGACGCAAGCGTTAAAATGCAAGGAACGACAGTCTGCCCGCACTGCAACACACGCTTCAAAATCACCAAAGTGCAGTTGGAAGCCCACCACGGCATGGTGCGCTGCGGACATTGTCTGCAGGCATTCGATACCCTCCCAAACTTCGCTCCTGACCAACTTGACCTGCCGCTTGAGCTGCCGATACTGGGAACACCCGTCGCGCCGCCCGATTCCAAATTGGCCGTTCTGCAACCCATGACACTGGCCGAGCAAGTCGCCGTCGTGCAAGATGAAAGCGACAGCGAATTACAGCCCGAACCCCGCTCCTGGCCGTGGGCGATTGCTGCACTTCTGATGTTGCTGATTTTGCTCGCGCAGGCTGCCTATTTTTTCCGTGTCGACATCACTGCACACCTGCCCGCCCTGAAACCAGTGCTGGTGAGCTATTGCAGGATACTGAAATGCAGTGTGCCGCTACCGCAACATGTCGACCTGATAAATATTGAATCATCAGCGATCGAAGCCGACCCGGCGAATGAAAATCGGATCACCCTGAATGCCCTGTTGCGCAACCGCGCTTCCTACGCCCAGGCCTTTCCCGACCTGGAGCTCACACTTAACAATATAGGGGACCAGCCCCTGGCGCGCCGTATATTTCGCCCGGCAGACTATTTGCCTCAGACAGAGAACGAGTCATCCGGGCTGCTACCCAACCATGAACTCAGTATCAAGCTGCACCTCAACACCACCAATATCAAACCCTCCGGGTATCGCCTGGTGCTGCTTTATTCGGGAAACTGACCACCTGATCGTTTGTTGGATGGCGCATTGAAGGCCAACCGGACCGGGTCATGGGTCTGAAGGGCCCCCGGCAAAGCGCATGTCTGGTCAACAATTTGGTGTTTGTCAGCACAGGTACTTTCCGGTATATTCCGCTCGTCGATCAGACCAATGGGAGAGAGTGTCAGCCAGTCTCTTTGCAAAGACCACCGTCTTTTCAAAAGCTGCGACACCGCCGAAGGCGCAACACCCGCAACCGCTCAGGCTCAAGAACTATTGGCGCAGGCAAATCTGGAGAGCGTTGGATCATCCAACCACCGAAGGGGCACACAACGCGAGTTGCAATCTCTCAGGTATAAAGGACAGATGGGGCGCAGCACTAGGGAATTCCCGCTAACCTACTGCGCGGTTAATCTGCATTGTCGCGTGCTCGCTCGCCACTCGCCTATCTGACCAGATATGTCTCGTGTCTCGCTGCGCGGCTCCTCGCATATCAACCGCTCGCAACCGTTATCGAAAATTCCCCCACATTAATGATTGGGGAAGCAATGACGCTAAAGCAAACACCATTAAATGCTGCACACCGCGCGATGGGCGCAAAGATGGTCGATTTCGGCGGCTGGGACATGCCGGTGAACTACGGTTCGCAAATCGACGAACATCATCAGGTACGCAACGATTGCGGCATGTTCGACGTGTCGCACATGCGCGTGGTGGACCTGAAAGGGACAGGGGTGCGCGGTTTCCTGCGCTATCTGTTGGCTAACAATGTGGATAAATTGACCTTGCCCGGCAAGGCGCTGTACTCCTGCATTCTGCTGGAAAACGGCGGGG
>DIYV01000162.1:28689-32167 GCA_002429165.1 Gallionella sp. UBA6045 | reverse complement strand
GATCGACGACCTGATCGTGTATTTCATGAACGAGGACTGGTTCCGCATCGTGGTGAACGCTGGCACTGCGGACAAAGACATCGCCTGGATGAAACATCAGGCTGCGCAGAATGCTCCTGAGCTGGTCATCACCGGCCACCCCGAACTGGCAATGGTCGCGGTGCAGGGCCCGAATGCGTGCGCAAAGGTCTGGGAAGCGCTGCCGGGCAGCCGCGAGTTGACCGAAAGCCTGATCCCGTTCAGCGCAGTAGAGATGGGCACCATGTTCATCGCGCGCACCGGCTATACCGGCGAAGACGGTTTTGAGATCATGATTCCGGCCAAGGCTGCGCCATTCTTCTGGGCGTCGCTCGCCGAAAAGGGCGTAAAGCCGATCGGTCTCGGCGCGCGCGACACGCTGCGCCTGGAAGCGGGCATGAACCTGTACGGGCAGGACATGGACGAGAGCATCAACCCGCTGGAAGCCGGACTGGCCTGGACGGTGGACCTGAAGAGCGAACGCGATTTCATCGGCAAGGCGGCACTGCTGGCGAATCCGCCGACGCGCAAACTGGTCGGTCTGGTGCTGCTGGATCGCGGTGTGCTGCGCGGCCACCAGGTGGTACATACCGTCCACGGAGCAGGAGAAATTACCAGCGGGAGTTTCTCGCCGACGCTGGAAAAATCCATCGCGCTGGCGAGGGTACCCAAAGATGTGCAGGTCGGCGACACCGTGCAGGTTGAGATTCGCGATAAAATGCTCGCGGCAAAAGTTGTCAAGTATCCTTTCGCGCGCAACGGCAAGGGTTTAATTTAATTTATTCTTGAGGACATCAGACCATGAGCAATCCGGCAAATCTTAAATACACCGCATCCCACGAATGGGTCAAAACCGAATCCGACGGCACCATCAGCGTCGGCATCACGCAGCATGCGCAGGAATTGCTGGGTGACATGGTGTTCGTCGAAACTCCGGCGGTGGACCGCAAGCTCAAAGCCAAGGAAGAATGTGCGGTAGTGGAGTCTGTAAAGGCCGCAGCAGACATCTACGCGCCGGTGAACGGAGTGGTGACGGCGGTGAACAGCGAACTGGACAGCGCGCCGGAAGCCATCAACTCCGCTCCGTACAGCGCATGGATATTCAGGATGAAACCCGACAATATTGCAGATGTAGCCGCGCTGATGGATGCAAAAGCCTACCAGACTGTTGTAGATAGCGAAGCACATTAATATCCGGGCCGGGATCGATTACTCGGGTGCGAGCAATCGATCCCGGCACCCTCCATTCCCCGCTCCTTAAACCCGACACTTCTCTATTCCAAATGATCACCACTGATAAATTTGTAGGCCGCCATAACGGCCCTCGCGCAAACGATGTAACAACCATGCTGGAAAAGATCGGCGCAAGCTCCGTCGATGAACTGATCGCGCAAACGGTTCCTGCCGCCATCCGCTTGAAAAGTCCGTTGAATTTGCCAAAGGGCATGTCCGAATATCAATACCATAAACATTTGCGCGGTGTCGCAGCAAAGAACAAGGTGTTCAAGACCTATATCGGCCTGGGCTATTACAACACCATCGTTCCGGCAGTGGTGCAGCGCAATATCCTGGAGAATCCTGGCTGGTACACCGCGTACACGCCTTACCAGGCAGAAATCTCGCAAGGCCGTCTGGAAGCATTGTTGAATTTCCAGACCATGATCATGGATTTGACCGGGATGGAAATCGCCAATGCGTCATTGCTGGACGAAGCCACCGCAGCCGCGGAAGCGATGGCGATGCTGTTCCACAGCCGTTCGCGTGAGGCGATTGACAGCGGTTCGAACAAGTTCTTTGTATCCAGCGACTGCTTTCCGCAAACCATCGATCTGTTGAAGACACGCTCCGCGCCTATGGGCATCGAACTGGTCATCGGCGACTTCAAAACAGCCGAGTTGGACAACAGCATTTTCGGCACATTGCTCCAGTATCCGGGCGCGAATGGCAAGGTTCACGATTACTCGGACTTTGTGAGTAAAGCCAAAGCAAACGGATCCACCATTGCCGTGGCGGCCGACGTGCTGAGCCTGGTGCTGCTGACGCCGCCGGGCGAGTGGGGAGCCGATGTGGTGATCGGCAGCACGCAACGCTTCGGCATCCCGATGGGCTACGGCGGACCCCACGCGGCGTACTTTGCCTGCCGCGAATCCTACAAGCGCTCCATGCCCGGGCGCATCATCGGCGTATCCGTCGATGCGCAGGGCAACCCGGCATTGCGCATGGCATTGCAGACGCGCGAGCAGCATATCCGCCGCGACAAGGCCACTTCCAACATCTGTACCGCGCAGGCATTGCTGGCCATCATGGCAAGCATGTACGCGGTGTATCACGGCCCGGAAGGCCTGAAGGGCATAGCCCTGCAAGTGCATCTTTCGGCGCTCGCGCTGGCGGCGGAACTGAAAAAGCTGGGCTATGCCGTCGATGAAGGCGTTTACTTCGACACACTGAAGATCAACGACACCGATAATGCAAAGATCAAAAAACTGGCCGAAGCTGCACAGATCAATTTCCGCTACACGGATAAAGCGATCACGATTTCTGTCGACCAGACCACCGATGCAGATGACCTGAATGCGATCATCGCGGTGTTTGCCCAAGCGGCAGACAAGCCTGCCGGCAAGGCGGCCACACAAGTGACCGATACCCATATCTTTGCGCAAAAGCCGCTGATCAAAGTGCGCAACTCAACTATCCTGCAGCATCCGGTTTTCAATACCTATCATTCTGAATCTGAGATGATGCGTTACATCAAACGCCTGGAAAACAAGGACCTGTCACTGACCCATTCGATGATCTCGCTGGGTTCCTGCACGATGAAGCTGAATGCCGCCTCGGAACTGATCCCGATCACCTGGCCGGAATTTGCCAACATCCACCCCTTTGTTCCGGTTGAACAGGCCGCAGGCTTTCAGGAAGTCATCACCAGCCTGGACAAATCACTGAGCGAGATCACCGGTTTCGCCAGGATGAGTTTCCAGCCGAACAGTGGGGCACAGGGCGAGTACGCCGGCCTTCTGGTGATCCGTGCCTACCATCATTCGCGCGGCGACGCGCACCGCAATATCGCGCTGATACCCACCTCGGCACACGGCACCAATCCGGCCAGCGCCGCAATGTGCGGCTTGAAGATCGTGCTGGTGAAATGCGACAAGCAGGGCAATATCGACGTGGCGGATCTGCGCGAAAAGGCCGAACTGCACAAGGATGACCTGGCCTGTCTGATGGTGACTTACCCGAGCACCCATGGGGTCTACGAGGAAGGCATCAGCGAGATCACCGGCATCATCCACGCCAACGGCGGCCAGGTCTATATGGACGGCGCCAACATGAACGCGCAGGTCGGCCTGACCAGCCCGGGCAACATCGGCGCGGATGTCTGCCATTTGAATCTGCACAAGACCTTCGCGATTCCCCACGGTGGCGGCGGTCCCGGCATGGGTCCGATCGGTGTCGCGAAGCA
>DIYV01000162.1:0-28404 GCA_002429165.1 Gallionella sp. UBA6045 | reverse complement strand
GGCCTGACAGAGGCCACACGTATCGCGATCCTGAATGCCAATTACATCAAGGAATCGTTGAAGGAGTACTACCCGACTATGTATAGCGGCAAAAATGGCCGTTGTGCGCACGAAATGATACTGGCCTGTGCAGAATTCAAGCGCGACGCAGGGGTGGAAGTGGGCGACATTGCCAAACGCCTGATGGATTATGGCTATCACGCGCCTACCGTATCATTCCCGGTAGCCGACACCCTGATGGTCGAACCGACCGAAAGCGAATCCAGGGAAGAACTGGACAGATTCTGTGCCGCGATGATTGCGATACGTCAGGAAATCGCCGCCATCGCCGAAGGCAAGGCGGACCGGCAGGACAATGTATTGAAGAATTGTCCGCATACTGCCAAGGCAGTCGTCGCCGATGACTGGCAACACGCTTATAGCCGCGAGCAGGCGGCGTTCCCGTTGAAGTGGGTCAGAGACAACAAATTCTGGCCCAGCGTCGGCCGTATCGATAATGTGCGCGGGGATAAAAATCTAATCTGCTCGTGCCCGCCTATCGAATCATATGCCGATTCCTGAAACAGAAGGGTCAGTTTGGAAAACCACGATACGAAAATACCCGGCAAGCACCGTCCCGGTTTGACCCACGCCTGGCGCGCAACAGGTATTGCGCTGCAAGGCCTGCGCGCCGCCTGGCAACACGAAGACGCTTTTCGCCAGGAAGTATTGGTTGCGGCAATCGCAATGCCGGCTGCACTGCTGCTGCCTGCCAGCACACTCGGCAAAGTCATGATGATCGCCAGCATCCTGCTGGTATTGATCGTCGAGCTGCTTAATTCCGCACTTGAAACGGCAGTCGACCACACTTCGCTGGAACGACACCCGCTCGCCAAACGCGCCAAGGATATCGCCAGTGCGGCGGTATTTTTAAGCATCGTGAATGCGCTGGCGGTTTGGGGGCTGGTATTGTTCGGCCACGGGTAAAGAAGCTTTGTAACAGGATCCGCGCAGCGCCTAGTCACCCTTCTTGCTCACATTGAGCACCCGCAATGGCGGCGCATTTCCGCTCTTGTCCTGACCCGCGTGGAGCGTAAGATGCGGGTAGGGAATTTCGATGTTTTGCGCATCGAATGCGTTCTTCAATCGGTACAGAAACTCGCGGCGAACACCCCATTGCTCAAGGCTGGCGACCTTGAAGCGACAGCGCAGTACCACGGCCGAATCCGCCCAACTCTGGACGCCCGCAATCTCGAGATCGCCGATAATTTTGGCGGAGAAATCCTTGCTTTCGCGCATTTCCCGCCCCACTTCCCGCATCACTTCATATGCTTCATCGATGTTCTCCCGGTAGGCAATACTCACATCAATTACCGCATAAGCGTATCCGCGCGACTTGTTGGTAACCGTGGTGATCAGGCCGTTGGGCACAAAATGGACGCTGCCCTCATAGTCGCGCAGGGTGATATAACGCAGGGTGACGTCTTCCACCAATCCACTCTTGCCGCACACCTCGACAACATCGCCCTTGCGGATCTGGTTTTCCAACAGGATAAAAAAACCGTTGAAATAATCCTTGATCAAACTTTGCGCACCAAAGCCGACAGCAATACCGACCACGCCGGCGGCACCCAGGAAAGGCACAATGGATATACCCAGTTCGCTCAGAACCAGCATGCCCGCCACAAGCGAAATCAGGACCGTGGCGACGTAACGGAATACGCGCTCCAGCGTGTCTATCCTCTGTTTATCTTCGGAGGTGGCTGCCCGTTTTTCCATGTACCGGCGAAAGCTGCGAATAAGCTTGCGGCTGATGACGAGCAGTATCCATGACAGCAGCAGGATGATTAACACGCGCAGCGGCGAGTCGGTAATGTGAAACCATTCCCGCAGTTCAGCGATATTCGGAATATTCATTATCCTGCCCAAATTTTTTATGTATGCTCGGCATTGAGCCACTGAAAACTGACATGCTCGTAGTCTTCGCCCTCTGCCAACAAGTCAGTGAGTTTGATTTTGCGGCTATTTTCTCCCAGCATCACTTCATATAGCGTTTCATGCACATAGCTGCCAGGTTCCATCAGCAGCCTTGCATTCACACTGGAGTTGCTCACATCGGGCAACAGGATTGCCGGCAGATAATTGTACTCAAAGGAACCGGTTTCCCAGTTGGACACTTTTTCATTGCCCTTGCCGGGCGTGCGCAGCCACACCGACATGGGTTTCTTTGCAAGCATTTCAATGCCAACATGTACCGCACCCTTGGGGTCGGTATGTAACCTCCGTATCACGCCGACCCACCATATCGGACTGTTTTCGGTCTTGAGACCGCACAGGTCGCCGATCTTTACCCAATCACCCCCGTTATTCGGGATGATGCCGCCAATTCCATCGACACTTACATCCGAGACGGTCCATTTTTCCGTGGAGTAATCGACTTCATCATTATCGGCGGCAAGATTGATATCGGAGCGCTCTTTCAACGCAGCCGCATCCTTTTCAGATATGTTCGCGGCATTATCGATATCCATGCGCGCAACCAGTCTGCTGATCGTCTGGAAGCTATGCACCACGTCAAGGGCGGTATTAATGCCTCTGCGCTCCTGATGCCGGCGCGGCTGATCCTCACCAAAATACAGCTGCATGTGCTTGAGCACAGTCAGTTTGCCCGCCGGAGTGAACTCGCTGCCAAAGCGTTGTTCTTGCTGGATCAAGCCTTGCTCATGCTGAGCGATAATATGAGCTATTTTGGGCACCGCCTTGTAAGCACCGAAAAAACGCATCGTCGGTGTTGGCTGGATATTTTCATCCATCCGCCTTGGTGCGTTGGGCTTGGCCAAGTCGAAACAGAATGCACAATCCGGATCGGGTGCATTTTTGAAATCGAAAAAACTGACCATGCGTCCGACGATGCGAAAGCTCAACTCGATCTGGTCCGGTGCCAGCGTGCCTGGTGAAGACTCATATAGCATCAACGCCCGCAACAATTCGCGCTGCGGACTGATATGAATCACCTGTTTTTGATAGGCGAAAACCAGGCTTTCAGCAAGTTCTATTCTGGGCGCATACGCAGATTTTTCCTGGTTCGGATAGGCGAAAACCATGCTCTCGGTAAACCGGTTGGCTTCAGCAAACTGATAACACCTGCTCAAACGTTCCCAGACTGACTGCTCAATATCCAAATAGTGCATCATTTGCAGTTTCATCTGCTCGGCAACGGCGCGCAGCAGCCGGACGCAAATGACCGGCATGATTTCCTTGTGTTCTGAAGATTTTTTTCCTGCTCGCCGATGTTTGTGGACGCACACTGAATAAGCCTCGGCCAAGGTCTTCATGAATCCGTGCAGGCCCTGCCACAGATGCTTGCCCCTGAAATCCTGCAAATGCGGTGCGCCAAGATAGAGATTCAACAGTTCCGCATATAGCGGCTGGCCCGCTTCGTCCAGCAACATGATGATTGCTGCGCGCACTTCGGGGAGAAAACCGGGTGTATCTTTAACCGAGTCCAGCCAGGAAGTAATTTCTTCCAGCGCCTTAAAGTCATTGTCCTTCGGCAATTCGGCCAGCCGCCGCCCGGCCTCCTTCACGTCGAACAGGGGGTGGTCTGGTTTTCCTTCAAAGATTTTTGGTATGGAAAACATGGATCGATTCGACCTTTACGCTTGACAGGACTGGCTCAAATGTGGCCATCATATCCAAATACCGCAGCCAGCGCTGCGATTAGCACGAGCGGCATCGCTGCCATTTCAGCAGCGTCTTCACAAAATAGATCATTATCGCTGCCAGTGAGTAGATAGCCGCGAACGGGTCGATCAAATAATCCCAAAGATTATCGGATTCATACCAGCCGACCGTCCAGGCAAGCGTGGCCAACGCTATACACAACGTAATCAGTGAAAGTCCCCGAAACCACGCTGCCAGTGCAAGCAACAGCAGCGCAGCGACGAACAGCAGATTGCCGTACCCCAAGTGATAAGGGTCATGCGCACCGACACCCAAAGCCATCGGATACAGTCCGAGTGCGGCCAGTGTGATCAGGCTCAACAGCGCAAGCCGGTGTCTGGACTGAACCGCACCGCACCACGGGCGCAGCATCGCGCAGCACAACAGCACCAGCGTGGTGACACTCAAGTCGCCGGTCATGCCGCGCAGATACGCGGCGAATGGCATGGCGCCGAACGGGACCAACATCAGCGCGAACACCGCGCCCTGCAGCAATGCCAGGCGCAACCTGGTGAGTTTCCCAATTCCCGGCAACAGCAGCACTGCAGCCGCTGTCGCGCAGGCCACACCCGCCAGTCCCGTCACGTCAGTGATGTTCGGCATCGTTCGATTTTTCCATGCGTTGATCCAGCCATGCGCGGTTGAACCGGACGTGTTTGATGAAGCTCCGGTTCCAGGTATAGACGAGATCGAAATCGCCGTTGCGCGTCTGGATCAGGTATGGGTAGGAGAACTCATAGTCGCAATGCTGTGCTATGCATTTGTTGCGCTGCGCGGATTGCGCATAGCCGCTTGCATCGGAGATGCTTGCATCGCTGGCCTTGGCCAGCCCGGCGGAAATTTTCCCGAAGCGGACAGGGTCGGTGGGTTGACCGCGCTGGTCTTCAAGTTGATATACCGTTTTCCAGCTCGCACCGCCGTCCGTAGAAACCACCAGCGACAATGCATCGCGGCCGTCCTCGATGTTGTTCAGCACCACCAGCATCCGCCCATCCGGCAAGACCACACCCGAAAGCGCGGCGTCCGGATTGGCCAGTGCAGTGGGCGTCGGGGTACTCCAGTGCTGCCCAGCATCGCCGGTTGCGGTCGAAATCACGCGCTTGGGGCTGTTGCCGGAACGGCGCATCAGCACCAATGCCTGCTGCGGACTTGTTATCATTATCACCGGCTGTAGCGTTGATTTCCCGGAGCTCAACCGCTGCTTGTTGATGATCTCGCCACGGCCATCGATGCGCAGCAGTTCGCCGAATTTGCCGATGAACTCGTGGTATACCGGCAAACCCATCGTGCCGTCGCTATACAGGAACGGAGTGCCCTTGATCAGCGTGCTGATATTGATGAGCGGGGATGTGATCAGGCGTCGCGCCGGACCCCATGTTGCCCCGTCGTCGGTCGAAGTGATCGCAGTGATTGAACTGCCCGCCCAACCGCCCAGCGAAACGGTCACGTAGTACAGCCACAGCTTGCCATCCGGCGCGCGCTGCGCCACTGGGTTACCGATTTTTTTCACATAGCGCAGCAGCGCGCGCTCTGTGTCCGCGCGATTGACGATACTGCGTTCCGGACTCCATGAAGCTTTCTCCGGATCGAATACCGCGCTGCGTATCACAACATCCGGCGCGCCTTCGCGGCTGCCGGAGAACCAGAAGGCGCGGATGCGGCCGTTACCCAGTTCGACGAGCGACGCCGCATGGGTGGAAATATTCTGTTGTGTGGAGACAAAGTCCGTGTGGAACTCCGGCAAACTGCTGTCGGTTTGCGCTGACCCACTTTTCTGCAGGGTGGCAGGCATCTGAAAAGAAGCCGCACCAGGATGATGCGCGACTTTGTAGAATCCTGCAGCGAACGCGACGACCACCAGTGCCAATAGCAGACGATGCGTATTTTTTTGGTGGCCGTAATGCGTCATCAGCGGCATATCTCCCCGGGAGTCTGTGCGGGCATGACTTTACCGCCCGCAGGCGACTCCATCAACACTTCCCTGACGAATAGATGTTCGAACACCTTGCCGTGCAGGAACATTTCCTTCAACTCGGCCGAACTCTGGCGTCCGCGGATATCCAGACGCTGGCCGATGATCCTGCATGCGCTGCAACCGCCGTTGCGAGTGCTGCCATTCATCGACAGCTGCATCGTGAACATCGGATAGCGCGCCGCCAGCTCGCTTGCGGTGAGATTCTGATCCTCGTTGTAGCCGCTGATCTCGGCGCCGGGCAGCATGAAACGATAACCTTCGTCCATCGCCCTGAAGTTGCACGGCACGCCGACCTCCTTGCCGCCGGCATAGCGCTGCGCCTGCGCACTGTAATTGCCCAAGGCGCCGTCAAACGGGCGCAGAAAAGCGGCAAAACATAACAGCACCAATAATGCGACCACGTTAACCAGCGGCCGGGTGAGGGCGGGTACCGCAATCGCCAGCAACGCCAATATTTCCGTGCCTGCAATCAGCAGCCAGAACACCAGCGTATACAGCCGTGCATCCGGCATGGCGGCCTGCAGGTGCACGGCCAGAAAAGCGATCCCTACAATCAGCGCGGCTGCCAGCACCAGGCTGGCGATGAACGCCTTGCGGCTGATCTGCTGCCAGTTGAGCGCGCACAACAACGCGACTGCAGGCATCGCATCCAGCAGGTAGCGGCCCGAACGCTGGCTGGGCAGAGCAAAACTCAGAAACATTGCGGCGATCCAGATCCACAATAATTTCTCTTCGTTGCTCAATTGGCGGCGCCGTTCGTAAACGACAAAAAACAGCGCCACCACCGGGAATGTCAGCAGCCCGGGATTGGTCAGAAAGGCCAGCGCGTAAGTCCAGATACTTGAGCCGCCCCACAGCAGCTTCGACAGATAACCCGGCCCATGCGGATCGAACTTGCCGACGTTTTCGCCCACCACGAATTCTTTCCACACCGCCTGCGGATCGGGATCGAGCACGAACCACATCGCGAACAGCGCGACCGCGACCGACACCGCGATTGCCACTTTCAGCGCATCCTCGCGCAGGAATTGATTCATGCGGTAATTGCGCTGGTGCAAATACCACCCGGACAGTCCGAGCGTGACCGGCAGGGCCAGCGCGAAGGATTTGTACAGGAAGCCGATGCCGATGCCGGTGCCGAGCAGCAGCGGGACCAGCCAGCGCGACTCGAATGCCTGTCGCCAATACAGCAGCACGAAGAACGGCAGGAATATCCAGAACACTTCGGGCGGATTGGTCAGGAACGGGCGGCCGAAACGATAGGTGGTGAAAAAGGCAAGGAACGTCAGCGCGGCAACAAAGCCGGTCTCGAGTTTGCCCGTGATTTTTCGTCCGAGCATGAACAGCATCGCCGCGGTCAGCAAAGTATAGATGACGCTGGGGTAACGCAGATCCCACAGCGTCCAGTTCCTGCCATGATCGGTGGATGCGATGCCCTGCCAGAACAGCAGCGGCGGCTTGGTGTTGCGCATGTGGTCCAGTTGCGACTGCAGCGGCAGCAGCTTGCCGCTGGCGGCAGTCAGCCGGGTAATGTGTTCATACGGGTATTCGTCGCCGTTCTTCGGGATGTGCTGGCTGTCGAGACCGTAAAAATAAGTGAACACCGCCAGCAGGCAGGCCAACAGATACCAGGCCGTGCGCAAACCGGATTCGGTTAACTTCATTTGCTGCGGATTTCCTGCTCAATATCCGGTTCAGGCTCGGTAATTGCGTCGTCCGGTTCCGGGATAATGGGAAGCGCGATTTCCTCGACAGGCTGGTGGCTGCGGAACGTCCAGAAATTGTTCACTGCAAAATTGAAGAAACTGGCGATCACGATGGCCAGCGCGTTTGCGATCAGGTAGTGCATATAGATCACGAACAGATTGGTCAGGACCACCTGCACCAGCATGCCGACCCAGCAAGCCAGCGCATATTGGCCGAAATGCAGTACCAAATGCTTGTCGCGATGATGGGTGCGGTCGCCCCATGTCCAGAATCGGTTCCAGTAAAAGTTATTCATGGTAGCAAAGAAAATCGCGACCGCCAGCGAGGCATTCAACCGGATAGCCGTTGATTGAATCGCGGCAAACAGGAATTCCCTGCAAAGATACAGCACCACCAGGTTGACCACGACACCGGATGCGCCGACGGTCGCGAATTTCATGAAGCGTTTCCTGAATACCCAGAGCGTCAGCGGGTGCTGCGTAATCCGCTTCATGCCGGTTGTCCATCCTGCGCTGCAGCCGGCGATTTGGCCTTGCCCATGGCAAGCATCTCGCGGGCTTTTGCCAGCACCTGTTCGACAGTGATCTGCTTCAGGCACTGGTTGTCGCCGTCGCAGGGCGAGGTGCGGTGATTATATGCGGTGAGGCAGGGCGAGCAGGGCAACTTGCGGTGGAAGCAGTAGGCGTTGTCGCCCAGCGATTTGTACAGCACCGGCGTTTCCGGTCCGAAAAATATGATCGCGGGAAGCTGAGGCGTAAGCGCGGCGAATTGTCCCGGACCGCCGTCATTGGTGACGAGCAGATCGGCACGATGGAATACCGCCAGCAGATGCCGCACCGACCTGGTATACCCGGCCAGATTGACGCAGACCGGGTTCTTGCAGTGATCCACCACCGCCTGCGCGATCTCGCGATCGCCTTTCAGGCCGATCACACCCACCGCATAACCCTCGTCCAGCAGGGTCTTGCTCAGCTGAAAATAGTTCTTGAGCGGCCAGGCGCGTATCGGCAGGATTCCGCCGCTCGGGTAAATCAAAACCAGTTTTTTGTCCCTGATAGCCGGAAAAAAATTGTGCAGCTCACGGTAGGTTTCCGCCAGTTCCTCGCGGGGAAATTCCAGCACCGGCGTCTTGCCGGTATAGGGTGCGGGTAACAACTTGCCAACCGGATCGGTCGTCGATTCCAGCGCCGAGGTCAGCGTCAGGAATTGCTGGGTCAAGTGCCGGTAGGGGTTGTACAACACCGGGCGGTTGATGAAAGAGCCGCGATACAAGCCCTCCTGGGTATGGCGATGGAATCCCACGCGCAGCGGTGCTCCCGACAGATAGGAGAAGATGCTGCTGATGCGCGCGAACAATTCGCAGTCGATCACCGCATCGATCCTGAGCCTGTGCATCAGGCGGATCACTTTTAGGCTGTCGCCGATCAGGCCTTTCAGGGAGCTGTCATCCAGCGTCAATACGTTCTCGCGGGGAATGACATCCAGCAGATCAAGCACTTCGCGGTTCTTCGCAAACATCAGCACGCGGATTTGCGCTTCCGGATATTGCTGCTTCAGGCGCATGAACATCGGGTGCGCCAGCACCAGGCTGCCCATTTCGGATAACAGGATGACCAGTATGTTTTTTGGGGGGGTGCCGTCGGGTTCATTCGACACGACACGATTCACCAGTGAAAGCAATGCGCAGATCGGCACGCCCGCATATCGGTCGACCGCACGCTGAAACTTTATATTCATCTTGGGATGTTCATCTGGATAATTTCGCCGGTGATTTTGACTGTAAGTTTGTGGTGAACCTTAAATGGGCCGCCCGGTTGAAAGGATGTTGTCCCTGTAGTGATCTGTCTGGCGTACCGCACCAGCTATTGGCAAATTATCGGGGATTTCAAACAGCTAAGCAACCGACACGCCAGGCAATTTGAATCGCCGCCATCTGGCCGGAGGCGATGCAATGCTACAATTCGATTCATACAACATGGCTCGGATATAACGATGCGCACACTGATTTGCGGTTCCATGGCTTACGACACCATCATGGTGTTCAAAGACCAATTCAAAAAACACATCCTGCCCGAACAGATCCATATCCTCAACGTCGCTTTTTTGGTGCCGGAAATGCGCCGGGAATACGGCGGATGCGCGGGCAACATCGCCTACAATCTGCAGATGCTGGGCGGAAACCCGCTGATCATGGCCACGGTCGGCGACGATTTTGCGCCTTACGCCTCGCGTCTGGACAATCTCGGCCTGGCACAAACCCATATCCGGCATGTGGCAGACCACTTCACCGGGCAAGCTTTCATCACCACCGACCTCGACGACAATCAGATCACCGCATTCCATCCCGGCGCAATGAATCAATCGCACCTGAACAGCGTCTCCGCAGCGAAAGAGGTCACGCTGGGTATCGTCTCACCCGACGGACGCGAGGGCATGATTCAGCATGCGCTGGAATTTTCCGACCTTGGCATCCCTTTCGTGTTCGATCCGGGTCAGGGCATGCCGATGTTCTCGGGTGCGGAACTGCTGACGTTCGTCGAGCAGGCCACTTACGTCACCGTAAACGATTACGAAGCCAAGATGTTGCAGGGCAAAACCGGCAAGACACTGGACGAGATCGCACAGCGTGTGAAAGCGCTGATCGTCACGCTGGGCGCGGACGGTTCGTTGATCCATGCCGATGGAAAGCAGATCGCGATTCCCACCCCCAAACCGGAAGCCATTGTCGACCCGACCGGCTGCGGCGATGCTTATCGCGCGGGCTTGCTGTATGGCATCCAACTGGGCTGGGATTGGGAAACCACCGGGCGTCTCGCCTCACTGATGGGTTCGCTCAAGATTGCCAATCGCGGCGGACAAAACCACAGCTACACACGCGCCGAAATTGCAACGCTGTACGAACTACACTTCGGCAGAGCCATCAAGCTGTAATGATGTCCATCTGGGGCACTGTTGCATCAGCAATCCGAGATGCAACCCATCGCCCTTTTGTAATACTTGCCACGACGCCTGTCGGCGGCGGCAGCATAAACGAAGCGTACCATCTGGATGGAACGGACGGGGCACGCTATTTTCTCAAACTTAACGAATCCCGGCATCTACCCATGTTCGTTGCTGAAGCAACGGGACTAAAAATGATCGCCGCAACCAACACGATAAGAGTGCCTATCCCCATCACGCACGGCAGCGCAGAGGGGCAAAGCTATCTGGTGCTGGAACATCTGGAACTGGGTTCGCGCGGCGATGCAAAGCTGCTCGGCGAGCAGCTCGCTGCATTGCATCGTTGCGAAGCTAAGAGCTATGGCTTTACACAAGACAACTTCATCGGCACCACGCCGCAGCCAAATTCATGGACCGATGATTGGGTGACATTCTGGCGTGAACATCGCCTGGGCTTTCAGTTGCGTATTGCGGAAAAGAACGGCTTCGGCAGCCAGCTGCAAAGCCTGGGCGAAAAGCTGATAGACGCGCTCCCCACATTCTTTGCGGGCTACGCGCCACAACCTTCGTTGCTGCACGGCGACCTGTGGAGCGGCAACCATGCCTTCCTTACGGATGGCACACCAACCATCTTCGATCCGGCGGTCTATTACGGAGACCGCGAATGCGATCTCGCGATGACGGAATTGTTTGGCGGATACCCTGCGGATTTCTATGCCGCCTATCGCACTGCGTACCCCCTTGATGCGGGCTACGCCACGCGTCGCGAGCTATACAATCTGTACCATATCCTCAACCATGCCAACCTGTTTGGCGGCGGCTATGCGCGGCAAGCAGAACGGCTGATGCAGAAATTGCTGGTGGTGGCCGGCGTCTATTGACAGCGAAGTCGGATGGCCAGGGGTTGTATTAGCAGTTCTGCCGGTAGTTACTTCAAACTCGCCACGGCCGATTAGGTGGACACCGTTAGCCTCAACCCACCTGAATGATCTGGTTGAGCCGTTCGCAGACCTGTGCAAACACGGCGTTGGATAGAGCGCCGAGCGGATGCGGTTTGGCCTTGCGCAAGCGCCAGTCGAACGACTTGGGCTGGTGGCAAAGCACATAGCTGATTTGTCCGGCTTTGCGTCCTTTTGCATTTCCCACCGCAATCGCAAAAGGATTGTCCGCGTTGTATTCCGCTGTGGTCATTGGCAATCCAATGACCAGCGAGGTCTTCTCGTTGAAGATGCGCGGCGAGAGCACCAAAAAAGGGTGGACATCGCGCATCTCCCGCCCGACCTGCGGGTTGCAGTCGATCCAGATGATGTCCTGCCGTTCCGGCGCCCAGAATTTAGGCTTGCGTTTGACCGCCGCCGTTTGACCGGTTGCTGTCTTTTTGGCAGCTACCAATGCTCAGCTCCCAGCGTTTGCGTCGTCGTCATCTGCTCGCCGCCGTGGCGATTGGAATCATAGACAGCCAGACGCTGTTCCAGACTGAGCTTTGTGGCATCGACCGGCGTGATGATGACCTGATCGCCTTCGACCGTTACCCGCACGCGCTGATCGACATGAAAATGTGCCTCCCGCGCCACTGCTGCGGGCAAACGAACGCCCAGATTGTTTCCCCACTGTTTGATATCAAGGACTGCTTCGGCCATGATTTGCTCCTTACGCAAAATGTATAAACGTCAGTCTATACATATAGAGGTGTGCGGTCAATCTCGATGAGTTGCTTACCAATGTTTAGCCACAGGATTCTTGCAACTCACCTGAAACAGCTTCCGGTCTTCCAGACGAATCGCTGTCATTGGGCCGCCCCACAGGCAGCCGGTATCCAGCGCGATGACGTTGGGCGTGAGCTTCAGTCCCAATGCCGACCAGTGGCCGAAGATCACCGTTGATTTGGCGCTGGCACGCTTCGGGATGTCGAACCACGGCATGTAACCTGCGGGGATGTTCTCCACTTCGCCCTTGAATTTGAATTCCATCTCGCCTTCATTCGTGCAGATACGCATGCGTGTGAAAGCATTCACGATCACACGCAGGCGTTTGTAGCCGGTCAAACTGTCATCCCAGTTGTGCGGGGAATTGCCGTACATGCGCGCGAGGAAGATTGCATAGTCGTCACCGCGCAGCGCCGTTTCGACTTCATGCGCGAGACTTTCTGCCTGTGCCACACTCCATTGCGGCAACAATCCGGCATGGACCAGCACGAAGCCGTCCTGCGCATGCAGCAGGCGCTGATGGCGCAGCCAGCGCAACAGTTCATCGCGATCCGGCGCGGCCAGGATCTCGTCCAGCGTATCGGTGCGATGCAATTCCGCCGCGCCTTCCGCGACGGCAAGCAGGTGCAGGTCATGATTGCCCAGCACGGTGATTGCGCTGTCGCCCAGCGACTTGACCAGCCGCAACACTTCCAGTGAGCCCGGCCCGCGGTTGACCAGATCGCCGACCAGCCAGAGCCGGTCCGCCGCCGGATCGAAATTGATTCGGTCCAGCAACTGCACCAGCTCGGCATGACAGCCTTGAATGTCGCCCACTGCGTAAATCGCCATCGCGTCATCCTGCCTTGTTAATCTGAAAAGGAGCGTATCAGAAATATGTGCACATCCGATGAAATCCGTTCATCTTTTGGCGGTTGCTATTCCTGCACCGCAACACCCCGTTGCCTGCCGGAAGAAGCCGGATGGGGTGTTTTCTGCTAAAGTGCGCGCCATGAATCTTACCAGCACCCAGCTCTATTTACGCCTCCTCAGCTACGTCAAACCTTATTGGCGCACCTTTGCAATATCCATCCTCGCGATGGCGGTAACAGCGGCAACCGAACCGCTGCTGCCGGCCTTGCTGAAGCCCATGCTGGACGGCACTTTCGTGCACAAAGATAACACCGTTATCAAGTTTGCGCCCCTGATCATTCTGCTGATTTTTTTCGTGCGCGGTGTAGCTTCATTCATTGGTACCTATGCTATCGGTTGGGTTGGCAACAAGGTTGTGATGGACCTGCGCGAGAAGATGTTCCACAAACTGCTGACGCTACCCACGCGTTTCTACGATGACCACGCCACCGGCAACCTGATCTCCAAACTGATTTTCGATGTGACACAGGTGACCGCAGCGGCCACCAGCATCGTGACCGTTTCGGTCCGGGATTCCATCATCATCGTCGGACTGCTCGGCTGGCTGTTCTATCTCAACTGGAAGCTCACCCTGCTCAGTCTGGTGATGTTGCCGGTCATCGCGTTTATCCTGCGTATCATCAACGCGCGCCTGCGCGATGCCAGCCGCAGTTCGCAAAACGCGATGGGCGACATTACCCAGGTGATCGAGGAAAGCGTTGCCGCGCACAAGGTGGTCAAGCTGTTTGGCGGACAGCAATACGAGAGCGCACGTTTTAGCGACAAAACCAATTGGGTTCGCCGCTATATCATGAAACAAACGATGGCAGCCGCAGCCAATGTGCCACTCGTGCAGATGATCGCCGCCATAGCATTGGCCGTCATCGTCTATCTTGCCACGTTGCAATCGCAAAGCGATGAGACCACCGTGGGCGGATTTCTTTCTTTCATTGCGGCCATGCTGATGCTGACCGCCCCGATCAAACGCCTGACCGGCGTCAGTGAATTTCTGCAGCGCGGGTTGGCTGCATCGGAAAGCATATTTGGTCTGATTGATACTCCCGGTGAAGTCGATAACGGAAAAATATCCATAGGACGCGCCGACGGCCGAATAGGATTCGAGCACGTTAACCTGTCCTACCAGCAGGATGACCGGTTGGCCTTGCGCGATATCTGCCTGGATATTCCCGCCGGGCAGGCCGTCGCGCTGGTGGGGGCATCCGGCAGCGGCAAGACCACGCTGGCAAATCTGGTTCCGCGCTTTTACCTGCCCAGCAGTGGGCGCATCACGCTGGACGGCCATGATCTGGCCGATCTCACACTGGCCAGCTTGCGCGCCAATATTGCACTGGTTAGCCAGGAGGTGGTTCTGTTTAACGATACGATAGCCGCCAATATTGCCTACGGCCAGATGCGCGCAGTGCCGGAGGAGGAAATCATCGCCGCAGCACAAGCCGCCCATGCGATGGAATTCATCCGCGAAATGCCAGAGGGATTCAACACACTGGTCGGCGAACGCGGCGTTAAGCTTTCCGGAGGTCAGCGCCAGCGCATCGCCATCGCGCGCGCCATTCTCAAAAATGCCCCCATCCTGATTCTCGACGAGGCCACTTCCGCGCTGGACAGCGAATCGGAACGCCAGGTTCAGGCAGCGCTGGAAACCCTGATGCAGGGCCGCACCTCGCTGGTCATCGCGCACCGATTGTCCACCATTGAAAGGGCAGACCGCATCGTCGTGCTGCAAAAGGGCGAGATCGTCGAGACCGGCACGCATCGTGAATTGCTGGCGAAGGACGGTGTGTATGCGCAGCTGCACCGCATCCAGTTTGCCAATGCCCATTAAAGCAATCCCAATTGGCTGTTCGAATTTATTTCTACAATGAGCGACGAAGATAAATCAGTCTGGCTGATCCTTTCCCACGGCTTCAACATGGATGGGCGCGCAGCAAGCCAGACCATCACGGACAAGATTCCGCACTTGATCGCCCTGGGCATAGAGCCAATTGTTATCAGCGCAATTACCGGGAAAAAGGACCAAGTGATCGAGCATCATCAGGTACTGCCGGCCGGGCCGGTGGCTTTACGCTTCGATTTGCGCCACTACCTGAAGCAGCGCATCTCCTCACGATTCGTTTATCGGCTTGCAATGACGTTAATTTCCCTGCTGCTGCTGCCCTTTATCCTGATTGAAAAACTTTTCATCCGCATTGAAACGCATTGGTCGTGGGCAATCACAGCTTACTTCACCGCTGCACGGATTATCAGAAAGCGAAACCCCGTACTGGTTTATTCAACAGGTGGAGCCTATACGGCACACTTGGCGGGTTATTGGCTGAAGCGCAAATTTGGCCTGCCATGGATCGCCGAAATCCATGATCCGATGATCTTCCCCGGGATAACAAAAAACAGAATGCGTTTGCGCTTTTCCGCCTGGCTGGAAGGTGTTATTTGCAAACACGCCGATGTGGTCTGGTGGTTCACGGAAGAGGCTTTGAAGCGAGCTCGAGAACGACATCCCGAACTCGGCGAACGCGGACATTGTTTGATCCCGGGTTCGAATCCGCCGGAATTTACACGTGCACCTTACCAGCGCGGCAAACATCTGGTCATTGCGCACTTCGGGTCATTGGCGGAAACGCGTAATCTGGAAATCTTTTTGCAGGGTCTGCGCCAATTTCTGGAAAGGAACCCGCAAGCTGCAGATCATATCCGCCTGCATCTATACGGCGGCGGCATCGATCCCATTTCTGCGCGCGCCATAAAAGATTTCCCGCACCCCGCAATGATCGAACAGTTCGGCCGGCTCGAAACCGACCCGAATAGGGGAGAAAGCGGCAGGGATCGCGTACTCAAGCGCATGAACGCTGCCGATTGCCTGTTGTTGTTACACGGCACCGTTCCATTCTGCGAGGAATACATCCCTTCTAAAATGTACGAATATCTCTGGGCGCAGCGCCCGATCCTGGCGCTGGTCTGGCGCAACCCGCAAATGGAGCGAATGTTACGCGAACTGGGACGCTGGGCGGTAAAAGCTGATGACACAGTTTCGATAGCGGCTGCACTTGAGGAGTTGCACGGCCGCTGGATGCAAAATGATCTGGCCGACTCTGGAACCCTTTCTCCGTATACCTCCGAGGCTGCTACGCGCCAGATCATTGCTTTGGCGCAACTGATTTCAAAGCGCGCACCTGACATACGTACCTCCCGTTCCACTAGATGAAAGATATCGTTCTCTTCTCTAAGTCATATCATCGCGATGTGCGGCTTGCCAAGCGGCTTGCCAAGTGTGATATCCCAGTAGATCGTGAAATCGGAATTCTAGCGCCTCGGAATTTGCGAAAATTATCTCTGCCTTGATTCGGACTCCTATTTCATTCGAGACTTTAACAAGGGCGATTTTCTGACGCCATCCGTAATCCCCTTCACGGTGATGAATGAAAGTTTGGAGCTGCACTTGTTCGGGGCATTGCATCGTCATGCAAAGATCACCCGCAATATAGATGCGGATTGCCAAACCATCATGGATAACTTCAGTCGTACCGGAAGGCATTATGATTTCGGGCCGTTGCCGGTAGTGTGGAGCCGGCGTGTCTGGTTAGACCTTGCCGAGAAATTCCTCGAGCCGCAAGGCATGAGTTTTCTCGACGAGATGGTGCGCTTCCCCTCGGAAATGCGCTGGTATGGCGAGGCATTGTTGAATACCGTTCGATAGAATTGTGGCCAATTGAAACACTGTTCCGCTGCTATCACTACGAGGAACAATATCGTGCCGCGAGGAAGTCTGGTGAAACGGATAAAGTATTGCGCCGGCTTTATCCCGGCGTATGTGTTCAATCGAACTGGGATAAGGATTTAGATTACGGGCAAAAAAGGAAGAGTGTGTTATCCAAGCTTGTTCGCACTATCAAGCGCCGCATATTCGGACGGCTGGTTTGACACTTCGTACTTGAATGTGAACAAAAGCGCATCAAGTTATTTCCGAGACGTGGAAGGGAATCTGAACCGCCTTTTTCTGCTAAAGTGCGCGCCATGAATCTTACCGTTGCGACTACAACGAGAACAGGCCGCACAGCGCATTGAACTACCAGACACCAGCAGAATTTGCAGCGCGCTGTCGGTCAGGTGAAGCAAGTGATACAGAAAATAGGGAATTGTAGATTTATAACTTGGGCTTTACTAAAACGCCTCTGGCACTACGATTGGAGGCAGGTCAGAATAACCCTGCGTTCATATTCATGTTCTCAGTCTTTGGCTTGTGGGAGCGCTTTGGCGGCAAATCCACATCGAACCGAAAAAATCCAGAAAGTTTTTCCTTCTCATTCTGATCATTGTAATCGATGCTTAATGAAACAGAGCAGATTATCTGTAAAATGCCAAGGATAGAAAAACTATATTAATGTTTGGCATATTTATTGGAATGCCGGATGAATTCAATTCCAAACAAATTTATTATCTTGTCCGCTTGCTTGGCAGTTCAAGTATTCAATTGAAAGGCGCTATTTTAAATGAGGTACGTTATCGCTAGCATTGGAAGATCCGGGTCCACATTAATTACCAACCTCATTTCCCAGGCAACAGGGTTACCATTTGTATTATCACCTGACCTGAATTCACCCGAAAGCGGTATACTTAAAACACATCTTCATTTCAAGATTGAGCCTGGTTTTAGTTACAAGGCTATCTTTATTTACAGTAAAAATATCACAGATGTGATCTCTTCAATGTATGCCGGCCGAGTTGATATGAAGAGGCATCTGTATCATCTGGAAGTTTTTAAAAGACACCGATTAATTTTTAAGTTGGCTATCAAAATTCGAAGACTATTTAAGTATGAAAAGATAGATGAAGCCATAAATAAGCTGGTTTTCCGCTACATGATCACCAATGACAAGTTTCGTTTCAAGGAAAATGCACTAAGCTGGAAGGCTTCCAAGAATGTGCTTTTCGTTGCCTATGAAGACCTGTGTGAATCAAAAGATAAGGAATTGCTCAGGATATCCGCGTTCTTGGGTATTAACCTGCCAGACTTCGAGATAAAAGAACGCCAAGCAAAAAGAGACAATATCCCAACCGAGCTAATCGAGTTGGCCGTCAAGGAATATGGTGATTTTTTTCCAAACCTTGGCTTATAGGTAGCTCTTTCTAAAGCTTAAAGGAATCATTGTCCTTATGAGCGAATTTTCATTAGTCAACTAAATGAAAACCATAAAAATTTCACTTGCTGGCACCCCGCATGATTACAAGCAAGGCTTATTGCCCCTGATAATCGAGAATCTTGGGTATCAAATACTTTGGGTCAAGCCCGCCCGGTGTGATCTGCAAATTCGGGGGGCATTTTTTCGACAAGAAAAAAAACGTTATCGTTGGCTACCCAGATCGCATCGGCCTATAGCGTCGAATCTCGAGCTTGCCGTTAAAGGTGGCTGGAATCACAGATCAAATCCGCCTCTGACACTCTTCCATACCGCCGAGAACATCCGACACGATGCCGTAGCGGCTGATTACACCATTTCCTTTGATCTGTCAGTTCAGAGCGACCGGCATTTCCGTTTTCCTTATTGGATGGAAATGCTGGATTGGTCCCACGAAGGTTTACTCGGCAATCAAAATCTCCGCTTTGGCAAGTTATTGAGCATCTCCAGAATGATGCAGCCTTTGGGAATAGATTTCTTAAAGAGGCCTCGTAAAGTTGCTATGTTCAGTTCGCATTTGCGTGAACCGAGAGCCACTTTGATTAAAGCCGTTGGGAGTCTCATTCCATTAGATGGCTTTGGTCCTTATTTTGACAAAAGCATTCTTTATCATCAGCAAAGTGGTTTTAACAAGGTTGATGTCCTGAAGAACTTTGCCTTTAATCTCTGCCCGGAAAATGGGCTCTACCCAGGCTACTACACTGAAAAAATTCCTGAGGCATTTGTTGCAGGTTGTTTGGCCTTAAGCTGGGCCGATATCAATATCTGTGCAGATTTCAATCCAAAGGCTTTCATAAATCTTGAGGCTATGACATGGCAAGATTTTGAACCGCTAAAGGATATTTTAAATTCACCAACTCAGCTAGAAGCTTTCGCAGAGCAGCCTTTATTACTAAAACCTCCGTCTATTGAACCCTTGAAGGATTTTGTGCGAGAGATAGTGCAACAGGCACTCAGCTAAATGACCTTTGAAAGGCCTGTCTTGAACTTGGTCGTAAGGCTCAGGACGAGCAATAGTAAAATCGGCAAATTTGTTGATATCGCAATGATCGGTTACCTTGGAAACCAAGGGTCTTTGTCAAATGTTCTATCTAGAACACGGTTAAGCGATCTCATTTTTTTTCTCATACCCCTGAGGGATTCTCGGTCAGATCGATCAGATATTGTTGACGGAGCCTTTGAAATGTCAACCGGATAAGGCTTGACAGCCAACATTTCGATCCCATGTTTTGTTTCATGTTCCAGAAAATGATCCAGTGGTTCATAGATATCCTTTGCATGCTCGACGAGTATTTTGGCAGCTTCGGGTTTAACGATGTAGGCCGTTGCGCCAAGCGGATCTTCATGATTCTTGACGATTGAAATATCCCCGATCGTTTTGACGACATCGTGCTGTGTCTTTGCCAGAGCCTGCAACCTTATCAGCTCCCAGTCGTGGAATTCCGTCAAAAGCAGTTGCAGGGTTTTTTCAAAATGCGGCAAAAGCATGAAGTCGTCTTCAAAGACCAGTGTCGGTTGGTTACTCTTCAAACATTCCTGCCATGCCCGCTTGTGGGATAAAAAGCAGCCGATTTCATTTGGCGTCAATTCAAACCCCAACAGGCGCTTTACCTTACGCGACTTATATTCCGGCGGAGGGGATTGCAATTTCGATCCGTCGACGGCATCTAGAAATGACCATTTCAGGTTCGTTTTGGATAGCTCAGCGGCTGCCTTTTCGCGACGCTGCGGTGATCTCAACAAGGAAATGACAATTGTTTGAAGGTTTAGCATGGTATATACAATTTAAAGATATTTATCGTGATTTTCTTTTGAGAGGGAATCAAATTATATTTACAAAATTATTATCTCACCGAAACTTGGCGAGCTGTGCCCTGATGAATCTGGCCATTCGCGATGGCCAGGACTTGCGTTGTGCCTGGCCCCCATGATCCAGTTCATATTGCCAGTTCGACTGGAAAATTACGCCAAGGTATTCACGCTGAAGTGTTGCTGTAGATTCCCCCTGTCGGCGAAGTGTGTGCCACTGCCAGTTGTAGTGATAGCAACGAAACAGCGGTTCGATGGGCAATAGCGGAATGCTCTTATATTCCAACAGCGCCTCACCATACCAGCGCAACTCGCTTGGTCGCTCTTGAATCGCTTCCCACAGTGTTATTCCCTTCGGCTGCAAATAACGTTCATCGAGATCGCGCCAGACTAGCGCCGACCAAATCACCGGTGTGGGGGCAAATTCATAATCGGGGCCTACCCGTCCAAATACCGATTTCATCATTTCACCGTCACGGTGAAAATCATCCGCCACCTTGGTGATAGCCTTGTTGGCTGCCATCTGCAACATTTCTTTGGCCTGGCTCATGACTGTGTAGGGATTACCTCGCGGATCCAGAAAGTCGGTACGATAGAAATCTCGTATGAATTCGCTCTCCGAATCCAGACACAGATAGCTGTCGCAGCCGGCGTAGCGCCAAAATTCGCTCTTCACAACCTGTTGTGACAAGCGTCCATCCCAGTTTCGGTAATATCTCAGATCAGCGCGCGGATTGGCGTGAACAATGTCCTCATCACTGACCCAAATCAAACCATCCGGTGTATCAAGAGTTTGCTCGAACAATAAACGATCGGCCTCAGGTACGCTGATATAAAGGGGGATACGGTCGCGGTTGAAGCGCTGCACGGTCAACCACATGCGCTTTATGCGCTTGAGGTCTCCGGCGTAGGATTTGCAAAATAGCAGGAAAGTAGGGTTGGGCATTGTATTGTTTAGCTGCAGAACAATTCACTCGGTTAAGTAGCGGAGCTGCTTATGCTTCGTGATAGGCGAAGCATAAATATTATACGCATTGAACCATTGTAAAAAGCGAGTTGCAGAAGTTCCTTGATGCTGACCGTTACGTTGACTGTGCCGTGGATAGTTGAAATAGTTATCCATGGGAGTAAATTCACTGACTTATCAATGTTCCGTTATACAATCCATTTTTTGTAGTAATGAAGGTCACTTCCAGTGAATCAAACTCATTTAACTCACCCAAAATATCGTAAAGATATAGATGGACTTCGCGCGATTGCAATTCTTTCAGTTGTCGGCTTCCATGCCTTTCCGCAATGGATCAAGGGTGGTTTTGTAGGGGTAGATATCTTTTTTGTCATATCAGGCTACCTCATTAGCAGCATTATCTTTGGAAATTTGGAGAGAAAAAGTTTTAGCTACATAGAATTTTATTCTCGTCGTATTTTACGAATTTTTCCAGCGCTCATAATTGTTCTTGTTTCAACCTATGTGGCAGGCTGGTTCTTATTGTTACCTGGCGAATATAAACAATTAGGAAAGCACATAGCTGCTGGTGCCGGTTTTGTTTCTAACTTGGCTTTTTGGAACGAGGCCGGTTACTTTGACACCGCAAGCGCCACAAAGCCGCTACTTCATTTATGGTCACTGGGGATAGAAGAACAGTTTTATATTTTTTGGCCGCTTCTATTAGGGCTCGTGTGGAAGTATCGACTGAATTTTTTAGCTATAACTGTTTTGATAGCGATAGCCTCGTTTACCATAAACGTTTTTACTGTCGTTTCAAACCCAGTCGCAGATTTTTATTCACCGCTATCACGATTTTGGGAGTTGATGGTTGGTGGAGTCCTTGCCTACTTAACATTGCATAAGCCACACCGTCTTCCAAAAAATACAAATTTTCAATCAGTACTTGGATTAGCACTAATCGCGATAGCAATATTAAGTGTAAATAAGGCAAGCTTCTTCCCCGGCTGGTGGGCCTTGTTACCGACAGTGGGGGCGTTTCTGGTAATTTCTGCACAACCAACAGCATTGGTAAATCGCTACGTATTAAGCAATCGCGTACTCGTGTGGATTGGACTGATTAGTTACCCACTATACCTATGGCACTGGGCAATACTTTCATTTCTGCAAATAACTGAATCTGAATTACCATCGGCCAAGATTCGTATTTTGGCCATTATTGCTTCAATATTTCTTGCATGGCTAACATATTGGGCAATTGAGAAACCTATACGATTTAAGTTAACTGGGAATTGGAGGGTTGTCGTTTTGTGTGTGTCGCTGACCTTAATTGGATTTATAGGCTTTAATACATATCAACGAAACGGTCTAAGTTTTAGAATGATGAAAATAAGCCAGGAATTAACAGGATTTAAACCTAATCTTACTAAGGACTGGAGATTAGGTAAGTGCTTTTTAGAGGGCACTGATAAATTTTCAGATATTTGTTTGGAAAGCAGGAGGCCCTTAGTGTTTTTATGGGGTGATTCACATGCAGCCGCGTTGTATCCAGGATTAAAAAATCTACAACCTAAATATCAGTTTGGCATCGCACAATATACCGCTACTGGGTGCAAGCCTCTGTTTGGTACAGATATCGCCGGTGAGAAATACTGCAAGGCAATAAACGCTGAAAATATTGCGTTAATTAAAAAAATAAAGCCAGACTTCGTTCTTCTACACGCAAATTGGTCTGAAATGTCCGACTTGAAAGGTCTTGAGGTTACGATCAATTTATTAAAAAAGTCCAACATAACTAAAATAGTTTTACTCGGTCCAGATCCAGTATGGAACAAGGAACTCCCCAGAATTATCTTTTCTTATTATCGTAAAGAGCACTCAATACCCCCTCTGCGAATGAAGTCAAACAATGCAGTCATCGCTCATAAGTTGGATGTGGCAATGCGCGATTTTGCCAAATTACAAAACATCCAATACATTTCAAGTCTGGATATACTATGTGATCAAGAAGGTTGCTTGACTCGAACGGATAATGACAGCGTAAACATTATGACCATGGACAGTAGTCATTTGACTCCTCAAGGTGCCAGCTATGAAGTTGGAATAGTTTTGAAACGCATTCTTGAGCCAATTGCTGAAGAATAGAGACACGTCCAATGATCAAGGAGTGATCGAACATAAGACTTTGCCATCACCGCCATAAATAAATATTTCAACCATCCACGGCACAGTAATGTAACAGTCACCATTCGCAGCATTACGTAAGTCTGCCCAATACTTAATTTCGTACTACTGCAGCCTTCTTCTTGTGCATTATCTGGAATAAGAGTCGCCGTTGCTCAATCCGTTGATATAATGGCCTTTAAAAACGTATCCTTCATCAGGCTTTGTCGATTCACGGGTTAATAATCTTGAAAATTATTTTCTTACCGTGGCGGTATTGTTGGCTGCCGCCACCCACAAATCATCCAGCTAGGGTTCAGTTATGTTTAGCATCGTCATCCCCACTTGGAACAATCTGGATTTTCTGAAACTGTGCGTGAACAGTATCCGCAAGAATTCGCAATCCGAACACGAGATCATCATCCATATCAATGATGGATCGGACGGTACGCTGGAGTGGGTTCAATCACAGGGCATCAAATACAGCCATACCGCAAAGAACATCGGTATCTGCCTCGCAGTTAATCACCTGGTTGCCCAGGCCAGTCACGATTGGGTGCTTTACATGAATGATGACATGGTGGCCTGTCCCGGCTGGGACACGGCATTCGCCAAGGCTATTGAATCCAGCGATACCGATCTGGCTCTGTTTTTTTCCACCTTGATCCAGGCCGATAACGGCAGGAATCCCAACATCATCAAGAATAATTTTGGCTCAACCCCGCAAAATTTTGATGAGTCCCGTATGTTGCAGGAATATCTTTCCGAAGCAAGAGACGATGTCGAAGGCGGCGAAGCGCAACCCACCTTGTTTCATCGCAAATGGTGGACGATGGTAGGCGGTTACAGTCTGGAATTCAGTCCCGGCATGAGCAGCGATGATGATCTGCTGATGAAATTCTGGGTGGCTGGATGCCGCCATTTTCGCATCGTCGGCTCAAGCCGATTTTATCACTTCTCCTGCATAAGCACCGGGCGCATCCGGCGCAACAAGGGCGGACGGATATTTGTGATGAAATGGGGCATCACACAGAGGGAGTTCAAGCAACACTACTTGGGATCGCTGCGCTTGGGCGTTCAAACAAAGCTTGCTGCCCGCCACCACAAAATGTTTCCACGTACCACGCTATCCGGCAAATTTCGTCGTGCAGTTTATGGCTTGCTAGGTGAACACCCTCTGCGAGATATCGAGTTATGGGACGCAGAGCCAGGGCAAGAACCGAGGCACGCCGATAATAGCGGAGCGATCTTGAAACCACCTCGCCGCATACTGGTAGCGGTAACCTTGCGCATAGGAGATGTGCTGCTGTCCACGCCAGTTATCCGTTCGCTGCGTCTGGCCTGGCCACAGGCGAAAATAGACGTGCTGGTGTTCGAGGGTACCGAGGGGGTTCTGTTGCGCAATCCGGACATTGACCGCGTGATCACCGTACCGGCACGACCCCGATTCTGGCAGCACTTGCGACTGATACTCAGCTTGTTTCGCCGATATGATCTTGCGCTTACAACCCTGCTGGGTGACCGGCCGACCCTGTATACCTGGTTCGCCGGGAAGATACGAATTGGAATGCAGGATGGCAGCAAAAAGGAACACTGGAAGCAATACCTGCTCTCGCGCTGGGCAAATTTTGAGCATATTGATAGCCATACCGTGCTGACCAATCTCGGGCTTGTGGATTTGTTGGGCATCAAACGCAGCAATGAAGTGGTTGTCGCCTGGAACCAGTCAGATGAAATCTCGGTTGCCGCCGCGCTACCGTTTGATATTCGCGCAGAGACTTTTGCAGTGCTGCACATGTCGCCCAAATTCACCTACAAAATGTGGCAACGTGACGGATGGATCGAACTGGCCAAGTGGCTCGCAGAAAATGGTATACGTCCGGTGCTGACGGGAAGCAGCGACCCTGCCGAGTTGGCTTATGTCGATCAGATATACCGTTCCATGCCCCCGATTACAGTGAGCGTAGCAGGCAAACTCAGCCTGGCAGAAAATGCATTTCTCATCAGCCGCGCAAAATATTATATCGGGCCGGACACCGCGCTGACTCATATGGCGGCGGCTTTGGGTACCCCCACCATTGCGTTGTTCGGACCGTCCAATCCGGTGAAATGGGGGCCTTGGCCAAAAGGGTATGAAGAATATCGCAATCCTTATGCAATGAGAGGCACCCAGCGCGTCAACAATGTAGTGCTGGTGCAAGGGGCGGGTGATTGTGTACCGTGCATGGAAGAGGGTTGCGATCGCCATAACGCCAGTTTGAGCGATTGCTTGCAGAATCTTCCGGTAGCAAAAGTCATTGCGGCAATCAATGACTTGTCAGGGGAGACTGGACATTTGAAAGTCGCTGTACATGCCTAGAAATATATACCAACCCAACTAACCGCTTCGATATTAGAAGGTATGGGCCAACCAAAGGATCAACAAAGCATGTTTTCGATACTCATCCCCACCTGGAACAATCTTGAGCTGCTCAAACTCTGCGTGCGCAGCATTCGCGAAAATTCAGCTTTTGCCCACCAGATCATAGTCCACGTCAACGATGGAAGCGACGGAACGCTTGAATGGGTGCGGGCGCAACAGCTCGATCACAGCTATTCGCCACAGAATGTCGGCATCTGCCTGGCGGTCAATGAAGCAGCGATGCATGCGAAGCAGGATTACATCCTTTACCTGAATGACGACATGTACTGCTGCCCGGGCTGGGATGCCGCGCTGGTCAACAGGATGAAAGGTCTTGATACGGATCTGTTCATGCTGTCCGGCACGATGATAGAGCCTGTACACACCAATAACCCCTGTGTCGTGGTCAGCGATTATGGCAGCAGCCCGGACCAGTTTGCCGAGCAGGAACTGTTATCGAATCTGCCAAGTCATCATAAACCCGACTGGTACGGTGCGACCTGGCCGCCCACACTGGTACACGCCAAATGGTGGTTCAGGGTCGGCGGCTACAGCAGTGAATTCTCGCCAGGCATGAGCAGCGACAACGATTTTTCGATGAAACTTTGGCATGCCGGTTGCCGTATATTTCTGGGAGTGGGCGATTCGCTGGTTTACCATTTCCAGGCAAAATCGACAGGCCGGATCAAGAAGAACAACGGCGGACTGCAGTTCCTGCACAAATGGGGGATGCGACAGTCGGTGTTCGATCATTATTATCTGCGCCGGGGGACTCCGGCTGCGGGCATGGAGCTTCCTGAACCTGAAGATACACTGAATTTTCGTTGGCAATTATTGCGCAGCTCACTAAAGCGGCGCCTGAGTTGAGAATACTTCAAAGCCACAATTTCGGCTGGCGGGCATATTTGTCCGCCAATCAGCGGCATCAGCAAACCAATAATCGTGCAGACATGTATGGACTAAGCGCAATCGAATTACAGCCTTCAAGTCAAGCAGACCATGATCAGGACGAACAGTGTCTTGCCAATACTCGTCGCAAAATCTGGCAGAAAATTAATGCTACCGTTAGAACAGCTATTATTACTCTTCAAGTTTCGGAGACACGATAAGTTTTTGGCACGATAAAAGTCTCCGAATACGGCATCAAATATTGATCTCAAAGCGATGGTGTAATTTTAACCAGACACTAGTGATCGTAATTACGTTTTACCACTGTCTCGGCCATATTAGTGCCCAGCAGTTATTATCTTTAATAGAGGTGAGTTGTTGAATAAAATAGAAATTGCTGCAGTTGCTATAGATACAATTTGCTCGGTGAAATTGATTCCAACCATTCTTTGCGGTGGTGCAGGCTCACGGCTTTGGCCTGTGTCGCGTGCATTGCACCCCAAACCGTTCATCCGCTTGGCTGATGGACAAAGCCTATTACAAAAGGCCTTCCTAAGGGGCGCGCAACTTCCAGGTGTCACCAATCTATTGACGGTGACCAATCGTGAACTCTTTTTCAAGACAGAGGACGAGTATCGTGAAGTGAACAGCGCTGGGACCTCAACATCCTTCATCCTTGAACCTTTCGGGCGTAATACTGCGCCGGCTATCGCAGCTGCCGCACTTCATGTTGCAAAAACGCATGGCAGCGATGCCATTATGTTGGTCTTGGCAGCTGACCACTTGATCCTCGACCAGCAGGCTTTTCAGCAAGCCGTACTTGAGGCGGGCGAGCTGGCTGCCAACGGCAAGTTAGTAACCTTTGGCATCCAGCCTGACGCTCCCGAGACCGGCTATGGTTATATCGAGGCGGAAGGCAACACGGTTTTGCGTTTCGTCGAAAAACCAACGCTTGAAAAAGCGGGTGAATATCTGGCGTCCGGTCGATTTCTATGGAATTCGGGTATTTTCTGCTTCGCTGCTGGCACCATGCTGGAACAGATGGAGAAACACTGTCCAGCCATACTGGCTGCTACCCGCGCCTGTGTTGAGAAGTCTCAGCTGTCTACTGGGCAGGGCGTTATCCAGTTGGAACTTGACCCTGACACTTTTAACGGTGTACCCGATGACTCCATCGACTATGCGGTGATGGAAAAATCAGATCAGGTGGCTGTTGTTCCCTGCAATATTGGATGGAGTGACATTGGTTCATGGAATGCACTGGGCGATCTTGACGAGTCGGATGCCAATGGCAACCAAGTCCAAGGCGACGTCCTGTTGTACAACACACGCAACTGCACCATCCGGAGTAATGATCGCCTGATCGGTACAGTCGGGATTGAAAACCTCATCATCATCGACACGCCGGATGCTGTTCTGGTGGCCGACAAATCCTGCGCACAGGATGTAAAACATATTTACGCCGGGTTGAAGGCCAAGGGTCACGATGCCCATAAACTCCACCGTACCGTGCACCGCCCATGGGGCACCTACACTGTTCTGGAAGAAGGTAATGGCTTCAAGATCAAACGTATCGCAGTTAAACCCGGTGCAAGCCTTAGCTTGCAAATGCACTATCATCGTAGCGAACACTGGATAGTTGTGAACGGCATGGCCAGGGTCACCAATGGCGAGCGCAATTTTCTCGTAAACACCAATGAATCGACCTACATTCCCGCTGGGCACAAGCACCGTCTCGAAAATCCCGGTTTGCTTAATCTCGTTATGATTGAGGTGCAGAGTGGCGGCTATTTAGGCGAGGACGATATCGTGCGTTTTGAAGACCATTACGGGCGGGCCTAATCATGGAATTGGAAAGTGTACCGACTATCAAGCCGACACAAGGACTCCAGTAATTTGGCTATTAACTACCCCGAAAGCGACCTATTGGTTGGCATGGGGCTTTTCTGGTTTGTGGAACCTTGTGTAAGTATTGAATTATAATCTGCGGCTTATCATCCAACGCCGCTCTACCTTGGCTTGTGTCCATTCATTACAAAGGTTATTTCTATGAGTAAAGTTGCACTGATTACCGGCATCACCGG
>DIYV01000142.1 GCA_002429165.1 Gallionella sp. UBA6045 | reverse complement strand
CTGCAATGATTGTGTTGCGCTCTTCGGCGGGGTATCGCGCCCATCCAGAAATGCGTGCAGATAAACTTTTTTCAAGCCATTGCGGGCGGCCATTTCCAGCATGGCGAAGATATGATTCTCGTGGCTGTGCACACCGCCCGGCGAGAGCAGCCCCATGATATGCAGTGCACTGTCGTTTTGTTTGGCCAATGCAACCGCTCCGCTCAATGCCGGGTTGGTGTAGAAGCGGCCATCCTCAATGTCCACATCGACGCGGCTCAAATCCTGGTACACCACGCGACCGGCACCGATATTGAGATGCCCCACTTCGGAATTGCCCATTTGAAGGGAAGGCAGGCCGACGAATTTCTCGGAAGCGTTGATCAGGGTGTGCGGGTAATCGTGCCAAAGCCTGTCCCAGTTTGGTTTGCGGGCTGCCAGAATAGCGTTGTTATCGGCATCTTCACGGTAGCCAAAACCGTCAAGAATAAGCAGTAAAACAGGAGTGACGTTCATTGATGTAGAATATAAGCGGATAATGATTTTTAAGAGCGTCTATTTTAGACGAATTTGCGCTGCTTGGTACGGCCCTTGACAGGGTAATCTAGGAACGATGGGAATACGAATATGGCAAAAATGCTGATAGACAGAGATGAAGACATTCGCCAGGCTGCACTGGCTGTCAAGGCAATCGCCCATCCGCTGCGTTTGAAAATTTTATGCATACTCGGCGACCAGGAAGTCAGTGTGCAGGACATCGTGGAACAAGTAGGCACCTCACAAAGCAACATTTCGCAGCATCTGTCGATACTGCGCGACAAAGGTGTGCTGGCGACACGCAAGGACGCAAATCGGGTTTATTACCGCATTGGGGACTTGCGCACCCTGAAACTGGTGGGGATGATGCGCGATGTTTTCTGCAGCATTTAACAAATAGCTAAAAGTCTCCCCACAGCGTTTGCAGCACCGCGAGTCCTGCTATGGCTGCTGTCTCGGTGCGCATTACGCGCGCACCGAGACGTATGGGAATGAATCCGCAATGTAACGCCATAGCGCTTTCTGCCTGAGAAAATCCTCCTTCCGCACCGATCAGCAACACGGTCTTTTCGCGCGGTTTGGTTTGGTCGTGCAGCGTGACCGTGCCGTCCGGCAGCAAAATATATTTCGTATCAGGTATCGTTTTGACTTGTTGCAGCCAGTCCATGATGTCCAGCGGCGCGTGTATCTGCGGTAACACATTGCGGCCGCATTGTTCGCAGGCAGAGACGGCGACTTGCTGCCAATGTTCGAGCCTTCTGGTGGTGCGTTCGGCAGACAGCCTGGCCACACTGCGATCAGTGGCAAGAGGCTGAATTTCTGTGACACCCAACTCAGTGGATTTCTGGATTACCCAATCCATTTTTTCGCTGCTTGAAAGCGCCTGTGCGAGCAGGGTGTGCAATGGTGATTCGCGCTTGTTGTGGTTTGCAGTAATGTTGGCTACGGTCACATTCCTGGCGCTGAGATCGGCAATCAGCCCGTGACATTCGTTGCCGATCCCATCGAAGATTTCTACCGTGTCGCCCACCCTCAAGCGCAGCACACGCGAAGCGTGGTGCGCCGCATCCGGCGGCAGTTCGAACGAACCGCTGAGCGGTATTGGCGGAGGACAGTAGAAACGCGGCATGGTCAGGGTGCAAACGAACAAGGTTGTCGCCGTGATAATATAACGGCCTGGAAGATATTGTCAGGAATATGAAATGGTCAGTCTGCAACCTCCGTTATGTGATTTTGGCTGGCATGCCCGGGATTTCGACCTGCCGGGCGTGGATGGCAAGCGCTATAACCTGGACAGTGCGCGAGGAGAGAACGGACTGCTGGTGATGTTCATCTGCAACCACTGTCCGTACGTGAAATCGATACGCGGGCGCATCATCCGCGACATGCGCGAGTTGCAACAGCACGGCATCAATACTATCGCAATCATGTCGAATGATCCCGCCGATTATGCCGAAGATTCCTTTGACAACATGAAGCTCATCGCACAGCAATTCCGCTATCCGTTTCCTTATGTTTGGGACGAGACGCAGCAGACTGCCAAGGATTACGGAGCGGTCTGCACGCCCGATTTCTTTGGATTCAACGCCAATCTTGAGTTGCAATACCGCGGCCGGCTGGATGCTTCGCGTAAGGAAGCAGTGCCGGATGCGCCGCGCGATCTGTTCAACGCCATGTTGCAGGTGGCGCAGACCGGACAGGGACCGCGCGAGCAGATCGCCAGCATGGGCTGTTCCATTAAATGGCGCAGTGAAGTACAAGACGACAAATGATAGCCGGCATGAATCATTCGGGACAAAACAGCTTGGGCACATCAGTCGGCATGAGCGCGCTGCTCAAGGCGGTGATCGCTGCAGTAAAGCTCGTGACGGCGGAAGAAATCATGCCCCGTTATCTGAAGGTCGCGCATCAACACAAGAGTGACGGCAGCTTGTGCACCGAAGCGGATATCGCCGCACAAAACGCGCTGAGCAAAAAACTGCAAGCGATCCTCAATGTGCCGGTGATGGGCGAAGAAATGACTGATGCCGAGCAAAGCGCGCTATGGAAGGCGGGCCATGAGGGTCTGTGGTGCATTGATCCGATAGATGGTACATCCAACTTCGTGCGCGGTCTGCCGTACTTCGCGGTATCCGTCGCGCTGATACGCAAAGGTAAAAGCGTGTTGGGCGTGGTGTATGACCCCGTGGCGAATGAGATGTTTGCCGCGGAGCACGAGCGAGGTGCGTTTCTGAATGGTGAAAAGATGCTTGGTCGCGAAACTGTGGATTCAATGGCGCAAGCCTTGGCCAGCGTAGATATGAAGCGCCTCAAGAAAAAATTGGTCACGCAGTTGGCTGCCCATCCGCCGTATTCTTCGCAACGCAACTTTGGTGCGAGCGCGCTGGACTGGTGTTATAACGCCATCGGACGCTACGACATGTACTTGCATGGTGGACAAAAACTTTGGGATTACGCTGCCGGAGCGCTGATTTATATCGAATCCGGCGGCCATGTCTGCTGTATCGAGACCGATGACTTTGCGCAAGGAAATATCTGGCAGCGATCGGTCATTGCTGCGCGGGATAAAAGGCTGTTCGAAGAATGGAAAAACTGGATACGGGCGCAGCAGTAAATTTATAAGGGGGCCTGGTGAAAATATTGATACTTGGTGCGGGCCAGGTCGGTTCCACAGTGGCAGAAAGCCTGGTCGGCGAGGCAAACGACATTACCGTTGTGGATACAGATGCCGAAAAACTGCGCCAGTTGCAGGACAGGCTTGATTTGCGCACACTGGTCGGAAATGCGGCACATCCTTCAATCCTGGAACAGGCCGGCATAGTCGATACCGACATGTTGCTGGCCGTCACGCAAAGCGACGAAGTCAATCTGGTGGCCTGCAAGCTGGCATCCACTCTATACAATACCCCGACACGTATCGCGCGCATCCGCTCTGCCGATTATCTGGCCCGCAAAGAAATATTCAGCGAGGATAATTTCTGCGTGGACTTTTCGATTTGTCCGGAGCAGATTCTTACCGATTACATTGTCAAGCTGATTGAGTTTCCGGAAGCCTTGCAGGTGCAGAGATTTTCCCAAGGCAAGGCCTCGCTGGTGGCGGTGCGCGCATTCCACGGGGGGCCGCTGGTGGGCAAGCCGCTGAGTTTCTTGCGCACCCATATGCCGCAAGTTGAGACCCGTGTTGCAGCGATCTTCCGGAAGGACGGTCCGCTTATTCCCGAAGGCAGCACGGTGATCGAGGAAGATGACGAGATTTTCTTCATCGCCGCGACCGACAACATCCGCAGCGTGCTCAAGGAGATGCGCCGCATGGACAAACCCGCCAAGCGCGTCATGATCGTCGGCGGCGGCAATATCGGTTTTCGCCTCGCCAAGGCGCTGGAGAAGGATTATCAGGTCAAGCTGATCGAATACAGCAAAAAAGCCTGCCAGAAACTAGCCGGGGAACTGACCCGCACGCTGATTTTGAATGGTGATGGCACGGATGAAAAGCTGATGCAGCAGGAGCATGTCGAAGATGTTGATGTGTTCTGCGCGCTCACCAACGATGACGAAAACAACATCATGTCGGCGCTGCTTGCCAAACAGGGTGGCGCGGGCAAGGTGATCGCGCTGATCAATCGCAGCGCCTATGTGGATCTTTTGCAGGGCGGCAAAATCGATATCGCATTGTCGCCGGCACATGTCACAATCGGTTCGTTGCTCGCCTATGTGCGTCAGGGCGATGTCGCAGCAGTTCATTCCCTGCGGCGCGGTGCGGCGGAAGCGCTGGAACTGGTAGCGCACGGTGATCGCCAGTCTTCCCGCGTTGTCGGGCGGCGTATCGATGAGATCGATCTGCCCAGGGGCGCGACCATAGGCGCAATCGTGCGTGGTGATGGAGTCATCATGGGGCATCACGATCTGGTAATCGAAGCGGAGGATCATGTCATCGTTTTTGTCATCGACAAAAAGATGGTGAAGAAGGTCGAGAAGCTGTTTCAGGTCAGTGTAGGTTTCTTCTAAATGGTCCGCGCGTTAACAGTAACCCGGGCGCTGGGTTTGATGCTGGTGGTATTCAGCGCCGCCTACGTCATGCCGCTGATTGCCGCTGTGATTTATTCTGATTACAGCGTGCTGTTGGATTTTTTGCTGGCGATGGTTTGGACAATGGCGATCGGCCTGTTGATGTGGCTGCCCACACGCAGCTACAAAGGCGAACTCTCTATCCGGCATGGTTATCTGCTGGTCGTTGCGATGTGGGTGGCGATGCCGGCAGTGGCGACCTTACCGCTGTTGTTGACAATTGAAGGGCTATCATTCACCGATGCCTATTTTGAAACCATGTCGGGATTGACCACTACCGGAGCGACGGTGCTGGTAGGACTGGATTACCTGCCTCCCGCCATCAATATCTGGCGACACGAATTGCAATGGCTTGGCGGCATGGGAATCATCGTGCTGGCAGTGGCGATCCTGCCGCTGCTTGGTGTTGGTGGCCGGCAGTTGTTCAAGGCTGAAACACCCGGCCCGATGAAGGATACGGCGCTCACCCCGCGGATCACCGAAACAGCACGCAAACTATGGCTGGTTTATTTGGCTATTACCATAGCCTGTATTTTGTCATTGAAAGCGGTGGGCATGAGCTGGCTGGATGCGGTGTGCCATGCTTTTTCCGCGATGAGCACTGGCGGTTTTTCCACTCATGATGCCAGTATCGGCTATTTCAATTCCCCCTCTATTGAACTGGTACTGATGGTATTCATGCTGCTGGCGGCGATGAACTTCGCTACGCATTTCCTGGCATGGCGCACAAAAAGTTTCAGGCTCTACCTGCGCGATACCGAAGCAGTCTCATTGGTCGTGCTGATATTGGCAAGCTGTCTTGGCATCGCAATGTTTCTGTGGTGGCGGAACGTTTATCCCAGTTTTTGGACTGCTTTGCGCTATGCCAGTTTTAACCTGGTATCCATGGCCACCGACTGCGGCTATGCCAGCGCAGACTTCGGAAAGTGGCCGATCTTTGCGCCGATGTGGATGTTGCTCCTCAGCTGCATTGCTGCCAGTTCAGGCTCCACCGGCGGCGGCATCAAGATGGTGCGCACGCAGATTCTGTTCAAGCAGGCCGGACGCGAATTTCTCAAGTTGTTGCATCCGGCCGCGATCAACCCGATGAAGATAGGAGGCACTGTTGTTCCAAACAATATTGTGTTTGCGGTACTGGGATTCATTTTTCTGTATTTTATGACGGTGGTTACGCTGACCTTTGCGTTGCTGATAAGTGGTCTGGATTTCATCTCCGCGTTTTCTGCGATTATCGCAAGTATCAATAACGCAGGACCGGGACTGGGTGTGGTGGGGCCGGCTAATAACTATGGCTTGTTAACTGATTTCCAGACCTGGGTATGCACGATAGCCATGCTGGTCGGCCGGTTGGAAATCTTTACCGTGCTGATCCTGTTTACCCCGCAATTCTGGCGACGGTAAATCGCCATGACAGCGGGAGCGAGATACGTTAGCATTGATGTTATTCATGCACTCAGAGCGCTGGGTGAATCTGTATAAAGGCAAAAGGGAGCAAGATGAGCGAGGACCTGCCATTGTCGGGGGTGAAGGTGTTGCTGATCGACGATAGCAACACCATAAGGCGTAGCGGAGAGATATTCCTGTCGCAGGCGGGATGCCAGGTTATCCTTGCTGAAGACGGATTTGACGGCTTGGCCAAGGTGGTGGATAACCAACCGGATGTCATTTTCGTGGATGTGATGATGCCGCGGCTGGATGGTTATCAAACCTGTGCGCTCATCAAAAAACATCAGCATTTCAGAAATACCCCCGTGATTATGTTGACCAGCAAAGACACGCTGTTTGATCGCGCGCGTGGCAAACTGGTCGGGGCAGATCAATATTTACTCAAGCCGTTCAATAAAAGAAGTTTGATCGAAGCTGTCATTATGCATACCCAAGAGAAAAAGGAGTCGGAATATGGGAATTAAAAGGATATTGGTAGTCGATGATTCGGCAACGGAACGCCATTTTATCGGGGAAATGTTAAGCAAGAGGGGGTTCGAGGTTTCTTTTGCCGAGGACGGCGAAAAGGGTGTGGCACAAGCCAAACTCGACCAGCCGGATTTGGTCATCATGGATGTGGTAATGCCAGGAATGAACGGCTTCCAGGCTACGAGAGCGATTACCAGAGACCCAGAAACAAAACATATTCCTGTAATAATTTGCACTACCAAGGACCAGGAAACCGACAAAGTCTGGGGTGTGCGTCAAGGAGCCAAGGATTACGTGGTGAAGCCGATAAATGAGGCTGACCTGTTAAGCAAGATTGCCGCTTTGGGATAATGGCAGCCTTTGACAATCCAGATTTGTATCCACCTGCTGCACATGTTGCATGCGATTTTCTAAGGATTGCAACAATTCCGCGGTATCAAACCCCCGACCAGCTTGCCAAGCATTTGATTGCCAGCCTTTGGTGCAAGATAAGGCAGGATGTGAGTTGTGCTGTCGTATTATGCCAGGGTTGTGAGGTGTTCCTGCGCGGGAAGTCCTGGCAAACCGCGAATTATTAGAGGCGCCATCAATGTCAAAGCGGTTAAATTTGCGCGAATTTCAGCAGAATCTGATCGATCGTCTACAGATGACGGACTCTTCCGAGTCGCGGGTATCCACGCTGGGTGTGCAGATAGCGGGAAGAAACTGGCTGGTAGATATGGCGGATATCGGTGAAGTGTTGCCATTACCCTCTTTGACTGTCGTACCCTACACCAAATCCTGGTTTCGCGGGGTAGCGAATATACGCGGTAACTTGTTCAGCGTGATCGATATGGCAACCTATGAGCATAGCGGTGCAGTATCCGGGGATAACAATAACCGCGTGTTGCTGGTTTCAGAACGGCATGCTTTTAACGCGGGATTACTGGTCGATCGTGTGCTGGGTCTGCGCGACGCGAAAAGCTGGCAACAAAGCGAGGTCGATGGGCAAGTCGAGTATCACGATGAGTCGGGTGCACTCTGGCACAAACTTGATGTGCAGAGTTTGCTGGAGCAGCCTGATTTTTTGCAGATAGGTATTTAGCAATTCGGTTTTTTCAAGAAATTCCCTAGGGGAGAGGAATAACATGGCAGTTAAACAGGTATTAGCCAAATCCAAGCTGAAACTATTTGGGGTGGCAGCAGCAATCTTTTTCGTGTTAACCGCGATTGCAGCCTATATGAGTAACCGGGAAGAAAGCAACAGTGTGCGCTACGTGGGGCAATCCAGCCGGTTGCTGATGTTGTCGCAGCGGCTGGCCAAAGATGCGCAGCAAGCCTTATCCGGCAATTCGGACTCGTTTGATGCATTGGAGGAAAGCAGGGCGAGCATGTCCAATATACTTAACAGACTGGACAAGGGCGAGGGCTCCTTGCCCCCGACTGCGGGTGCCTCGCGCGTTGCGCTCAACGAGTTCATGAAGAGTGCAAACAAAACCCTGTCGGATGTGCAAACCTTGCAAGCCGGGCGTGCCGGTTTGGTGACGCTGGCGGTGACCTTGTCAGCGATTGACTCGGTCAGTACCGATTTGCGTAGTCTGACACAAAAGATGATTGATGACTTTAAGGGTGTGCAAAAGCAGCAGGCGACGAGCTTTGCCCTGGAAGTGGAGCGTATCGGCAAGGATGCGGGCAAACTGCTGGAGGTAAATGTGTCGATTGAAGAAGTGGCCCAAGTCGCGATCGACCTGAACGCCGCTGAAGACAGCTTGGCCGCGCTTCCTGCGGCGAATGAAAATGTGGCTACTGCGCACGATTTGCTTGTCACCACCCGCAGCAGCGTCGAGATTCTGGTTTCCCAAGTGCGTAACCTGGTGGCGGCAAAGAGTGCAGCCACGGCGATCGTGGATGATTCGGATTCATTGTTGAACGGAGCGCAGCGTCTGGTGGACTCTTACCAGTCAACTTCTCAGATTGCCATTAAGATTGCTTTGGCGTTTGGCCTGTTACTGCTGTTATCGCTGCTGATGATGGTCAAGGCCTATGTGGATGATTCACGCCGCCGCGCCGAGGAAGCGGCGCGCATCAATAGCCAGAACCAGAGCGCCATTTTGCGCTTGATGAACGAGATGGGTGACCTGGCTGACGGCGATTTGACGGTTCGCGCCACAGTCACGGAAGATGTCACCGGCGCGATCGCGGACTCATTGAACTACACCACAGAAGAGTTTCGCAAGCTGGTATCGCGGATCATCGCTGCGGTGGAGCAGATGGGGCACGCGACGAAAAATGCCGAAAATATTTCCAAGGGTCTTCTGGACGCTACGCAGAAACAGGCGCAGGAGATACAGACGGCTGGAGAATCGGTGGAATTGATGACCAAATCCATCAAAGAGGTGGATTCCAGTGCGGCCAAGTCTGCTGAAGTGGCACGCCGCACCCTGGCAGTGACCGAGCAGGGTGCGCAGGCGGTGCGCAACACGATCAGCGGCATGGATGGCATACGCGAACAGATCCAGGATACTTCCAAGCGTATCAAACGACTCGGCGAAAGCTCGCAGGAGATCGGTGAAATCGTGGATCTGATTTCCGACATTACCGAACAGACCAATGTCCTGGCGTTGAATGCGGCGATCCAGGCGGCATCGGCCGGCGAAGCAGGGCGCGGATTCTCGGTGGTTGCGGAAGAGGTGCAGCGTCTGGCGGAACGCTCCGGCGAGGCGACCAAGCAGATCGGCGCGCTGGTGAAAACCATTCAGGGCGATACCCATGACGCGGTGGCGGCGATGGAGAAAAGCACCCTGGGCGTGGTGGAAGGAGCCAAACTTTCCGATGTGGCAGGCCAATCGTTGCGAGAAATTGAACGCGTTTCCAATGAGCTGGCGGCACTGATCAACAGTATTTCGACATCTACCCAGGTGCAGACCGATATGGCCAGCGAAGTGGCGAACGTGATGGAAGACATTTTGAAAATTACTGTGCAGACCACCGAAGGTACGCGTTTGACAGCCAACTCCATCGCGCAGTTAAACAGTCTGGCAACGGACTTGAAAGGTTCGGTAGCGGGCTTTAAATTGTAATATCCGGCTTGACCGCACATAACGAACCCACATGAACGACAGCGCACAATTCGATCGCAACACGCTTGCTGCAGTGAAACCCGGCGTGGATAGCACGCTGGCTGACATCAGTGCACAGATAGAAAGGTATCTTGGCGCTCCCGCGGACAATGGCACGGCGCTGGGGGTAGCACGCACCGAGTTGCACAGTTTGCTGGGCGTGCTAAAGATGGTTGGACTGGTTGGCGCTGCAGTATTTTGTGCCGAACTGGAACTCACACTGAGCGAGCTTGCAACGAATCCAGGCCAGGTTTCCACGATGCATCGCGACGTGTTGCGCCGTGCCTTGTTCGGTATCACGCATTACCTCGGCTCGCTGGCCAATGGTGAGGATAACGCCTCATTGCGCCTGTTTCCGCAATATCAGGAGTTGCAACAGTTGCGCGGCCTGGAAATGTCATTCGAGCTGGATTTGTTTTATCCCGATCTCGACGTGCAATTGCCAAACCGGGTATTGAGTCTGCCTGCCCAGCGCGAAGCGGCGGCACATCTCAGGATGTTGCGCAGCCAGTATCAGCAGGGCCTGTTGAAGTGGATGCGCCAGGACAATGTCGCTGCCTCGGCGCAACAGATGCAACAGGCGTTGGAGGGTGCACTGCGCTGTGCGCCACAGGATAAGAGTCGCGCGTTCTGGTGGGTGGGCTGTGGATTGCTCGATTGCGTGAAGCTGGACGGATTGCCTCCCGAAATGAATGTGCGCAAGTTGCTGAGTCGCATAGACCAGCAGCTGCGCGCGGCAGTTGAGGGTAAAACAGGTGACGTAACGCCGGTAATGAACGAGATGCTCTATCTGATCGGGCACAGTCATGCCGTGAGTGAACAGGTGGAGGCAATAAAGCAGATTTACTCGCTGGATCAGTACTTGCCCGAGCTTTCGGCGCTGTCGCCAAGCGAGGTGGACCAGATGCTCGTCGCCATGCACGATCAATTGCGCGCTGCAGAAGAAAGCTGGGAACTATGCACGCAAGGCGACGGGGCGGCATGCGAAAAGTTCACCAAGTATGCCGAACAGATTGCCTTGCAGAGCGGCAAGCTCGACCGTGATGTCCTTCAGTATCTGACCAGGCAGATTCAAGTGTTGTCGCAGTATGCGACTTCGCCCGAGCACGCGCGTCCGATTGCCATAGATATGGCGATGGCACTGTTGCTGCTGGACAGTGGTATAGAGAATTACCGCCAAATAGGCGGGAACTTCCAGGAGCAGGCGCACATCCTGACCGAGCGCATGCAGGCTGCGGTAAAGCAACAACCGGAGGACGCGAAACGGCTGGTTGAACTGGTTGATCTTCATTACCAGATGGAGCAACGGGGCGAGGTGATGGGCTCGTTGGCCGACGAAATGCTGGTGAACCTCCAGCAAGTCGAACAAGGGTTGAACGCATTTTTTAACGGCGCGATAAAACGTGACGAGCTGCCTGAGTTGTTGCGTTTGTTGAGCCAGATACAAGGCGGCTTGCGTATCTCATCCCTGCAACATGCTGAACAATTGCTGGCATCCATTCAAGATCATATTGGTCGTTTTACGCAGAGCGAGGACGTTCTCGAACCGACCAAAAAAGATGCCTTGGCCGGTGCGATGAGCGCGCTGGAAAATTACTTGCAACATCTGATGCATGGTCAGGCAGCTGATGTTTCGCAGCTTCAAGCGGCATTGGCCGATATGGTCAGGCTGGATCAAGCCCCGGAACCAGGAACAATCAGCCCCCCAGAACAAGCCGAGGTGTCTGTGCCACCGGTCGTTGCACCGGTCGAGCCGGTCTATGAACCGACACTCATCATTTCTGCCGAGCAGCCCCAGATATCTGTACCGGAGGAATCCGCATCGGTGGAAATTGCGCAAGTTGAACCACCGGAGGTTTCCACAGCGATACCGCGTCCATCAGCAGAAGATCAGGAATTGCTCGAAATATTTTTGGAAGAGGCGCAAGAAGTTCTGGGCACCATGTCGAGAAATCTGGATACCTGCCAGTTGCATCCTGACAGCCATGAGCCTTTGGTAGCGATCAGGCGCGGTTTTCATACGCTCAAGGGCAGTGGACGGATGGTCGGGCTGACCGAATTGGGTGAAGTTGCGTGGTGTGTCGAACGTGCAATGAACAAATGGTTGCAGGACAACAAATCGGCTACGCCGGGGCTGCTCAACTTTATCAGGGTGGCAGTGCGGTCATTTACCGGCTGGGTGAATATGCTTAGCAACCGGGGCGAGGCGACCATCGAGGCGGGCGACCTGATAGCGGGCGCGCAACAAATCGAGAATGGCCTCGATGCAGAGATACTGCCGCCCGCCTTGCCTGCCACAGAATTGCCGGATGCAGGCACAGGCTCCGCGCAGGATTCAACAGCGCTATCCATACCCGCACCGGCGATTCCGGAAAAAGCCGATGAGACAGTCGAAGCGACTCCGTACTCTCCGGTATTGTTCAAAATCGCCAGTACCGAAGTCAAACAAAATATCGCAGTCTTGCATTGGCAGCTTGATGAGTTGCGCACGGCAACGCAGCCGATTGTGCAATATGATTTCATGCGTGCCGCACATACCTTGGCGGGAGTGAGCCGTACCATGGGATTTGCCGCTGTGGTTGAACTGGCCTACGCCCTGGAAAGCTGGTTACTGGCGCGCCTGGAAAAAAGGTTCACGCTGCACGAGACTCAACTGCTGATGCTTGAGCAAGCTGTCGCCGCCCTGGATGAAATGATACAGAGCGTTTGTAACAAAGAAATCCCGCAGATGCGCGGTGATTTGGTCAACCAGCTGCTGTCCGACAAGGATAATTTCATTGAAGTGGTTCCGGCTGCGGCCGAGACGAAATCGACCGGTGAACAGGCAAATCTTGCGCAGCCGTATGTATTTGTTCCCCAGCAGCAGGAAGACGAAGCGAACGAACCTCAAGTGATCGAGGGCATGAATGAGCGGCTGTTAGCCGAAAACGACAAACTGCGCGAGGTGCTTGCAGAGTCCAGGGCAAAAGAAATCGAGTTGCAGCCGGACGTGTTTAACATGGAGCCGGCTGAAGCGTACGCCGGAGCTGACAAGCCTGCCGTTATTGATGACGTTGACGAGCAACTGCTGCCTGTGTTTCTCGAGGAAGCCGACGACCTGTGTCCCAAGATCAGCGAGGGATTGCGTATATGGCGTGAACCGCCTCATGATGGGCAGCAAGTGCCGTTATTAAAACGGCTGCTGCATACCATGAAGGGAAGTTCGCGCATGGTGGGCGCGATGCGGATCGGTGAAATTGCCCATGAAATGGAAAGCCGTGTGCTGGAGGCTGATCAATTTAGCGATGAAGCAGGGTACTGGGATGATCTGGAAAGTGATTTCGATCATATTATGGCCCTGCTCAAAGAGTTGCGCGGCGGCAAGCCCGTAGAAGAAACCAAACCGGTTCCGATCGGGCGCCGCGCGGCAGATCAACCTGCAGGGGTCGAGCGCAGGGCAGATCGGCAGCCGCTGGAGCCGGGCGCGGAACGTGCCATGTTGCGTGTGCGTTCCGACGTGGTGGATCGCCTGGTGAACGAAGCCGGTGAAATCAGCGTGGCACGCTCGCGCATGGAAACCGAAATGCGTGTTTTAAAGGAAAGCTTGCTGGAATTGACGGCCAGCGTGGTGCGTTTGCGCCAGCAATTGCGCGAGGTGGAGATCCAGGCAGAGAGCCAGATGCAGGCGCGAATTTCATTGGCAAAAGATAATGCGGAGCAGTTCGATCCGCTTGAATTTGACCGTTTTACCCGTTTGCAGGAATTGACCCGCTTCATGAATGAAAGCGTGCATGACGTGCACACCGTGCAGCAATCGATGTTGCAAAACCTGGATGAAACGGCTGCCGTGATGTTGGCGCAAGGGCGGCTCAACCGGGACTTGCAACAGGGTTTGATGAATGTGCGCATGGTGTCGTTTAACAGCATTACCGACCGTTTGTATCGCATCGTGCGGCAAACCGGCAAGGAACTGAACAAGCGCGCCAACCTTGAATTGCAGGGAACGAACGTGGAACTGGACCGCAGCGTGCTGGAAAAAATGGTCGCGCCTTTCGAGCATTTATTGCGCAACTCCATCGTGCACGGCCTGGAAAGCGAAGAACAGCGTGCGAAAAGCGGCAAGCTTCCAATCGGGGAGATTCGGTTGAGTGTGCGCCAGGAAGGCAATGAGGTGGTGTTCGAGTTCAGCGATGACGGCGCCGGCCTGAATTATGCAAGGTTGCGTGAAATGGCAATAGCCAACGGATTACTGAGAAACGATGAATTGGTCAATGATGATCAATTGGCGCAATTGATCTTCGCTCCAGGCCTTTCCACAGCGGCTGAAATCACCGAAATCGCCGGACGCGGTATCGGCATGGACGTGGTGCGCAGCGAGATATCCGGATTGGGCGGGCGTATCGAAGTCAGTTCGAAGCGCGGGGAAGGTACGCAATTCCTCATCCATTTGCCGCTCACACTGGCGGTCACAAAAGTCCTGATGGTGCGTTCAGGTGATGTGGTTTATGCGATTCCATCCACCCTGGTCGAACAAGTCAGGCAGGTGAAACCTGCAGAGATGGACGCATTGCATAAGGCGCGACAAATCGAATGGCAGGACAATCCATACCCGCTGTATTATTTGCCGCACCTGCTGGGAGATATGGAAATTGTCCAGGAAAATCAGCCACGCAATTTGGTGTTGCTGTTGCGCAGCGGCTCGCAACGTATTGCACTGAATATTGATGAATTGCTGGGTAATCAGGAGGCGATGGTAAAGAATATCGGCCCGCAATTGGCGCGCCTGCCGGGGATCGCCGGTGCAACGGTGACGGGTGATGGCAAGGTGGTGCTGATTTTGAATCCGATTCAGTTTGCCCAACGTATCGGGGGAGGCACGGCGAAAAAATTGGCCGGCGAAAAACCGCTCAATATCGCGCCGTTGATCATGGTGGTTGACGATTCCCTCACCGTGCGCAAGATCACTTCCCGCATACTGGGCCGCGCCGGTTATCAGGTGGTGACGGCGACAGACGGTGTGGATGCACTGGAGAAACTGGAGGAGTTCACGCCGGATGTGATGATACTGGACATCGAAATGCCGCGCATGGATGGCTTTGCGCTGGTCAGAGAATTGCGACGCGTTCCCAAGACGGGAAATCTTCCTATCATCATGATCACTTCCCGTACCGCCGACAAGCATCGCGAATATGCGAAGCAGCTGGGCGTCAACACTTATCTGGGCAAGCCTTATCAGGAAGATGAATTGCTGCAGAAAATCGCCGATTTTGTGGCAGTTCATAAATTGGACGCTTAACCGTAACATCCGCACTATTTTGAATTGTTTTGTGATCGCACTTCGTTGAAGTGTGGCCGGGTTGAAACAACACCGGGGACCGCATAAATTTCAACAAAATGACACTTGTTCGATTGCGGAATGTTCGTGGGGGAGACACACAGCGCGCGAATTCATGAAGAACAATCCGGCGGCACTCTCCTGAACTGCATTGACTTGCTAAAATCAGCCCCCGGCGATGGTCATGCCTTCAACCAGGATCGAACCACACTGACGCGAACCCTGCACCAGCACATCGTTGCCGACCGCGGCGATGTTGCGGAACATGTCTTTTAAATTCCCTGCGATGGTAATTTCCTGCACCGGGTATTGAATTTCGCCGTTCTCGACCCAGAAGCCTGCCGCACCGCGCGAGTAATCCCCCGTCACGGAATTGATTCCCTGGCCTAATAATTCGGTGACGAGCAGTCCGCGCGACATGGTATTCAGTAGGCCGGCGAAATCAAGCGTTCCCGATTGCAGGATCAGATTGTGATTGCCGCCGGCATTGCCGGTGGAACGCATCCCCAGCTTGCGCGCCGAGTAACTGCCCAGAAAATAGCCGTGCAACACGCCATTTTCCACGATCACGCGGCGCTGTGTTTGCACGCCTTCATTATCGAACGGGCTGGAAGCCAATCCTTTCGGGATGTCCGGCACATCGGTGATGTTGATGTGCGGGGCGAAGATGGTCTGGTCGAGTTGATCGAGCAAAAATGAGGACTTGCGATACAAGCTGCCGCCGCTAACTGCGTTGACGAAACTGCCCAGCAAACCCGAGGCGATCGGCGCTTCGAACAATACCGGCACTTGCATGGTTTTGAGCTGGCGCGCATTCAACCGGCGTACAGTGCGCTCGGCGGCGATGCGCCCGATCTGCTGGACATTTGGCAGGTCTTTTGCGTCGCGCGCGACGGCATACCAATAATCGCGTTCCATTGCGTCATCCTGTCCGGCGATCACCGCACAGCTGAGGCTGTGGCGCGAGCTTGGAAAGCCGCCGATGAAACCCAGGCTGTTGGCAGTGATGAATTGCGCCTCGTGCAGATTGACGGTCGCGCCTTCGGAATTGCGGATGCGCGCATCCGCATCCAAAGCCGCTTGCTCGCACTGTTGCGCCAATGCTATCGCGGCATCGACGGGCAAATCCCATGGATGGTATAAGTCCATGTCCGGGCAGTCGCGTGCCAGCATGTCAACATCGGGCAGTCCCGAGCAGTCATCTTTGGCGGTATAGCGGGCGATCGACAGGGCGGCATCAACAGTGTCGCGCATCGCCTGGGGCGTGAAATCCGAGGTGCTGGCATTGCCGCGCTGCTGGCCGATATAGACGGTGATACCGAGACCTTTGTCACGGTTGTATTCGATGGTTTCCACTGCGCCCTGGCGCACTGTGACACTTTGACCGAATCCTTCCGAAACGTCGACGGATGCGGCTGACGCGCCGCGTTGTTTGGCATAGTCCAGCATGTCCAGCGCGATGTTGCGCAGCACGTCGGCCGGGTGGGAAAAACGCGGGGCGGAGGAAACCAGATTATTCATATGCAAAGCGGATTATTGGCGAAAGGCGCTATCATAGCAGTATCCTACGGGCACATTAACATCAGGCACTCATTAACTGTCATGAATTCAAACAACAAAGATCGCGCCGAAAACGAACCGCTGCATATCCATCTCGGGGATGACGAAGACGAGCACGACGACGGAGGCGTAGAAGTAATCCGGCCCCACGCGCGCAAGACGGACAGTCCCACCACGCGAGGGCGCGGCCTGCGCAATCAGCCAGTGGTGGTTGAAGAAGAGGAAGAACTGCCGCCGAGCAAGACCAAGATCAAGAAGCAGATGCACGAGTTGCGCGACCTCGGCAAGGAACTGACCGAGCTGGGCAAGGATCAGCTCGCGCAACTCGACATCCCTGAGAACCTGCGAGATGCGTTGCGCGAGATGAAGAGCATCAACAAGTTCGGCGCGCAGCGCCGTCAGATCCAGTACATCGGCAAGTTGATGCGCGATGTGGATCCCGCGCCGATACTTGCCAAGCTGGATGCATGGAAGGGGAAGTCGCAGCATCATGTCGCCTACATGCACCAGATCGAACGCTGGCGCGACCGTTTGCTGGAAAGCGATGTGGCACTGACCGAGTTGCTTTCTGCCCATCCGCAAGCCGATGCACAAAGGCTGCGTACGCTGATACGCAACGCGCAAAAGGAAATGGAAGCGCAAAAGCCACCCAAAAATTATCGCGAGATTTTTCAGGTGTTGCGCGAGATCATTCCCGAACCGACCTGACGACCTGCATGAGCGCTATTCTCCCGCACATTACGCTCGAATCGGGCAAGAATCCCCGACACAGCATCATCTGGTTGCATGGTTTGGGCGCGGATGGCGGGGATTTTGTGCCTGTTGCGGACGAACTGAAACTCCCTGTTGCAGTACGTTATATCTTCCCCGATGCACCGATGCGCCCCGTTACCATCAACGGCGGAATGGTGATGCGTGCCTGGTATGACATCGTCAGCCCAAGTATGGCCGCGCAACAGGACGCGGCTGGAATACGTGCCTCGCAATCCCTGATAGAGGCACTCATCGCCCAGGAAGTGCAGCGCAACATCGCGCCGGGCAACATTTTTCTGGCTGGTTTTTCCCAGGGCGGCGCCGTAGCGCTGCACACCGCGCTACGCCACTCAGTTCCGCTGGGAGGCGTGCTGGCACTCTCCACTTATTTGCCGTTGGCGGACAAGGCAGCCGGCGAGGCGCTGGCAGGAACCAGGGATACGCCTATATTTATGGCGCACGGACGTAGCGACCCGGTCATACCCTATGTATTGGGAGCGGGATCAAGAGATGTGCTGCTGGGGATCGGCTATACGGTGGATTGGCATGAATATGCCATGCAACACTCGGTGTGCGAGGAAGAACTGAGAGATATCGAGGTTTGGCTGGCTCATCAAGTCAAATAGGCACTTCGCATATAGTTTCAGTCCGGCAGACCCTGCCGAACTCGGCATCAATCAATGCACTACTTCTGAGTCGGCTTCCTGTTCGATAAGCTTGAATTTTGCCAAATCATAATCAAGTCCCTTTTCCTGCAATCCACTGGGAATCAACAAATATTTTTTTTCGCCCAGTTGAATCTTCAGACTTTGGCTGGCAGAAAATGTATCGGCCTTCATCAACAAAAACTGTGCTCCGCCGGATAAATCATCCTGTTTTGGGTAAAGCCAAAGCGCAGGTTGACCGTCGCTGAATTCGCTACTACTCTGGTTCAAATACACACATGCAACCCGGTTGGCCAGTATTTCCGCGCCCGCGTGCATTTGGTTGGCATCATCGCGCAGTAGTCGTCTTACGACTGCCACTCCCCAATGCGACATGCCCTCCGGTTGTATTCCAAGCAAACTTCCGATGCCTATTCCATCGCTTCCGGAGGGCAAGATACTGCTAAATCCGGCGATACTGATTTCCTCGGTAACCCAAACCGCAGGATTGTTTTCGTTGTACTGAAGTGCATCAGTGCGTCCGACTACTTGGTCAAAACCGTTCACCACGTTCAACGTGGCATTGGCCATGCGCCGCAAATTGCGTCGCACCGGAGGGGCGGTCAGGTAAGTCAGCAGATGCTGCACCGCATTTCCGACTATTTCAGCTTCATAGCTTCCGCCCAGTGAAAGATCATCCGGAACGATATTTTTTTTCAGCACTTTCATCAGGCCTTCCAGTTTGGCTTGCAGAGTTGGCATACCGATGAAGCGCATGGCAGGGTGCGTGGTAGCGTCCATGTTGATTCGCGACGGCTCGGTCGGGTTATTCAAATCAAAACTGACCCGGACTGCACCGCTTAACTCTGATTGTATGCTTATGGACGAACAATACTGCTCCACAATGCGCTCGGCCAGATGTATGTACAGGGGGCTCAAGGTGCTCAGTCCACTGTCGTACCATACCAACAGTCTGCATACCTCGCATTTCACCGATGTGCTGACATGCATTCCGGGATACAGCCTGACCGGCGTATCGAGATATTGCAGTTGTTCGGAATGTTTATACAGCCGCGCCAGATTTGCCCATATCCTGTCGTCGACTTGTCCGTAGCGGGCACTGATATATTTCAGATGGCAAATCAGGGAATGCACCGCGCGAGCAGTCAGCAAGGGTATATGTACCTTGATGGTGTTGCTGCCTTTGTCTGCGTTGCAAAAACGGTCGAATACCGTGTAATAAGCATTGGCTGCTTGGCGGTAATAATTGCCCAATAGCGACCATAGACGATTTTCCTGGAATTTGTTTATCTCGAACGGCGTAAAATACTCACGCGACAATTTGCGCGAGTATGGCTGTGCGGCTTCGTCAATCATGCGCAATATGGCAAACTGATGGTCAAGCTTGAAGTCGTCATGTTCAGTCACCCACTCGACCAGGTCGGTTAACTCCATGAGCGATTTATACGCGTCATTCTTGGGCAAGTTTTCCAGCATCTCCTGCACAGACTTGACATCCGCCAAGGGATGATCAGATTTTTTCCCAAATATTCGCGCTAACATTTGCCGCCCTTTAAACTAAAATAGTTTACTCATGGCAATATAACCACAAAATGCATCCAATGACCAGATGCAGCCTCTTCCAATATGAAATG
>DIYV01000141.1:2488-4460 GCA_002429165.1 Gallionella sp. UBA6045 | reverse complement strand
GGTCATCGTTGGGACACTAGTGACTCTTTATCAGTTATCTATCTGCGCGATTCTTGGTTTGGATAACGCGGGATTTTGCGCAAAGTAGCGGTCGATGCCGCCTAGAATCGCATGGGCAACTTTCAACTGATAGCTTTTATCATTCAAGCGACGCTCTTCGCTGGGGTTGCTGATGAATGCGGTTTCAACCAGGATGGACGGGATGTCCGGTGATTTCAGAACGGCAAATCCTGCCTGTTCGACATGTCCGCGATGCAGATCGTTGATATCGCCCAGGTTATTCAGTACATATTTGGCGAGCTTCATGCTGTCGTTGATGGTGGCAGTTTGTGATAGGTCAAGCAGGGTGCGCGCGAGGTAAGGGTCTTTTACCGCGATGTTCACGCCCCCGATCAAGTCAGCTTCATTTTCCTTTTTTGCCAACCAGCGTGCGGCGGTGCTGGTCGCGCCGTGTTCTGATAAGGCAAATACTGACGAACCACGGGCCTTAGAATTGATGTATGCATCTGCATGGATGGAGACGAACAAATCTGCATTCGCCTTGCGTGCTTTGGCGACACGACCGATCAGAGGGATGAAGTAATCTCCGTCGCGTATCAGCACGCCACGCATATTTGGCTCCTTATCGACCAATTCTTTTACCTTGCGCGCAATGGCAAGCGTCACATTCTTTTCGAGAGAGCCATGCCTTCCGCGTGCACCGGAATCTTCGCCACCGTGTCCGGCATCGATCGCGATGATCAGGGTGCGTGCGCGCATCTCGGGGGGATTGGGCGGCATGGTTGAACCGGGAACCGGCTTATCGTTTGTGCCGGTACTCAAGCTTTTGGCTATCTGCAGTTTGTCATCGGCATTACCGGTTGCGGTGGGTGTACTCGCGGCTCCGGGTGTGCCGTCAAGCAAAGCCATCATCGGATCAACAGGCTGGACGGGATATACGTCTAACACCAGGCGATATCCATATTCCGCGACAGGTTTGAGGATGAATAACTGCGGTTTGACCTCGGCTTTCAAGTCCAGCACCATGCGCACCACGCCTGGCTTGAAACGCCCAACCCGCACGCTCTTGATGTAGGGGTCGTCGTTGCCGACCAGTTTGGGCAAGTTGTTAAGCGCGTTGCCGAGTGTTACCTCATTCAAGTCAATTACCAGGCGTTCCGGATTGTTCAAATTGAACATGTTGTAACGGATGGCATGTTTGGATTCGAGCGTCAGGCGCGTGTAATCCTGTGCCGGCCAGATACGCGCCGCACTCACGGCGATGGGGGTGGCATGTCCCTGTGGAAGCCAGAGAAGAAACGATAATGTAACGAGTTTTAAAATTGCTTTAAGCATTCCCGTCCTGTTGGTGTGTTACCTCTAATGCCAACGTTGCGCCCATGCGGTAAAATCTCAAACACAATTTCTACATCGGCCTGCGGAATAAATCCCAATGCTTTTTCCGGCCATTCGATGAGAAATATACTGCGCCCATCAAACTCATCACGGAACCCGGCTGCTTCCCATTCCTCTTCATCGTGCAGACGATACAGATCGAAGTGGCGCAAGTCTAACCCATCGATATGGTATGGTTCAACCAGTGTATAGGTGGGACTTTTTACACGCCCTGTATAACCCAGTGCATTCAGCATGCCGCGCACAAGTGTGGTTTTTCCCGCCCCCAGGTCACCATACAGATAAATCACCATGCCGGGTTTTAGTTTTGCCGCGAGTCGCTGGGCCAGCGCAACTGTCGCGTTTTCATCGGCTAGATTCATGCTGATTCGGCTATCATCGTGACTATGCAAAACGGAAATCCTCAACAGGTTGATTACGGCGCGCTTGCCGCCCGGATACGCGTGTGGGCCCATGAGCTTGGCTTTCAGGCCGTTGGTATCAGCGACACCGATCTGACTGCAGCGGAAAGCGGTCTGCTGGAATGGCTGTCACTGGGCTGGCATGGTGAGCTGGATTATATGGCAAATCATGGCAC
>DIYV01000141.1:1799-2393 GCA_002429165.1 Gallionella sp. UBA6045 | reverse complement strand
AAACTGGCCGATAAAATTCGCGCTGAAGTTTCCGGATATGACGGGCGGGTTTTTACCGACAGCGCCCCTGTGATGGAAGTGGAGCTGGCGCGTAAAGCCGGACTGGGTTGGCGTGGCAAACACACGTTGCTGCTATCTCGCGAACACGGCTCATGGTTCTTTCTCGGTGAAATTTACCTGAACCTGCCGCTACCGATAGATGCACCTCAGCAGGAACACTGCGGATCCTGCGCACGCTGCATCGATATATGTCCGACCCAGGCGATCATTGAGCCATATCGGCTGGACGCGCGCCGCTGTATTTCCTACATCACCATCGAACTCAAAGGCAGCATCCCGGTCGAACTGCGCCCGCTGATCGGCAACCGAATCTACGGCTGCGACGACTGCCAACTAGTGTGCCCATGGAATGGATTTGCACGAACCACGGTCGAGCCGGATTTTGCGGTGCGGAACGGGTTGGATGACGTGTCGCTCGCGGAGTTGTTCGCGTGGGATGAAACAGAGTTCAAAGCCAAGCTTGCGGGCAGTGCCATCTATCGCATTGGTCATGAGCAATGGCTGCGCAATATTGCAGTGGCTTTGGGTAATGCG
>DIYV01000141.1:459-1492 GCA_002429165.1 Gallionella sp. UBA6045 | reverse complement strand
GAACACGTTGAGTGGGCACTTTTGCAACATGCTATGACCAATGGCTAGTTGTTCCATCAGTGGTTTCATCAATAATTGAACCTGCCGCGCAATTCTTCCAGATTCAACTCACGCAAGATATGCTCCAATCTCTCGCGTACATTTTTTTTGGGTACTCCAGTATGGCGCGCGATGATCAGTTCATTTTTCATCGAATGTTCCCAACCGATCAATTCCGTTACAGTCACTTGATAGCCATGTGCTTCGAGTAACAAACATCTCAGCACGTTGGTGAGATGGCTACCAAATTCGCGGGCGTGGATTGGATGCCGCCAGATTTCAGAGAGTGCTGTTTTGCCAAATGACTGGTTTTTGTTTTTATTTAAGATGGCCGCCACTTCGGCTTGGCAGCACGGTACCAGCACAATGAATTTTGCATGTTTGTGCAGGGCGAATTTTATTGCATCGTCGGTGGCGGTGTCGCAGGCGTGCAGTGCGGTGACCACATCAAATTGCTCGGGTAGTTGTGGCGATAGTATGGATTCTTCCACTGACAGATTCAGAAATGACATATGTTCAAAACCAAGTTTGGACGCCAATTGTTGCGATTTGCTGACCAATTCATTGCGGGTTTCGATACCGTAAATATGTGCAGTCTCGCGCGTCTTCAGGAATAAATCATAGATGATGAAACCCAGGTAGGATTTGCCTGCGCCGTGATCTGCCAGCGTCAGGTTCTTCTTGGCGGCGAGCACTTCATTCAGCAACGGTTCTATAAAGTGAAACAGGTGGTACACCTGCTTCAGTTTGCGCCGGCTGTCCTGATTGAGTTTGCCATCACGCGTCAGTATATGCAGCTCTTTGAGCAGTTCGATGGATTGGTCGGGTTTGATTTCGTAAACTTGATTCATGTTGTGTTTTTGCTTTAGCCGAACTCGTTTTTCATTGCCAATACGGCACCCGCCAATACCAGCGTGAATGAGTTGGCCATGATGATCGGCCATGATTCGATCAGGATGCCGTAGGCTAGCCACAGCGCGACCCCGATCGTGAA
>DIYV01000141.1:0-370 GCA_002429165.1 Gallionella sp. UBA6045 | reverse complement strand
CTTCCAAACCTGCGGGATGAAGGCTATGGTGGTAAGTGTAGCAGCCGCACTGCCGATATCGTCTGTAATGGTCATAGGTGTTTTTGTTGTTTCATTGAAGGTAATTATAGCGTTGCTGTGAATTAGTTCAGCGCATGAATAACATTGGCCGGCAAGCGGGTGTTGTATCAGCCATACGGGGGAGATAATAAATACATATAGTGTTTGACGATGTTAGGGGGCTTTGCTATAGTGTCGGTCTTCGCTGACGCGGGGTGGAGCAGCTCGGTAGCTCGTCGGGCTCATAACCCGAAGGTCATAGGTTCAAATCCTGTCCCCGCAACCCCCAGATTTCAGATTGTCATCTGGGCAGCCGTTCTTTAAAAGATAA
>DIYV01000181.1 GCA_002429165.1 Gallionella sp. UBA6045 | reverse complement strand
ATCGTCAGACTCCTTACAAACAACAACGCCCTCGTAATTGAGGGCGTTGTTGTTTCATTAACATACTTTTAAAACGAATTGTTTTGACAAAGCAATAAGCATTTCCGATAATTTGCGGCGGTTTTAATGTTTGCATCATAATGGGTCGTTAGCTCAGTTGGTAGAGCAGTGGACTCTTAATCCATTGGTCGAAAGTTCAAGTCTTTCACGGCCCACCAAATACCTGTTACCAAGGCAAGTTCTAAGTTCATTTTTCGATTTCTGTTGGAGGGCACGTCGCTACATATGGTTGTCTGCCTCGCAGGACTGAGATGAAATGTGTATCACGAAGGTGCTATCATTCGACACGGATTTGACGCTCTGTCCATTGTCGTACATATCCATCGTTACAATTTCACATTAGGTTTGTCATGACTGTCATTCGCCAGCAGGATTTCATTGATAGCATTGCAGGAGCGCTGCAATTTATCTCGTATTATCATCCAACTGACTATATTCATGCGTTGGCGGATGCATATCGCGTTGAAGAATCGCCTGCAGCCAAGGACGCAATGGCGCAGATATTGACCAATTCACGGATGAGTGCGCAGGGTCATCGGCCTGTATGTCAGGATACCGGAATCGTGGTCGCATTCGTGCGAATCGGCATGTCGGTGCGATGGGATGCGTCGCTGAATATTGTTGAAATGGTAAATGCGGGGGTAAGGAAGGCCTACCTTGATGCTGATAATCCGTTACGGGCTTCAATTGTTGCCGATCCGGCTGGCAAGCGAAAAAATACGGGCGATAACACACCGGCGGTAGTTCATGTCGAACTGGTTCAAGGTGATGGAGTCGAGGTGGATATTGCGGCCAAGGGCGGTGGTTCCGAGAATAAATCGCGTTTTGCGATGCTCAATCCCAGCGACGACGCGGTCGAATGGGTAGTCAGCCAATTGCCGGGTATGGGTGCAGGCTGGTGCCCGCCGGGGATGCTGGGCATCGGTATCGGCGGCTCGGCGGAGAAGGCGATGCTGCTAGCCAAGGAATCGCTGATGCAATCCATCGACATGACCAAGCTGAAAGCGCGCGGGCCGCAGAACCGCATTGAAGAATTGCGCATCGAGATCTGCGACAGGGTCAATGCGCTCGGCATCGGTGCACAGGGGCTGGGCGGACTGACCACGGTGCTGGACGTGAAGATACTCGATTATCCGACCCATGCGGCTTCCAAGCCCATCGCGATGATCCCCAACTGCGCCGCGACGCGTCACATCCATTTCGAACTGAACGGCAGTGGTGTGGCTCAGTTCACCCCGCCCAAACTCGAAGACTATCCCGACGTGCACTGGAAACCGTCGCCGGATGCGCGCCGCATCGATCTCAATACTGTCACGCGTGCCGACATCGCTCAGTGGCAACCGGGCGAGACATTGCTCCTGAACGGCAAGTTGTTTACCGGTCGCGACGCCGCGCACAAACGCATGGTCGAGATGCTGGCCAAGGGCGAACAGCTTCCGGTGGATTTCAATGGGCGCTTCATCTACTACGTCGGCCCGGTCGACCCGGTGCGCGACGAAGTCGTCGGCCCCGCCGGCCCGACCACCGCGACGCGCATGGACAAGTTCACAGATACGATGTTGGAACAGACCGGCCTGATCGGCATGATAGGCAAGGCCGAGCGCGGCAAGGCGGCGATCCAGTCGATCAAGAAGCACGGCGCGGTGTATTTGATGGCAGTCGGCGGCGCGGCTTACCTCGTAGCGCAGGCAATCAAGAAATCAAGAATCGTTGCCTTTGCCGATCTTGGCATGGAAGCGATCTACGAATTCGAAGTGGAAGACATGCCGGTCACCGTCGCGGTAGATGTCAACGGCTGCTCGGTGCACGAGATTGGCCCGGCAAAGTGGAGCGGGCGGATAGCTGCGATTCCGGTGAAGGTGGCGTAGCGAAAACCTCGAATGTTAAGTAATAGAAGAAGTTCCACGATATCCCTGATTTCCTCTCGGTTAACTGCAAAGTTTGATGCTCGCTTCCCCGATTCAGCATGGATTTTGCAGCTCAATTCGACTATCATGCGTTGCTGGTTGTGTGCAGTACAGAATTTACGAATTGGCGGGTCTCCCCGCATTGCAGAGTAGTGAATCTGGTCAGGTCCGGAAGGAAGCAGCCACAGCTATATATGCAAGTGCCGGGGGTAAGGCTCGCCTCCTTTTTCCACAGCGGCTGCTCATCGCTCGCGCGTTGTGACGGAGTTACGCACGATGATGTATCGTTCAGTTTTTCTTCCCGTTGCCGGCCTTTATGGGCACCGGCCATTCATATCAAGGATAGGTTGTTAACTTGTCAGCGACTACCGTTCTAGCTCGTAAATGGCGTCCCAAGACCTTCGCGCAACTGGCGGGGCAGGAGCACGTTGTCCGCGCGTTAAGTAATGCACTCACACAAAACCGCCTGCATCACGCATATCTGTTCACTGGTACACGCGGTGTCGGTAAGACAACCATTGCGCGTATTTTTGCCAAGTCGCTGAATTGTGTGACTGGAATCACCGCCACCCCGTGCGGGGAGTGCAGTGCCTGCAGGGAAATCGATAGCGGCCGTTTCGTTGATCTGATCGAATTGGATGCTGCATCGAACACGCA
>DIYV01000139.1:11470-12287 GCA_002429165.1 Gallionella sp. UBA6045 | reverse complement strand
GCGGATTTACCGCCGAACAACACTGCAACTTTTCCAAATTTTTTCGTTTGATTCATTTTGAAAATCCAAAACAGCCACAGAGAACACAGAGAAAACAGAGAAAACCGGTATATTCTCTGTGAACTCTGTGTTCTCTGTGGCATGTTCTTTTTCCAGAATCATCCTGCCGACCGCTCCAACATGAAGTTGACAATCCCGCTGATATCGTCGAGCGCAAAATGCGGCAACTGCGGATGGACCACGTCGACATCGGTGACCATCGCGATCAGCCCGTCTTCGACGACACAGCGCGGAGTCACGGAACATTCGCGGCGCAGCACCTCGATCTTCACGCCGGCAGCGTGCGAAAAGCCCTCCGCCAGCACCAGATCGGCCTCGCCCATGAAACGCTGCGCCAGTTGTTCCGGCTCGCGCCGGTCGACCGCATCGGCGACCAGTTGCAACTCGCTGGACGTGACCAGCATGCTCATCACCGCACCCGCCTGCTTGTAGCGCCAGCTGTCCTTGCCGGGCGTATCCAGCACCACCTTGTGATGCGCGTGCTTGATCGTGGCGACGCGCAACCCCCTGCCGCTCAGTTCGCGCAACAGCTTCTCGATCAGCGTGGTCTTGCCGGAGCCGGAGTGCCCGACAAAAATAAATACCGGTGGAGTTCTGGACAAGGTACTCATGGATGAGGAGACACCCAGGCATCGCCCTGCGGCGTGATCTCCTTTTTCCAGATCGGCACGCGCTGCTTCAGCTCATCGATCAGCCAGTGACAGGCCTGCAACGCAGGCGCGCGATGTTCGGCGCCCGCCGCGATGAACACGATCTG
>DIYV01000139.1:2364-11267 GCA_002429165.1 Gallionella sp. UBA6045 | reverse complement strand
GCGTCACCTCGCGGCCTTCCGAAAAATCGCGCGCGCAACCGATGAACGTGGCGATGCCGCCCATCCGTTTCGAGCCGGCGCGCAGCGCAGCGATCTCCTCGTCCTGGGAAAAGTCCTGCTGCTGAATGCGCACTGCCTCTTTCATTTTAGCCACCCGAAAATTTCGACATAAACACCACCTCGCTGCCCTCGGCCAGCGGCAACGACATGTCCAGCACATGCTCGCCGTTCACTGCCGCAAAACACACGATCTCGAAAGCCGCCGGATGCGACGCCTGCAATTGCGCGCGCAGATCCTGCAAACGCATACCGGGATTGAAATCCACAGAAACCTCGCTGTTGCCGACGCGTTCCGCGACCGGCCCGAAGAACAATACCCTGATCATCTCAATCCCTTATTAATATTATTGAAAAACGCAATTCTGTTGTAGGAGCGCAATTTATTGCGCTCCTACAGTTTCGAATGGGTTGATTCCTGGCGTTGCCAAACGCCGCTCTTGCCGCCGCGTTTTTCTTCGAGCTGGATATGCTCGATGCGCATGCCCCTGTCGATCGCCTTGCACATGTCGTAGATGGTGAGCAGCGCCACACTGGCGGAGCACAAGGCTTCCATCTCGACACCGGTCTGTCCGGCGCAACGTGTCGTCGTGACCACCTTCAACCCCACGCATCCGACGGCATCGGGTTCCGGAATATCGCTGAACACCACCTCCACACCGGCAAGCGCCAGCGTGTGGCACATCGGAATGATGTCGGCAGTGTGCTTCGCCGCCATCACCGCCCCGACATCGGCCACCGTCAGCACGTCTCCCTTGGCGATGCCGCCGGAGCGTATCCGCGCCAGCGTCTCGGGCAGCATGCGCAGCACACCGCTGGCGACCGCGACACGCTGCGTGCCGGGCTTGTCCGAGACATCCACCATGCGCGCCCGTCCCGCTTCAGAAAAATGAGTCAACTTATCCATTTATATACCTACCGTATTATTAGAGTAATTCCCGCTCCGCTTTAAAACAACAATAATCATGTAGAGTGCGTTTACGCACCCTACTTTTATAAATGAATTAAGCTGCCGCACGCACTGCAAGCCGGATCCTTGCTCAAGCTGCTGCGCGTAACGCTCATGTCCAGCGCGTTGATGGTCAGCAGCTTTCCGCTCAGGCCGCGTGCTATGCCGATCAGCAACTTGAGCGCTTCCGCCGCCTGCATGGTGCCGATGATACCCGTCAGCGGCGCGAATACGCCGGTGGTCGCGCAGCGCAACTCTGCAGCCACACTGTCCTCGGGAAACAGGCAGTTGTAGCAGGCCGTATCATCGCGGCGAAAATCGAACACGGAAATTTGCCCGTCGAACTGGATCGCCGCACCCGATACCAGCGGCTTGCGCTGCTCCAGGCAGGCACGATTGACCGCATAGCGGGTGGCAAAATTGTCGCTGCAATCCAGCACCACGTCGGCTTGCCCGGCCAACTCGCGCAATCGCTCCGCATCGGCGCGCACATCCAGCGCGATGCATTCCACTTCGGGATTGATGTCGTGCAGCGCGGCCCGTGCCGAGACCACCTTGGGCTGGTTCACGGTGGAAGTGCGGTGGATGATCTGCCGTTGCAGGTTGCTGAAATCCACCGTGTCGTGGTCGCACAGTGTCAGCCGGCCTACCCCGCTGGCAGCCAGATACAGCGCGGCCGGCGAACCCAGCCCGCCCATGCCGATGATCAGCACTTTGGCGTCCAGCAGGCGTTGCTGTCCCTCGATGCCGATCTCGTTCAGCAGGATATGGCGGCTATAGCGCAGCAGTTGTTGGTCGTTCATGCCGTGGAGCTTTCATGCGGGAGATAAGGGCGGTTTCAGGAGAGCGCTGATTATTCAGCATTGCAAAAGACCAGGCAACTTTTTTGTGGCGCCAACCAAAACCCCGCTTTCCGTAAATGCTCCTGATTGCACGAGTCGCGTTGCGGGGTTTCGCGCCCTTCAGTGATGCAGTATTTTCGACAGGAACTGCTGTGCCCGCTCTGAACGGGGCGTGCTGAAGAAGTCCTCCTCGGTTGCGTCCTCAACGATACGCCCCTCGTCCATGAAAATGACCCGGTTCGCCACCTTGCGCGCAAATCCCATTTCGTGGGTGACGACCATCATGGTCATGCCTTCCTGGGCGAGGCCGACCATGACATCCAGCACCTCGTTGACCATCTCGGGATCAAGCGCAGAGGTCGGCTCGTCGAACAGCATGCAAATCGGGTCCATGGCCAGCGCCCGGGCAATCGCGACGCGCTGCTGCTGTCCGCCGGAGAGCTGCCCCGGGAATTTTTCCGCCTGATTCAGCAGGCCGACGCGGTCCAGCAATTTGCGGGCACGCTCCACGGCTTCTGCCCTGCTGCGACCGAGCACCTTGGTTTGCGCGATGCACAGGTTATCGATCACGCTCATGTGCGGAAACAGCTCGAAGTTCTGGAACACCATGCCGACATGGGCGCGCAATTTGGAAAGATTGGTTTTGGGATCGCCCACCGAAATCCCGTTGACCGTGATCGCTCCCTGCTGGAAGGGTTCCAGGCCGTTGACACACTTGATCAGGGTGGACTTTCCCGAACCCGACGGCCCGCAGATGACAATCACCTCGCCCTTTTCAACCTCGGTCGAACAGTCGGCGAGTACCTGAAAACTGCCGTAATGCTTGCTGATATTATTGATGGAAATCATGCGGTTTTCCTCTTTTGGAAATGCTTGACCAGCAGGGACGCTGAAAAGCTAATGATGAAATAACCCGCTCCGGCGAACAGTAGCAGCTCGACCAGCCGGCCGTCGCGGCTGCCCACCTGGTATGAAACGCCGAAGAAATCGGCCAGCGAGCTGACGTACACCAGCGAGGTGTCCTGAAACAGGATGATGCCTTGGGTGAGCAGCAGCGGCACCATATTCCTGAAGGCCTGCGGCAGAATCACCAGGCGCATCGCCTGCGCATAGCTCATGCCCAGTGCGCTGGCCGCACCCATCTGCCCCCTGGACACGCTGCGTATGCCGGCGCGTATGATCTCCGAATAATAGGCAGCCTCGAACAGGGAAAAAGCCACCATCGCCGAGTCCAGCCGCGTATCGGAACTGCGCGGTATGTCAAAAAGGTTGATCAGCAGCGTGGGCACGATCAGGAAGAACCACAGCAACACCATCACCAGCGGGATCGAGCGGAACAGGTTCACATAGCTTGCGGCAAGCCAGGCCAGCAGCTTGAATCCGGACATGCGCATCAGCGCGAGCAGCGTACCCCAGACGATGCCTACCGTCACCGCGACCGCGGTGATCTTGAAAGTCATCACCATCCCTGTCCAGAGAAAAGGCAATGCGCCGGGAATGGAACTCCAATCGAACTCGTACACGCTATCGCTCCTCGCCCATGTGGCCCGGAACGCGCGCGCGCTTCTCCACTCGATGCATCAGGATCATCACAACGGTGTTGATCGCCATGAACATCAGCGTCACCGCGATGAAAGATTCGTAGGGCTGGGCAGTGTAATCGACCAGTTGCCGTCCCTGCGCGGCCAGTTCCAGCAGACCGATGGTGGAAGCCACCGCAGAATTCTTGAAGATATTGAGGAATTCCGAGGTGAGCGGCGGCAGGATGATACGGATCGCCATCGGCAGGATCACGTAGCGATAGGTCTGGGGCAGCGTAAAGCCCAGCGCCAGACCCGCATATTTCTGCCCGACAGAAAGCGAATTGATACCGGAGCGGACCTGCTCGCAGACCCGGGCGCCGGTGAACAGCCCCAGGCAGAGCATCGCGGCCAGAAACTGCTGCAGAAACGGGTTGAGTGCCTTGTAAGCGTCGCCGATGGAAGGCGGCACGATCTCGGGCAGCACGAAGTACCAGATAAACAGCTGAACCAGCAGCGGCGTATTGCGAAACACCTCGACGTAGAACGCGGCGATGCCGGACAGCCAGCGATTCGGGACGGTGCGCAGCACGCCCATCAGCAGGCCGATCAACAGCGCAATGATCCAGGCAGAGAGCGAGAGTGCGAGGGTGACTTCCAGCCCGGACAGCATCCAGCCCAGATAAGTGGTGCCACCCGATGGTGTTTCGGCCAGAAAGATGGCCCAGTTCCAGTGATAGTTCATGGTCGGTTCACGAATAAGGGCGCACCAACAAACAAGGGTGAGGGTTGGAGAACGATCATCCTCCAACCCTCACCCTCTCATACCAGGTGTTACGGGAAAGCCTGGTCGTTCGGATTCTTGAAAGCTGCTTTCATGTCATCGCTCATCGGGAAGTTCATATTCATCCCTTTGGGTGGAACCGGCGACATGAACCACTTCTTGTAGAGCTTCGCTGCTTCGCCGGAAGTCATCACCTTGGCTAAGGTTTTGTCGACCAGTGCCTTGAACTCGGGATCATCCTTGCGCATCATGCAGCCGTAAGCTTCGTTCGACATAGGCGTGCCGACGATGACCCAGTCCTTCGGGTGCTTCGCGTTGGCCCTCTGGCCGGCGAGCAGCGCATCATCCATCATGAATGCAACCGCGCGCCCGGTCTCGAGTGTCAGGAAAGACTCGCCGTGATCCTTGGCACTGATGATGTTCATGCCCATCTTCTTGTCTTCGTTCAGCTTGCGCAGCAAGCGCTCCGAGGTCGTGCCGGCGGTGGTCACCACGTTCTTGCCGGCCAGATCGGAAAAGTCCCTGATGCCGGAACCTTTCCTGGTCAACAAACGCGTGCCGATCACGAAGATGGTGTCGGAGAACGCCACCTGTTTCTGCCGCTCGAGGTTGTTGGTCGCCGAACCGCAGGCGATGTCCACCGTGCCGTTCTGCACCAGCGGAATGCGGTTCTGCGACGTGACCGGTGTCAGCGTGACTTGCAGATTGGGCAGCTTCAGGTCGGCCTTGACCGCATCGACCACCTTCATCATCAGGTCCTGGGAATAGCCGATCACCTGCTCTTTATCGTCGTAGTAGGAGAACGGAATCGAAGACTCGCGGTGTCCGAGTGCGATGGTGTTGGTGTCCTTGATTTTTTTCAGGGTACCGGTGAGGTCCTGGGCCAGCGCGGAAATCGCAAACAGCGTACAGGCCGTGATGGCCAACAGGCGATGATTGAGCATGTGGATTTCCTTTACGGACGTTGACGAGGGCTTTACCGCCAGCCTATTTGAAGCCGCACCTTAGCAGATTGCGCATGATGTGACTATTGGCAACCGGACAATTGTAAGTTTTTAGAACTGTACAAACGACCGCCAACAAAAAACCCGCTGTGTTTCCACAGCGGGTTTCAGATACTGCTAACTAATCTCTAACTGGCCAGGCCAGCGCGGGATTATAACCAGCGACTTGGCTGTGGTATTTTACAGCTTAGTCGATTGGCTATAACCAATGACTTTCCCAGCGTCTTTTGCTGGGTTAGTCAGATGGCTAGTAGTTTTTCAGTAGTTTTATCAGAACTTGTAACGCACACCCACAGCCACATTGGTCACATCTTTAGAAGCTCCGGCACCATTGGTGACTTTTTGCACAGCGCCGTAAAGGGTTGTCATCTTGGACATGTTGTGCAGGTAAGCGAGCGTGAGCCCGGTCTTGTCGTCGGAAACGGCAGTGGTGTCGATCGTTTCCTTGGCAACGGTGGCCACCAACGCGTCAGAGCCAATCGGGGCGACTGCGGTCAAAGCCATGGCCTTGTTGCTGGAATTGCCAGGCGCTGCACCCGTATCAGCCTTGGTCGTCTGATAAGTAGCGGTCAACTTGACCACTTGCAGGTCGTAGGCAGCACCCAGACCGAGGTCGGTGGTCTTCGCGAAGCCAGCGTCGTCATTGGCATCGCCTGCGTAAGCAACACCCAGGGACAGGGGGCCGGCGTCGTACATCGCATTGACCAAGGTTACTGAGGTCAGGTTTCCGGTAGTTGCACCGGATACGGGCGCTGGAACCATGGCTTGGTTGAACCCGTGGCTGACTGCGAAGCTGAAACCGCCCATGTTAGGCGACGTATAGTCGATAGCACTGTTGATGCGCCCGCCCGTGGTAATGTACTTGCTGGGGTTGGTGGCGGCCACGGAGTCCGCGGCGGAGCCGGCGGTCGGGTCGAACTTGACAGCGAAATAGTAACCGGCGTCCTGCAGGAAGCCAGCCCTGACGGTACCGAAGTTACCGGACAAGCCAACCGCCTGTTGGCGTGCATTCAACGCGCCAGCGGCTGTAACGCCAATAGCTGCTTTGTTGGCAACGTCCAAACCGTATTCCAGGTTGCCGAAAGCCTTCATGCCGTTGCCCAGGTCTTCACTGGCATTGATGCCAAAACGGGAAGTGGACAGGCCACCCGAGATGACCTGCGTAGTGTTCGTCTTGCCAGTCGTGGAGTTGTTAAGGACGGCAGCGTCAACGATGCCGTACATGGAGGTGTCAGCGAATGCCGGAGCGGAAATTGCCGAAGCGATTGCCAGTGCGATCAGTTTCTTTTGCATGTAAAACTCCTCATAAAGTTTTTAAGTTATATCGGCCACCGTCGCCGGCGACCGTGATGAAAACTCCCCCTCAATGCGGAGAATTCAAGCAGGCATTATCCACAACGAATGAAGCGGGGCAAGGTAATCCGCGAATATGTGGTATTTCTGCAACAAGCGGAGAAACAGGTATCCAATTAACAAAAATGCAATAAACAAATGGTAGTTCATCCCGCCCGCGGAACTGCGATGGATATCGAAACCTCTCAATCCTCAACCGCGTTGCACCCTGTAATGCGGCCCGGCGCAGTTGCACAGTCCCGGCAACTGCGGGAGAATGCAGCAACCCATATTTTCCAGCCCGCTACGCTCATTTCGTTTTCCCAAGGAGGCATCATGCAATTCACAGCGGTTTTGACCCACGCAGAGGAAGGCGGATACATTGCCTTGAATCCGGAAACGGGAACGACAACCCAGGGAGAAACGATCAATGAAGCATTGAGCAACCTGCAGGAAGCTACAGCACTCTATCTGGAGGAATTTCCTCTCGTCAAAGCGGATCATCCATGGGTAACCACGTTCGAACTTCCAGCTCATGCCTAAGCTGCCGCACATTTCCGGCGCTCAGGCAGTCAAGACATTGGAGCGAATGGGGTTTGTAGTAGCACGTCAAAGCGGCAGTCACATCATCTTGCGAAAGGGCCCCATCGGTTGCGTTGTTCCCAATCACAAGGAAATAAAGATTGGCACACTGGCTGGAATTCTTCGTCAGGCCAGTGTCTCAACGGATGAGTTTCTGGGCGTGCTGCGAAATTAAGCTGGCATTATTCAGGTATCAATCCTTGCTTCCCTGGCACCTTGCCTCTTGAGTCTTTCAACTGCCGTCACCCCCCGATATAGGACATTTCCACTTTTTTTGCCGCGGGTGAGCCGCTGTCTTCTGTCAGGGCCGAGCGCAGTTCCGAGTAGCGGTCGGCGCGTCGTTGCCAGCGCTCCGCGATCAGCCCGGTGAGGGCCTGGTCGCTTGCGCCCTCGCGCAGTGGCGCGCGCAGGTCCAGTCCGCTGCCGGCAAACAAACAGGTGTAAAGCTTGCCGTCGGTCGACAGCCGGGCGCGGGTGCAGTCCCGGCAGAACGCGCGGCTGATCGATGCGACCACGCCGATCTCGCCTGCGCCGTCCGCATAGGCCCAGCGTTCCGCCACTTCCCCGGTGTAATTGGGCGCGATCGGGCGTAGCGGGTAATGCGCGCCGACGATTTGCAGTATCTCCGCTGCGGTGACCACCTCGTCCATGCGCCAGCCGTTGGTGTTGCCCACATCCATGTATTCGATGAAGCGCAGCACGATGCCGCCCGAAGCAGAATGATCGGCCCTGAAGTGTTCGGCCATCGCAACGATCTCGTGGTCGTTCACGCCGCGCTGGACCACCATGTTGACCTTGATCCCGGTGAACCCGGCGCGCTGCGCGGCGGCTATGCCGTCCAGCACGGTGCTGACCGGCACGTCCGAGTCGCTCATGCGCCGGAACACCTCGTCGCTCAGTCCGTCCAGGCTGACCGACAGCCGCGCCAGGCCCGCGTCCCTGAGCGCCTGTGCCTGCCGCGACAGCAGCACTGCATTGGTGGTCAGCGTGACCTCCACCGGCTTGCCTGCCGGGGTGTGCAGCCTGGCAAGCTTTTCGACAAGTTGTGCAAGGTTGCGGCGCAACAGCGGCTCGCCGCCGGTCAGCCTGATCTTTTCCACGCCCAGTTCGACGAACGATCCGGCCAGCCGTTCGATCTCCTCAAAACTGAGCAGTTCGGCACGCGGCAGGAACAGGTGATCCCTGCCAAAGTCTTCACGCGGCATGCAGTAGGTGCAGCGCAGGTTGCAGCGGTCGGTCACGGAGATGCGCAGGTCGTGCAGCGGGCGCTGCAGCGTGTCGGTGACGGGAAAGATTTTGGGCAGGTCGGTCATGGGTATCGGGTATTTTCAGTTTCATTATATTGCATCTTGCAGTGAGAGCTTGCGGTTCTGATTAACCCGAATTGTTCATCAGACCATTTTGGTTTTTATCGAAGCTTGGCATGCTCGTAGGAGCGCAGCTTGCTGCGGAAGGGTCGCTGCGAAGTAGCGGGGCACCCTCCGGCGTACCCTTTACGGGTGCTGCGCGATTATTGTGAGAATCAATCGCCCGATGGCCTTGCATAGCCATTCCACTAATCCATCAAAAAACGATGAATAAGTGGCTGGTTAAATCGGGCTCCTACGATGTCATGATTGGCTCCAATGGACATTCGGGATAGGTTCAAAGCTTGCGGTCTTCCCTGATCATGTCGCTGGCTCTCTCGGCGAACATGACCACCGGCGAGCAGGTGTTGCCCGACAGCAGGGTGGGCATGATGGAGGCATCCACTACCCGCAGGCCGGCGATACCATGCACGCGCAGCCTCGCGTCGACCACGGCCATCTTGTCGGCGTCATTGCCCATCTTGCA
>DIYV01000139.1:0-2250 GCA_002429165.1 Gallionella sp. UBA6045 | reverse complement strand
TTGCAATTCGGCCCCCGGCTTGAACTCCTCCGGCAGGAAGCGCTGCAAGGCGGGCGCTGCAACGATGCGACGGGTCAGGCGCAGCGAATCGACTGCCAATTTCCGGTCACCCTCGGTGGACAGGTAATTGGGTTGGATCAGCGGCGCCACCCTGCTGTCGGCGCTGTTGATGCGGATTTGGCCGCGGCTTTCCGGATGCAGGTTGCACACGGATGCAGTAAAGGCCGGGAAACCATGCAGCGGGTCGCCGAATTTGTCGAGCGACAGCGGTTGCACGTGGTATTCCAGGTTAGGCGTGGGCTGGCTCACGTCCGAACGGACAAATGCGCCAAGCTGGCTGGGCGACATCGACAGCGGGCCGCTGCGGGACAGCAGATATTGCATCCCCATGCCGAACCGCCCGATCAGGCTGCTGACTGTTTCATTCAGCGTGCGGGTGTTTTTCACCTTGAACGCCATGCGCAGCTGCAAATGATCCTGCAGGTTCTCGCCGACCCCGGGCAGCTCATGCACGACAGGAATGCCGTGCTGCTGCAGCAATGCAGCCGGGCCGATACCGGAACATTGCAAAATCTGCGGCGAACTCACTGCGCCCGCGGCGAGCACGGTCTCAAGTCTGGCATCGGCCTGGAAGACCTGGTCGCCCTGCCAGTATTCGACGCCGATGACTCGCTTGCCGGCAAAGCGCAGGCGCCGCACCACCGCGTTGGTGACGACTTTCAGGTTGGGGCGCTTCAGCGCGGGGCGCAGAAAACCCTTGGCGGCATTCCAGCGCACGCCGCGTTTCTGGTTGACTTCGAAATAGCCGCAGCCCTCGTTGCTGCCGCGATTGAAATCGATCACCTTGGGTATGCCGACCTCGGCGGCCGCGTCGCGAAACGCGTCGAGGATCTCCCACGACAGGCGCTGCTTCTCGACCCGCCATTCGCCGCCGGTGCTGTGCATCTCGTCCGCGCCGCGCGCGTAGTCTTCGGAGCGTTTGTAGTAGGGCAGCACATCGTCCCATCCCCAGCCGGGATTGCCGAGCGCCTGCCATTTTGCAAAATCGCGCGCCTGGCCGCGCATGTAGATCATGCCGTTGATCGAAGAGCTGCCGCCCAGCACCCGGCCGCGCGGGTAGCCGATCGCGCGCCCGTTCAGGCCGGGTTCGGGCTCGGTCTTGAAGCACCAGTCGGTGCGCGGGTTGCCGATGCAATACAGATACCCGACCGGAATATGGATCCACAGGTAGTTGTCCTTGCCGCCCGCTTCGAGCATCAGCACCGAGATTTCCGGGTCGGCGGACAGGCGGTTGGCCAGCACGCAGCCGGCAGTGCCGCCGCCGATGATGATGTAGTCGTAACTGCCGATCGGGGTAGCGCTATTCATAATCGTGTGCATTCATAATCGCGGAGGCTCATGATGATGGGCGAGACCCGGTTATTCCGCTGAATCATTCCATCACTTCATAACAATAGTTGGTCAGAAACTCGACGATGGGTTCCCTGGCGATCAGCTGTTCGAACACGGCAGCGCCCTGCCCGTAATCCCCGGCGATGAAACGATTTTCGCTCACACCTTTGTTGATGATGGCCAGCGCTGGGGGAATCATCGCGCGCACCATGTCCAGGGTCACCTTGCGCCCGTCGTCCAGCACGCCGTGCGGACTGTGGACCCACTGCCACACCTGGGAGCGGGATATCTCGGCGGTAGCGGCATCCTCCATCAAGTGGTGTATCGGCACGCAACCGGTGCCGGACAGCCAGGCGCCGAGATAGGCGATCGCCACCTCGATGTTGAAGTGCAGTCCCGCTTCGGTGATCGGACCCTTAGGTTCGAATCTCAGCAGATCGGCAGCCGTGGTCTGCACGTCTTCGCGCTTCATGTCCAGCTGGTTCGGGCCGGGCATCAGCCTGTCGAACACTTCCATCGCCACCGGCACCAGGCCTGGATGCGCCACCCAGGTGCCGTCGTGTCCGTCGCCGGCCTCGCGTTCCTTGTCTTCGCGTACCTTGGCCATTGCCAGTTCATTTGCTGCGGGATCGGACTTGATCGGGATCTGTGCCGCCATCCCGCCCATTGCATGTGCATTGCGGCGGTGGCAGGTCTTGATCAGCAGCAGCGAATAGGCGCGCATGAAGGGCGACGTCATGCCGACCAGACCGCGGTCGGCGAGTATGAAGCCGGGGATATGGCCGAATTTCTTGATGCAGCTGAAGATGTAGTCCCAGCGTCCGCAGTTCAATCCGGCGGAATGCTCGCGCAACTCGT
>DIYV01000046.1:11647-29736 GCA_002429165.1 Gallionella sp. UBA6045 | reverse complement strand
ACCTTCAGCCCGGCATGCGCCAGCTGCAAAGCCGCGCGCATTCCTGAACCGCCAGCGCCGACCACCACCACATCAAAAGTTCTTTTTGCAACCGCCATTACATTCCCCACAAAATTTCTACCGACCATATCGCATACAGCAGCAACGCCAGGATCACCAGCACATGAATGACAAAACGAATACCGGCCGGTTTGACGTAATCCATCACGATGTCGCGTATGCCGACCCACGCGTGATAGAACAGGCTCAACATGAACAACAACGTGAACGTGCGCACCGTCTGACTGGAGAACAGGCCGATCCAAACGTCATAATTCAGATCGGGTTGCACCAGCAGATAAGCAAATATTGATACGCAGTACACTGCCATCAGCACCGCAGTGATGCGCTGCATCAGCCAATCGCGAAGCCCGTAGTGCGCACCGACGACGACACGATTCACCATAATTTCACCCCCAACCAAACCGTCAGTGCCAAACTCACCACCATCACCACCTTGCTGCTGCTGCGTGCCTGCGCAAGATCCCGCACCAGATGCAAGTCGACTGCCAGATAACGCAACCCGGCGCAAAAGTGATGCAAGAACGCCCACAACAAACCCAGCAACATCACCTTGACCAGCGGTTGCGCAAGGACGGACATCAACTCGGTGTATGTTTCAATGGAGTTCAGGCTGTACTGCAGCATCAGCAACAGCGGCGGCAATGCAATGAACAGCAACAGCCCGCTGATACGATGGAGTATGGAAACGATGCCGGGTAGCGGCAATTTGATTTTATGCAGGGCGAGGTGTTTTGGACGTTTTTTATTCATTACAGATCTCTGGCATGCTTTAAGTCATATACCCGACATGCTACACCTTTGCGGGACGGGAGAAAAACAAAATGACCTGTCCACAGCAATTTTACCAAGTATTGCATGGTCATAAAACGACTTGAACATCTTGAAACAGAAATGAATCCAACTTGCAAACAACGGGCGAGCATTTCAGCGCCTGACCTGACCATGTTGCGCAGAGGGTAATCAATAGATGCGTTCTTTACAGGAGCAATACCGGTTGTTATGCTGAATATCCATCAAACACCTGTTTGATTTCTGACAATCACGTAAGGAATGAACATGCTCAAGCCACTATTTACCGCCCTGCTTATCTCCGTTGCACTGCCTGTATCCGCCTTTGCTGCTGACAGCTATATAGTGGATTCGTATCACACCTTTCCGCATTTCAGCATCAACCATTTGGGCTTTTCGACCCTGCAAGGCCGGTTTGACAAGACCAGCGGCACAGTAACGCTGGATCGCGCGGCAAAAACCGGTTCTGTAAATATCAGCATTGAGACCGGCTCTGTCAGTACCGGGTATGTGAAGCGCGACGAACATTTGAAATCCCCGGATTTTTTTAACGCGGCGGAATTCCCCATGATCACATACAAGTCCACCGCCATGCATTTCAAAGGCGACAAGCCTGTCAGCGTGGACGGCAATCTGACCATTATGGGTGTCACCAAGCCGGTCACATTGACGATCGATGCATTCAATTGCGGCACGAACCCGATGAACAAGAAAGATGAGTGCGGTGCCGGCGCCAGCGCCCAAATCAAGCGCTCCGACTTCGGCGTCAAATACGGGCTGCCTGTCATAGGCGATGACGTGAAACTGGTATTCGAGATCGAAGCCATCAAGAACTGATTCGGACCCGTACCAAAGAAGGCAGCCGTTCAGGCTGCCTTCTTTGTTTTCCGGTCAGCTACGATCCGATGATGGTTCAAACCATCGTATCGCGCAGCGGATTCAGATTACCAGCCCGACTCGCGCTCCGGTGTTGCCGTGATCTTGTGCACACTCAGGTCGGTGCCATTGAATTCTTCCTCGGCACTCAAGCGTATGCCGACCAACTTTTTCAGCACGCCGTACACCACCAGGCCCCCGGCAAAAGCGATAGCCACACCGAGTACCGTGCCGCACAGTTGCGACATGAAGCTCACACCGCCCCTGCCCCCCAGCGCCTTGAGGCCAAAGATTCCCGCAGCTATCCCGCCCCATGCGCCGCACAAACCATGCAGCGGCCACACGCCGAGCACATCGTCGATCTTCCAGCGGTTCTGCGTCAGCGTGAACATAGACACGAACAACGCCCCCGCCACGCCGCCGACAAACAAAGCTCCGATCGGGTGCATCAGATCGGAACCCGCGCATATCGCCACCAGCCCGGCCAATGGGCCGTTATGCACGAAGCCGGGGTCGTTCTTGCCCATCCACAGCGCAGTCAGCGTACCGCCGACCATGGCCATCAGCGAATTAACCGCGACCAGTCCGCTGATGTTATTGATCGTTTGCGCCGACATCACGTTGAAGCCGAACCAACCTACCGTGAGTATCCATGCACCCAGGGCCAGGAACGGGATACTGGAGGGCGGATGCGCCGAGATGCGCCCCTCCTTGTTATAGCGACCGCGCCGCGCGCCGAGCAACAGCACCGCAGCCAGCCCGATCCAGCCACCCACCGCATGCACCACCACCGAACCGGCAAAATCATGGAACTCCGCGCCGAATGTTGCATGCAGCCAGGCTTGAATACCGTAATGATGATTCCACGCGATGCCTTCAAAGAACGGGTAGATGAATCCGACCAGCATGAAGGTCGCTGCCATTTGCGGTTGGAATTTGGCGCGCTCGGCGATCCCGCCGGAAACGATGGCCGGTATCGCGGCAGCAAAAGTCAGCAGAAAGAAAAACTTCACCAGCTCGTAGCCGCTCTTTTGCGCAAGCTGTTCCGCACCTATGAAAAAGTTTGTGCCGTACGCAATCGCATAGCCGATGAAAAAATATGCCAGCGTGGACATCGCGAAGTCGGTCAGGATCTTGACCAGCGCATTCACCTGGTTCTTCTTGCGCACCGTACCCAGCTCCAGAAATGCAAAGCCGGCGTGCATCGCCAGGACCATGATGGCACCCAGCAAAATGAACAACGTATCATTATTGATAGTTAAATTTTCCACACTTCTCCCCTTAGCGCAGACCGTGTACGGCACGCATTTTATTTTTCATTTGATTGATATCACGCCCCCTTGCGGAGGGCGCTAATCTTGCCAGTTGTTGAGGTATTTTTCCAGCCACAACAAGCCGACGATCGTCTTGCTATCGTTGATCTTGCCCTGACGTATCCACTCGATCGCCTCCGGCAGGGACAACTCGAATACTTCAAGAAATTCTCCGTCATCCAGTTGGCTGCCTTGATGCGCCAATCCGCGTGCCAGAAAATATTCCATGCACTCGTCGGCGTAACCGATGCACGGCCATGCCGTGGTCAGGTGTATCCATTCTTTCGCCACATAGCCGGTTTCTTCCAGCAACTCGCGTTGGGCACAAAGCAGAATGTCTTCGCCATGATCGATCTTGCCAGCAGGCAGCTCGATGAACTCCCGATGCAGCGGATAGCGGTATTGCCTCTCCATCACCAGATTGCCGTTGTCCAGTATCGCCAGCACCGCCACCGCGCCGGGATGGGTAATGTATTCGCGGCTGCTTACCGCACCATCCGGCAGGCGTACTTTATCCTTTAGCACCCGGATGAAATCACCGTCATACATCAACTCGGAATCCAGTTGCGTCTCTTTCAGTTCCATTGCGATTCTCATGTTAAACGGGCGCCCGTGCAGCAACCCTGTTTCATTCGCCGATTTGTTTGTCCGGCAATCAGCTCTTTTTCACCACCTGCATCGCAGTGGCGACCAGACGGCGCATTTTGCCATGTTTGGCGTAATTGTTCGGTACACAAATGAAAACTTGTGCCTGTTGCCTATCTGAATATCGCGCTCATGCGGCCGCGGCCCGCCGCAAATTCAACCGAACCAGACATCGGTCTATCCATTGCGCGGTCAATTTTTCCTGCACCGAGTTCTGCCGCAAACGCGCTTTCAAACCCGGGAAGTCAACGCGATCCAGCGGCTGGTCCTGATTGAAGCAGGAAAACACGTAGCTGGTCTTGCCGGTGTCGGGATCGACATGCTTTTGCAGGCATTGTGCGCAGATCTCCTTCATCATGCACTGCATCGGTGAATTGATCGAACCGATCGCAAAATGATGCGGCTTCAGATAAGGCTTCAGTACTTCATGCCTTGCCGCGGCCACCGCCGCCATCATGCCGTCCGAGCCGATCGCGATGATGCGGTCGGTGTCGGCAAACGGTATCTGTTGTATTCCGAGTTCGCCGCTCGCGTACGCTTGCATGGCAGCCACGATATTGCCGACGAAGCTGTGATCCTGGGGACGTGAAGCCGCAAAACCGGGCGGCTCGTCGCAGCACCAGATCACCACATCGGCGGCATTCTCGATTTCGGTAACTTTATAACGGTCGATCTGTTTCTTGTAGCCGGCAAAATAAAGCACTTTCGATCCGGCGGCGCGCAACGCCTGACCTATCGAGAACAACACCGCATTCCCCAGTCCGCCGCCCACCAGCATCACGGTTTCATCCGCGGGTATCTCGGTGGGTGTGCCGGTAGGCCCCATCAGCACCACCGGCTCGCCGGGTTTGAGCATCGCGCACAGATCGGCCGAGCCGCCCATTTCCAGCACGATGGTCGAGATCAACCCGCGCTGCGGATCGACCCATGCGCCGGTCAACGCCAGACCTTCCATCGCCAAATGGGTCGCGTCGATCTCCAGCGCATGGGCCTCGTAATTTTGCAGCCGGTAAAATTGCCCGGGCTTGAAACTCCGTGCGGCCAGCGGCGCCTCGATGACGACCTCGACGATATTCGGCGTCAAGCGTATGACTTCGTGGATCGTGGCGCGCAACGCCTGATTGATTTCCGTCAGGAATTCCGCATCGGATAATTTTGATGCCGGGCTCACTTGCTGCAACACCGCACTGACGGACGGGTAACCCTGCTTTGCTCCGCCCATCGCCTTGACCACGTTGCCAAAGAATGAAGGATGCAGATCGCCGAAAAAACTGATGAAACGGCCATCGGATTGTTTTGACAACAGTACCTGCGCCGTCTCCGGTTTGGAGATGGCCAGCTCGGGACGCACCGGCGCGCCGTCTTCGTCGCAAGCCTGAAAGTAGCGCCCATCGAGTTCGAAATGGGCCGGGTCTTCGCGGGCCAGCACGGTGTTCGGCTGTGTGCCGGCGGCAACCAGGATCGTGCGCGCCGCGATTTCAGTCTCTGCGCCCGCGCTCCAAATGCCTTCCTCACTGCGCTGCTGTATCGACATTCCAATTGCACATACGGCACCGAATTCATCGACCTCGATACGCGTCGGGTTGAGTGCCTCGGCAAAGCTGATCCCCTCTTCGAGGGCCTTTTCGATCTCTTCATGGTTGAGCGTATACGAGGGGCTGTCGATCAGGCGTTTGCGATAGGCGATCGTGACCCCGCCCCAGCTTTGCAGCAATTCCGCGATGCGCGGCTCGCGAACTTCTGCAGCCGCATTGCTGCGCTCGGATTTGATAGCCAGTGCATGACCGAGAAATTCGTCGGCAACCTGGCACTCCTCGGCAGTCCAACGCTGGCGAACCGCTTCCTCGCCTTTCTCGGCAACCAGGATCCGATAGCGATGCATGAATTTTTCCACCTGTACAGGATAATAGGCCAGCGACTCGGTGGCGGTGTCTATCGCGGTCAGGCCGCCGCCGATCACCACGACAGGCAGGCGTATCTGCAGATTGGCGATGGAATTCTGTTTCGCCGCGCCGGTCAATTGCAGCGCCATCAAAAAATCCGAGGCGGTGCGCACGCCGCGCGCCAGGCCGTTGGGGATATCCAGCACGGTGGGGCGGCCGGCACCGTTGGCCAGCGCGATGTGGTCGAAGCCTGAGGAAAATGCCGTATCCACGGTCAGCGTCCCGCCGAAGCGCACGCCACCGAACAGCGCGAACTGGCTGCGCCGCTCCAGCACCAGACGGATCAGCTTGAGGAAATTCTTGTCCCAGCGCACCGTGATGCCGTATTCGGCGACACCGCCGAACCCGGCCAGAACACGGTCATCAAGCGACTCATACAATTCGCCGATGTCATGGATCGGAACAAACGGGACACGCTTGCCGCCGGCACCCACTCCACCAATATGCGGCGGCAGCGGCTCTATCTTCAAACCGTCGATGCCGACCACGGTATGCCCGTCATTGATCAGATGATGGGCGAGCGTGAAACCGGCAGGTCCCATCCCGGCAATCAGCACGCGACGGCCGGTTGGCGCTTTCGGATAAGGCCGTTGCAGATGCATCGGATTCCAGCGCGTCAACAGACTGTAGATTTCGAAGCCCCAGGGCAGCTCAAGCACATCCTTCAATGTGCGCGTCTCCGCCTGCGGAATATCGACCGGCTGCTGCTTCTGGTAGATGCACGACTTCATGCAATCGTTGCAGATGCGATGCCCGGTCGCTGCGACCATGGGATTGTCGACCACGACGATCGCCAGCGCGCCCAGCGCATGGCCCTCGGTCTTGACCTTATGGAACTCGGAGATCTTTTCCTCAAGCGGACAACCGGCCAACTTCACGCCGAAAATATTTTTCTTGAACGCAGCAACACCGCCACCGGAGGGCGCTTTTTCCCTGAGCCCGTGCGAACAGGAATCCTTGCCCTGCTCGTGGCACCAGATACAGTAATTGGCCTGGTCCAGCGCACCGGTCAAATCGGTTCCGGCATCGGTCAGCGCAAAACCCTGACGTCGGCGCAAAGCATGGGCATCGCCGAGACGATAAGCGCTGATGCCGTCCAGGTTGACGGTCGCCAGCGGAACCAGGTGTTCGAAATCAAGCTTGGCCGGCACCTTGAACAGGATACCGCTGCGGTGGCGTTCCCGTCCGGCGGGAGTTTGCACTGCCCAGGCTGCATAACGTGTGGCGAGTTGCAATTCGTCGGCATGGGCCGTTTCATCCTCCAGCCACAGACCAACTTGCCGGGCATAGGCAAGCTCGCTGAACGGCGTGCCAATGCGGGCTGTCAACTCGGCCTCAAGCGCCGGACCGTCGATGATTGCGGCTTCCTCAGGCTTTACCTTGGTCATTGCACGGCGCTGCACGAACATGCGTTTGCAACTATAGAGCGGCGCCAGTTCATGATGGCGCCCGGCCAATGCCCGCACTTGCGTCTCGATGCCGAACAGGCCCGCCAGAAAATCTTCGAGATGAGGCGCCAGCGCGATCAGCAGTTCCGATTGCGCCTTGCTTGACAGTTCGCCGGCGTTTAGCCGGGCAGCTTCAAGTTGCGCGCGCAAAACCGGATCGCTTTCACCCAGAAATTCGAGGAAAACCGCATCGATACGAAGCAGCCCGGCATGGTCATAAAGATCGTTGAATACGAACCCATATGCCAAGCTCAGGTTCTGATGATGTGCAGTGTCATGTTGGATAGTTTGCATAATTTCTAGAGTTATCGAATTTCCGGAATGTTGCCTGTTATTACCCTTTCTCTTAATCATTTACGCTGAAAAAATGTCTCCCGGGTGAAATGATTCCAATGACGAAGTAACCACTGACACATCAGTTGTTTATTAAGGCGGTAGCCCTCTGCAAAACCGTTTAAGCCAGTCCTTGTTGCGACCCAAACTTGTAGCTGGAAGTATTTCCGCCATCTTTCTTGGATTTATACATTGCCTGATCGGCATTCTGCATCAATTCGTCGGCGTCTTTGCCATCTTTAGGGTAGATACTGACCCCGATGCTGGCATGGACACGTATTTCATGTCCATCGATCTGCATGGCTCCCTGGAAAAGTTCATGCAGCTTCCGTACCACAACCATGACCTGTTGAGGATCCTTAATTGTATCCAGTAAAATGACAAACTCGTCACCACCCAGACGAGCTACAGTATCCACTTCACGCACGGCTGCTTTCAACCGCTTTGCAAGGTTAACCAATACACCGTCTCCAACCGCGTGACCCAGCGTGTCATTGATCTCCTTGAAACGATCCAGATCGACAAACAGCACGGCAAGATGATTGCCGGTACGTCGGGAACTGACGATGGCGTGTCCCAGTCGGTCGAAGAACAACCTGCGGTTGGGCAGGCCAGTCAACGTGTCATGCTGTGCCTGATGATCAAGCGCCTTGCGTTTCTCATTCAGTTCGGACAAATGCGCCACGATTTGCGTCTGCATATCGTGGAAGCTGCGCGACAGCAGGCCGAGTTCATCGTTACGGGTAAGCGGCAACGTGCTGATGGCATGCTCTTTGGAGAAATGTTTCATCGCGCTGACAATGGCATTCAGGGGGCCGGTCACGATGCGTGACACCAGCATGGAAAGAACCAGCGCAAGACCGCTGAAAGCAAGAATGATCTGGAAAGTATCCCAGCCCAGTTTGGTGGTCTCTCGCGTGATATTGTCCAACGGCTGAGACAAACCGAGAATCACGAAACGTTTGTCTATCGTGTCGCCAAAAGGCAGGCGTACAAAGGCCGCGACTTGCCCATCCTGTTTTTGCGAACCTTCATCGACATACGTCACGACATTGATGCCCTTGCCATGCAGCAAGGACAAAACAGGCTTGAAGGTATCCTGGATAAGGATGCGTTTACCGCGATCAAACCCGAAGGTTTTTTGGGGGTCCGGGTGTATCAGAAAATCGCCAGATTGGTTGCTGAGGAATAACTGATATGCGTTTGGCAGGTTGCTTTTTAACAGCCTGGCTAATCCGTTCAGATCGATATTGATTGCGATCAAACCGAGTCTTTTGCCATCTTGCGCAAAGACCGGGGTAGAAACCGTCACGGTCGGTTTATCCCGGCCCGAATGCGCACCCTTTTCGTGGTTGATGGTGATATCCGACAAATAGATATCTCCGCGAGCAAGACGGAACGTGCCGGTAACATATGGGTATCCCGCGCGTTTCTGTAAATCACCCCCTTGCACCCGTGTCAGTCTCTTGCCATTACGATCGACACGAACCAGTTCCTGCCCCCCCTGGCCAATGCCGATCAGACGAATCTGGAAATATTCCGGATGGGCTGACAGCATTGCAGCGAAAGTATCGGCCAGTATCTGTTTATCACGCTCGGCAGTCTGCCGGTCCGGTGAGATAAAAACGTTTCGGGACAGAGGAAGTGCCGCCAGCAATTGTGAATCTTCGGCAATCACATCGATGATGATCTTCATGTTCCGGCCCACCACCTGCGTCGCGGTCAGGAGGTCGCGTTCTGCGGCCCGAGTGAGCATATTTCGGCTGGACGTGAAAAAGTAATAGCCAGTCAGGATAGTTGCCAGGATACCAAATGCGGCAAGCAACAAACCGAGCTTGAAGCCGATATTCGGTTTCACATAGTCAGAAAGTTTCATGGCGCTGGCATCTCTGACTGAAGATGAGAGTAGATATTAGGAAGGATAGGCCGGCTATCCAGCCGCACCAGATCGGGTGTAATTTCTGCGCTATACACAGTGTGACCGGGCGCAAACGAAACTGGATGGGCAGTGGGCATTGGCAGGCAAGTCGAGTAAAGTGCATGACCGGAATTAACCGAAGCACATTATACATGCCGTTGCAGATAGCCTAGCCCCTAAAATATGGCGAGCCCGGCCATACCAGCAGCCACATGACAAAATGCTGAATATCGTGCTATCAATCATTCACAATCAAGCCTGGTTCTTCACTGCGCTGTTTCGGAGTAGAATCATCTGCAACCGCTTCGCAACACGTCTTGATGGGAATTTCTCGCATGAATCGCAATAACTGTTTGATGGCGGCAATTTGTTTGATGCCACTGTTTGGCTGCGCGTCACTGCACAAGGGTGTTACGAATAAATCGGCACGCACCAGCGCACCATCGGTTGCGAACCCGGCTGTGCGCTCTGTAATGTCTGCTGACGGTCTGATCAAAGGTAAAATCGTTGGCACACCCGCTCCTGCCAGCAAATTCTCCAAGCTGCAAATCGGCATGACGCTGGATCAGGTTAAAAACCTGATCGGGCCACCGAACAATTCCGATAGTCGTATAACAGGCAAACAGTACCAGCCATTTTATTTCGGTGGAGATACCCAACGCACCGAGGCCTATTATGAAGGCGAGGGACAGCTGACCTTTTCGAACACTCGATTGGACAGTGCTCCGGATACCCTGATTCGCATCTTGATCAATCCCAATGCAACCGGAAAGCATTGATAAGCTGATAGTGCAACACTCCATGTTTACCTGTTTCGGGTTGACAGACGGTACAAAATAAAACTACATTCCCCTCTCTGAATTCTTCATCTCATCCTCAACAACAATCGCTATTCGGGAGATCACATGTCCAACATCGAATCCGTACTGAATGAAATGCGCGTTTTCGAGCCCTCAGCCGAATTCGTCAACCAGGCCAACGTGTCCGGCATGCCGGCTTACCAAGCACTGTGCAAGTCTGCAGATCAGGATTACCCGGGATTCTGGGCCAAACTGGCACGCGAAACCTTGCAATGGAAAAAACCCTTTACCAAATCACTCGATGAAAGCAATGCACCGTTTTTCAAGTGGTTCGAAGACGGCGAGTTGAATGTCTCATACAACTGCCTCGACATACATCTTGCCGACCAGCCGGAAAAGATCGCGATCATTTTTGAAGCGGACGACGGCAAGGTAAGCAAAGTCAGTTATCGCGAATTGCATGGGCGTGTCTGCCAATTCGCCAACGGCCTGAAGTCGCGCGGTATCAAGAAAGGCGACCGCGTCGTCATCTACATGCCAATGAGTATCGAAGCGGTTGTTGCCATGCAAGCCTGCGCCCGTATCGGCGCGATCCATTCGGTGGTGTTCGGCGGATTCTCTGCTCAGAGCCTCCACGAACGCATCACCGATGCAAAAGCTTGTGCGGTCATTACCGCCGACGCGCAAATGCGCGGCGGCAAACAGATGCCGTTGAAACCCATCGTGGACGAAGCGCTTTCCACCGGCGGATGCGAATTCGTACACAGCGTTATCGTTTATCGCCGTGCGGGAAACAATGTCGAGTGGAACGATGGGCTGGACGTCTGGTATCAAGACCTTTTCAACTCCCAACCCACCCACTGCGAGCCCGAGTGGGTAGGCGCTGAACACCCACTGTTCATCCTCTACACCTCAGGATCCACCGGCAGACCCAAGGGCGTGCAGCATTCCAGCGCCGGCTATCTGCTCGGTGCGATGCTGTCCATGAAATGGGTGTTCGACTACAAGGCCAGTGATATTTTCTGGTGCACCGCCGACGTGGGATGGGTCACCGGCCACACTTATGTTACTTACGGTCCACTGGCGATGGGCGCAACACAAGTGGTATTCGAGGGCATCCCGACCTACCCGGATGCCGGACGATTCTGGAAAATGATACAGGATCACAAGGTCACCACTTTCTACACCGCCCCAACTGCCATCCGCTCGCTGATCAAGCTGGGCGGCGAGTTGCCCAAACAATATGATCTGTCCAGCCTGCGCCTGCTCGGCACGGTCGGCGAACCGATCAATCCGGAAGCGTGGATGTGGTATTACAACACCGTCGGACAGGCGCGCTGCCCGATCGTGGATACCTGGTGGCAGACTGAAACCGGCTGCCATATGATCGCACCGCTACCCGGTGCAATGCCGACCAAGCCGGGTTCCTGCACCCTGCCGCTGCCCGGCATCATGGCGACCATCGTCAACGAAGCGGGCGATGAAGTACACGACAAGCATGGCGGTTTTCTCGTCATCAAGCGTCCATTTCCGTCGCAGATCCGCACCATCTGGGGCGATCCGGAACGTTACAAAAAGGGCTACTTTCCCGAAGAAATGCGCGGTTACTATCTGGCGGGCGATTCAGCCCACCGCGATGATGACGGATATTTCTGGATCATGGGACGCATCGACGATGTGCTGAAGGTGTCCGGCCACCGGCTGGGCACGATGGAAATCGAGTCCGCCCTGGTCGCAAACCCCTTGGTGGCCGAAGCCGCCGTGGTGGGCAAACCGCATGACATCAAGGGCGAGGCTATCGTCGCCTATGTCGTGCTCAAGGGCTCACGCCCGGCTGATGCGGCAAAGGCCAGGGAAATCGCCGAGGACCTGCGCAACTGGGTAAGCAAGACCATCGGACCGATTGCCAAACCGGATGAAATCCGCTTCGGCGATAATCTGCCCAAGACCCGTTCCGGAAAGATAATGCGACGCCTGCTTAGGGCAATCGCCAATGGCGAGGAGATTAGCCAGGATGTTTCGACATTGGAGAATCCGGCAATATTGGAACAGCTCAAAAACCCCATAAGATAAAGCAACCAGCTTCACCATCCTTCCCTATCCGAAGGGGTACACCAAAGGCAGGCAATCTACTGTCCCGCAGGCTGAATGTGGAATTGACACGGCGGAATCGACATCGCCGGAGGGTTCCCCTGCAAAAAACTGACCTGCAGGGAACGTCCGGCGATGCGTTTCCTATAGAGGCTTGCAATGAGCGCTGGTCTCATTTCCCGACCTTCCATCCCCTATCCGCTGCCTTTTGTCATTTTCCTGCTATTTTAGATTGACCTGTGTGCAGATGTTAGACTACCATCACACAGGGTTTACTTCAGGAAGGGTGCACATGTTATTGATTCGATTTATTTTTTCTGCACTGCTCTGCATTTTTGCAGCAGCCATACCTGCATATGCTCACGCGGAAGAAACGATCGCGCTTAACAGTCCTGTAACACTGAGCAGTCCTGCAACCGAGGACGCTGCCCCACAGTGGCTGCCATCAGGCCGCGATATCAGAATCGAACTCATCCCTAAACCCGCCCCCATGGCGCAGGAACTATGGTCGCGAATACGCAACGGTTTCGCGATGCGCGAACTCGATTCCAAGCTGGTCGCCAGGCATGAGAAATGGTATGTAAGCCGTCCCGAATACTTTGCGCGGATGACTGATCGCGCCCGCCTATACCTGTATTACATTACCGAGGAAGTGGAACGACGCGGCATGCCCAGCGAAATCGCACTTTTGCCGATGGTCGAAAGCGCCTTTAATCCGGGCGCATATTCAACCAGCCGTGCTTCCGGCATCTGGCAATTCATGCCGTCCACCGGCAAAAAATTCGGTATGCAACAGAACTGGTGGTATGACGGCCGCAGGGATGTGATCAGCGCGACCAATGGTGCACTCGATTACCTGCAGAATCTTCACAACATGTTCGGCGATTGGCAGTTGGCCCTGGCTGCGTACAATTGCGGCGAAGGCGCAGTTCTGAGAGCCCAGGCACACAATCGCAGACACGGCCTGCCGACCGACTATGCCCACCTGAAGCTGTTGAAGGAAACGCGCAATTACGTGCCAAAGTTGCTGGCCATTAAACACATCATTGAGTATCCTGCCAAATTTGGGCTGACGTTGCAGGAGATTCCGAACAAGCCCTACTTTGCCGCTATCAGCACGACTCAGCACATCGACGTCAAACTGGCTGCCCAGTTGGCCGGTATCTCGGAAGACGAGTTTGCCGCGCTCAATCCCGCACACAACCGCCCGGTGATCTTGCAGGACAACAATGATTTCATTTTGTTGCCTGTCGACAAAATTGAAACGTTCAGGACTAACCTGGAAAACTATGACAAGCCTCTGGTCAGTTGGCAATCATATAAACCCAAGAAGGGGGAGCGTCTTGACAAACTGGCACCGCGCTTCGGCCTGTCGCTGGCAAACCTAAAGTCCGTGAACGGCCTTTCCCGGCGCGGCAATATCAGTACCGGACAAACCCTGCTGGTGCCGCTGAACGGTGAAGAATCCTCAAGCGAATTCGAAGCCTTTAACATGCACATCGTTCCTTCCGATAGCCTCACAAGAATCAAGCACATCGTGCACAGTGGTGACACGCTGGGGGGTGTGGCGCGCCGTTATCATGTCAGCATCGCCAGGTTGAAACAATGGAACGGCCCGCTGAAAATCATCAGGATCGGTCAAACCCTGGTAATCTCGAAGTCGGGTTTAAGCCAGCATTACAGCCGGCATAAAAAATCCAAGGACCGCTCGCGTGATGTGGCGCAAAACGGCAACGAGTCTTCACAGGGATACTACTAGGTTCGCTCTCGGCTAGGTCTTTTCTGTGATGAAAATGAAATCACGGTATCCTTTCCACACCCGCCACACTCCCCACATCAAACCCGCCACGCTGTGACGGCGAATCACAAATAAAGCCATTGCGCCGGCGACCAGCAAAGGATGGTGACGCAAAAAACGCACTGCCGCCACCCCCTGATCAGCCAAGGCTAACGGGGCATTCCACTCCGCCTCAATTTCAGCCATTTCCTCACGCTGCACGGCAATCCTTGCCAATAACTCACCTCGACGCTGTGTCAGCCCAAGCAATTTTTCGTTCATGACCCCAGTTATTCCCTTGGTTCCAGCTGTTCCCTGTCCTTGAACAATTCGGCAAGACTGGCGGAAAATAATTTTTGTTTTGACTGCGCCTTATTGCGCAACAACATTGCCATCAGCGTAGCCAGCACAAAGAAAAGAATACACAGCCCGCCCAGCACAGCGAGCCGGTGCTCATCCCAGAACAGCACGGTGATGAATGCCGTGAGCAACAGCACGCCCATGCCAAAACAAAACAATGCGGACAAATATAAAAAGAACATCTGCGCCAGACGCAGCCGTTCTTCCTGCACCTCATTGGCAAGCAGTTCAAGCCGCGTCGAAACGATGGCAATCAGCGTCGAAGCCAATCGTTTGACCGAATCCATCAACCCGGCACTCTGCCCAACCATGACTTAACGGCCGCGGCCAATCAGCATACCGACGATAACGCCCACGCTGGCACCAACACCGAGGGCCGTCCACGGATTATCGTGCACGTACTCGTCCGTTGCCTTGGCGGCATATTTGGTCTTCTCAATCATTGCTGACTCGGCCTCATTGAGACGCGCCTTGGCCGTAACCAGATTTTCCTGAATACGCTCGCGTGCCGCCGCCACCTTCTCTCCTGCCTGTCCTGCTGTTGCACGCAACAACTCCTCGGCATCAGCCACTACCACACGGAAATCCTGGACAAGTTTTTCTTTGCCGGCTTCGCTCCCTGCTCCTGCTGATTTGGTGCTCATGATCCACTCCTTTGAAATTAAAGTTAACGTGATCACACCGCTGAAATCCCCGTCTAACACCGGAGAACCTGATACCTTTGTAAACCTAAAATACCCTGTCGTCAACCCGGGTTTTCTGCATATAAATAGCAACGCACGCTATGTGTTGGCGAATGACGGGTCACGGGCGGATAACTCATGCGGCATTGTTCCGAAGCATGCTCACAGCGCGGTGCAAAATGGCAGCCTTGCGGCGGATTGGCCGGTGACGGCAAGTCCCCCTTCAGTCTGATGCGCTCTCTTTTTGCACCGTCAATGCGCGGTATGGCAGACAACAGCGCCTGGGTATAGGGATGCTTGGGTGCTCGCAACACTTCCGCCGAAGTGCCGCGCTCCACGATGCGCCCGAGATACATCACGCACACCTCATCGGCGAGATACTCGACCACGGCAAGATTGTGAGTGATGAACAAATAACTAAGTTCAAGTTTTTGTTGCAACGACTTCAGCAAGTTCAGAATTTGCGCCTGCACCGATACATCCAGCGCGCTGGTCGGTTCATCGCAGATCAACAGCCGCGGCGAAACCGCAAGCGCGCGAGCGATGGCGATGCGTTGCCTCTGCCCGCCTGAAAATTCATGCGGATAACGCCACTTTGAATCGCGCGCCAGACCGACCTGATCGAGCAAAGTATCGATGTGTGCCTGTCGTGCCGCACTGTTGTTCCCGATGTTCAGCGCGGTCATGCCTTCCTCGAGAATTTCGGCAACACGCATTTTCGGGTTCAGCGAAGCATAGGAATCCTGGAACACCATCTGCATCGAGGCGCGCTGTTCACGGGCATCCGATCCGATCAATTCTCTCCCGTCGAATTGCACGCTACCCGTAATGGGCGAGATCAACTGCAACAGCGCCTTGCCCAGCGTGGTCTTGCCGCAACCGGACTCACCCACCAGCGCCAGGGTGCGTCCCTGTGGAATATCCAGCGACACCCCATCCACCGCTTTTACCTGTCCGACCACACGCTGCAACAGGCCTTTGCGAATAGGAAAATAGACACGCAAGTCGGAGACCTCAAGGAGCAAGGGACAAGGTGCAAGGTGCAAATCAGGTTTGGAGTCATCCTGGTGCTCCTGCACCCTAACATTATTCTCTTGCCCCTTGCCCCTTGCATCTTGCCCCTGATAAAGATGACACCTGACTCCCTGCCCTTCTCCGACCACTGTCCAGTCTGGCGTCTTTTCGTTGCACAGCGACCAGGCCCTGTCGCAACGGGCGGCAAAGCGGCAGCCCTGCGTGATGCTGCCCAGCGGCGGTACGTTGCCCGGAATGGCGGCCAATGATTGATTGCGGCGTGTCGCATCGGGAAGTGCGGCGAACAGTTTCTGCGTATAGGGATGCAGCGGCTGGTCGAACAACTGGGCGCGGCTGGCCTGCTCGACGATTTGTCCGGCATACATCACCCCGACCTGATGCGCCATTTCCGCCACCACACCGAGGTCATGCGTAATCAGCAACAGCGACATGCCGCTGGCAGCCTGGGTATCCCGCAGCAGTTGCAGAACCTGCGCCTGTATCGTGACATCCAGTGCGGTGGTCGGCTCGTCCGCGATCAGCAATTTTGGCTGTCCGGCCAACGCCATCGCGATCATCACACGCTGCTTCATGCCGCCGGAAAGCTGGAACGGATATTCCTCCGCGCGCCGCGAAGCATCCGGGATGCCGACCTGGTCCAGCAGCTCCACGCAACGCAGTCGTGCAGCACTGCCGCGCATACCCTGATGCAATCCCAATACTTCGGCGATTTGCTGGCCAACTGTCATCACCGGATTCAGGCTCAGCCCCGGTTCCTGAAAGATCATCGCCATCATGCCGCCGCGCAGGTCGCGCATCTCGCGCTCGCGCAAGTCGAACAGTTCGATGCCATCCAGCTGTGCCGCACTGCCGGCATTTACCACCCCATCGGGCAACAGCCGCAGCAGCGACAGCGCGGTCATGGATTTCCCGCAGCCGGATTCCCCGAGCAGCACAAACGTCTCGCCCGCCTTGATGTTGAAGGAAATGTCGTCCACGATGCGCGCGCCATTGCGCAACTGCGTGACCATGCCGGAGACACGAAGAAGGTCGCCCATCACACCGCCACCTCAATCTCGTGATTCGAATCACCACACCGGACGGTTACTTCGGTGGCCGGCGGCATTGCCCGCAGTGTCAATTCCACAAGCGATTTATCGCTTAGTGGATTGCCTGACTTTGTTACCGGCGCTGCGCGCACCGTGTTCATGCCGCCACCTCATTAGCTTCATAACAAACTTCAAGCGTAGAGTTTTCGGTGGCCGGCGGCATTACCCGCACCGACGCTGCGCGCACCGTGTTCATGCCGCCACCTCGGTACGGTTCAGGCGCGGATCGAACGCATCGCGCACAGCATCGGCGAACAGATTCGCCGCAAGCACAAGTACCAGCATGAAACCGAAGGCCGAGGCCAGAGCCCACCACACCATGGGATCGCGCCCCATCTCCAGCCGCGCAGCGTTGATCATCGTACCGAAGCTGATCATCGAGGGATCAACACCCACACCGACGTAGGACAACACGGCCTCGGCCAGTACCAGCCCGCTGAAATCCATCACCAGCGAAATCAGAACGATGTGCATCACGTTCGGCATGATATGGCGCGCAAGGATGCGGAACGAGGACACACCGAAGGACTGTGCCGCCTGTATGTATTCCATCTCGCGCAGCTTGAGGGTCTCGCCGCGCAACAATCGGCACAACCCTGTCCAACTGGTGACGCCGAGGATCAGGCACAGGAACACCAGCCGCAAATCCGCGCGTGACGCGGAGTTGTCGAACCATTGCGGGTGCATTTCGATGGTCACCTGCATCATCAGTACCGCCGCCGCAATCAGCAGCACGCTGGGTATGGAGCTCAGCACGGTATAAACATACTGGATTACATCATCCACCCAGCCGCGCAGATATCCCGCAGCGATCCCCAGAAACAAGGCCAGCGGCAGGGTGACCAGCGTGGTGACCGTGCCGATGATCAGTCCGGTGCGTATGCTTTTCATCGACAGGTACAGCACGTCCTGCCCGACCTTGTCGGT
>DIYV01000046.1:6213-11425 GCA_002429165.1 Gallionella sp. UBA6045 | reverse complement strand
GCGCAAGCCGGCTCTTGCTGCCCAGCACAATCAATAATCCCGCCATCAATCCCGTCAGCGCACCGGTCAATCCGCGCCTCAGCACATCGCTGTCACGCTGCCGCACATCCGTCAGTTGGACGCCGCCGTAACGCAGGCGCGGATAGTCGCGCCGCACGTTCCCGTTTGCATCAATGATGCTTTCCTTGGCATACAGTGTCACTGCCAAAGGTGCGGAATAGGTTTTCTCGGTTTGCGTGCGCAGCGGCGTTACCAGCTTGTCGAACACGCTCAACACCTCCGGCGAATAAACCGTTCCCCCGTTGTTTTTTTCCGGCAATGCGGGCCGGTAGTGCAGCGTATCCAGCAGCCCGACCAGAAAAAACAGCGACAAAACGAGCAGTGAAACCATCGCCGTAGGATTCTGCGCCACGCGCCGCCATGGCAACAACAGATGCTCGCGCTTCCGCACATACCACGCGCTGGCGATGCCTGCCGCAATCAGCAGAAACACCAGTGCGTCGCTCCACAGGATAACCGGCATGAAACTCATGAAAGCCGCACCCGCGGATCCACAATGGTGTAGGAGATATCGGTCAGGATCAGGCCGGCGATATACAGCAGCGAACCGAGAAACACCATCGCGCGCACCACACTGAAATCCTGCGCATTGATCGCATTGATGGTGTAGCTGCCCAACCCGGGAATGCCGAAGAACGATTCGGTGAGCAGGCTGCCCATGAACAGCAGCGGGATGACCACCACCACACCGGTGAGGATCGGGATCATCGCATTCTTCAGCACGTGGCGAAACAGCACCACCAGTTCAGACAGGCCCTTGGCGCGCGCGGTTCGCACGTAGTCCTTGCCGATTTCTTCAAGAAAAATCGTGCGGTACCAGCGGCTGCTGGAGCCCACACTGCCGATCACGCCGATCACGATAGGCAACACCACGAACTTGAAGCTGTCCAGTCCGCCCGCGTAGCCGGAGATCGGCACCAGATGCCACAACTTGCTCACCACGAACTGGCCGCCGATGATGTAGAACAGGCCGGACACCGACATCAAAAACACGCACAATGCCACACCCGCCATATCCAGCGCGGTGGCGCGAAACAGCGTCATCAACAGCGCAAAGGTGATGTACACCACCAGACCGACCACAAAGGTCGGCAGCGCAATCGACAGGCTTGGCCACATGCGCGTGGCGATCTCGCGGCTGATGTTGCGCCCGTCATCCGAATATCCGAAATCGAGCACGAACATACTGGCGGACTTCTGCCAGAAAATCGTGTCGGTGATCTTGTCGATGCCGGCGGCGGCGCTGTTCAGCATAAGCGGCTTGTCATAGCCGTGCTGCACTTTCCATTGCTCGATGGCAGCGGGCGTGACGCGCTTGATGCCGAGCTGCATGCGCGCCATGTCGTCCGGAGTGTTCACCACAAAAAAAAGTGCGAAGGTGAGCAGGTTGACCCCGACAAGGATAGGCAGGGCATACAAAATGCGGCGGATCAGATAGGCGATCATTCAAAAAATGTGATTAAGTGATTTTTCAGGCGCGCCATCATTGTTTCACATGACAAGCGCAAGGGCACCAGGCTTGTTTACAGGATTACATCGTGCAATATTCAGACCCGCAAATATCTCAACCCGGTACAAAAACAAGGGGGATAAAATGCTGTACACATTTTGAAACAAATTGGTCATTTACTGCCATATTTTTGCTTTACAGCCACATTTTTTCCGGGCATTGAGCTATTATTCGTTCAGCGCGGGCAATAACCAGCCCCAAGCATACAATTTATTCGAAAGGTTAAACATGGATTCCAAAGTTCGCTTGCTTGTTTTATCGGTAATCACTGCTGTGGTCTTGTGGCTGCTGGGTGGGTTTGTGTTCGGTCATGCACTTGGAATTGTTTGTGTGTTTTTAAGTATCGCCATTGTCGGGTGGGCCGCAGGCAACCTGATGGACACACCCGGCGCGTCAACCGAAAACAAGTAACCGATCTCGCCAGCCGGACAACTCATCGCCACCGCAAGGTGGCGAGTTTTCTGGTGAAAGCAATGTGCGCCAACCAACCTGGCGCCAGGCGAATTTCGAGCAGGGCCGGCAGGCCGGACTTCCCGCTTGCCACTTTTGATTACACATGAAGAATTGCTATCCATGAACAAGTTCCTCCCTTATCCATTCTTCATTTTTTTTTCCATAGTGGCTTTCAATATCACCGCATTCTCGGTGTTGCTGCAAATGGACATGCTGATATTCAATGCGACCGTCTACAAGGTCATTGCCTGGCTGCTTACAGCGGCGGCATGGACGCTCGCTTACCGTTATCGCCACAGATAAATTCCGGCCGATCACCGCAAGCAGGCAAGCGTTGTAGTGTCGGCCTGTATGCCTAATGCAAAACTTCGTCCCCCGATCAATACTCATTTCGCCTCCTCCCGTTGACGCAGCATGCGCCACAGCCAGATGCCAAATAACAACGCTGCCGTTGCAGCCAGCCATAGCGGCCAGCGCACAGGCTGATTCCATTTGCGGCGCAGTGCATCGCGCAGCTTCGTATCTGCGCGCCAATATTTGATCTTGTTGTTTGCCATCACGTTTGCTTTGACGTTGCTCATCCAGCTGTGCTGCAACACATAATCTTTCGGATGGTAGCCCCACAGCCAGGGTGAGTCACGGCGCAGGATTTCCAGCATGCGATCTATGATTGCCTGTCGCGCCGGACTGTTTTCCATGTTTTTCATCTGCTCGAACAATCTGTCATATTCCGTGTTGCTGTAATTCGCGGCGTTCTCGCCCCCTTTGCCCACCTTGGCCTGTGCGCTGGTCAGCAGGAACAGAAAGTTTTCCGGGTCGGGATAGTCGGCATTCCAGCCCCAGTAGAATATCTGCGTATCGCCCTTGCGTATCTTGTCCTGGAAGCGGTTGTAGTCGGTGCTGCGCGCCACCAGTTGCACGTTGATCTTGGCGAATTGCTTGCGCATCCAGTCGAGTCGCGCCTTGTCCCCTACCCCGCCCGCGGTGGTATCCAGATTGATCACCAGCGGCTGGCCGGTCTGCGCATCCACCCCGTTGGGATAACCCGCTTCGGCCAGCAGCTGCCTGGCTGTTTCGATGGACTTGCGTTTCGGCGCACCAAAGGTAGGCAATCCGCTATCTAGCAAGCCAGATGCGGAGTTGACACCGCCATCCACCCAGTCGTATACATAGTGATTGATGCCCGCCTCGCCCGAGCGGTAGCCGAAGATTCCCGGCGGGATCGGCGACTGGGCCACGATGCCGCGCCCGTTGGCAAAAATAGAGATGAACTCTTCGAAGTCCACCGCGATCGAAATCGCCTGCCGCAGCTTGCGCGCCTGTTCGCTATTCCCACCCACCACCGGATCGAGCCAGTTAAATCCGGTATACATGGTCGAGGTCGCCACTGCAGTGGTCAGCTTGATGCCCTGTGCCTTCATCGCGTCGGTCACCGTTGCTTCACCGCCGACGTTCACCTGCACCGCCTGGTCGAAACTGTCCGAACTGATGCCCGAGGTGTCGTAATATCCCTGCAAAAACTTGTTCCAGTAAGGTATGGTTTCCTTTTCCAGCGTGAACACGATCTCGTCGATCAGCGGCAACGGTTTGCCCGCATCCTTGAGCAACCCGGCTGCCGCATCACCGGGTTCACCTTCGCTCGGATAGGTCTCGCTGTCATAGTACGGATTGCGCGTCAGCACCATGCGCTGGTTGGGATTGTTCTCGGACAGGTAATACGGCCCGCTGCCCACCGGCCACCAATCCAGGGTCAGGTTGCGTTCGCGCATGCCCTCCTGCGCGTAGAACCGCTCGGCCTCCGGCGGCATCGGCGCAAAAAAAGGCATCGCCAGCCAGTATTCAAACTGGGGATATTTCCCGTAGACCTCGATACGATAGGTGTGTTCGTCGACCACCTGCACGCCCCGCAGCGGATACTTGTTCAGGTCGAGAAACGCGTCGGGATGCTGCTTCACTGCCTGTTGCAGCGTCGCGGCGTATTCTTTCAAACCGACGATGTAATCGCTCATCACCCCGAATATCGGCAGATGCAGCAGCGGATCGGCAAGGCGCTTGATCTGGTAGGCATAATCCGCCGCCGTGACAACGCGTGTTCCAGTGTGCGGAAAATCGCCTATTGCATGAATACCGCGCAAATCATCGGGCTTGAGGTGATCGTATTCCGGCGCAAACGCCGGGTGCGGCTGGTAGCGCATGCCGGGCTTGATATGTATCTCGTACACGCTGAAGGCGATCTTTTTCGCTGGGGCATTTTCCGGCAGCGGCCGGTGATGCTTGTCCAGATAACGCACTGTCGGCATTGCACTTGCCGCCAGCGGCACCAGCTGATAGGGGCGTTTCAGGTAATGGTACTGCAGCGGCGGCGCGTAAATCTGCGCCAGAAAATCATACTCGTTTGCGCTGTATGCCTGCGCCGGATCGAGATGTTTGGGACGTTCGGTGAACGCAGAATAGAAAATGGACTTGCCCTGGTCCGATGCCGGATAGGGATCGTTCCACAATCCGCCACTGCAGGCGGAAAGCAGAATAACCAGCAGGGAAACCAGCAAGACTCTCATGGCATCAAGTTTAGCGGAATCGCGCAGACTCGTCATTGACCAGGTTGACACGGCACAGACATTGAACAACACTGTAAGCTGATTATTTCAAGCATCTTCCGGCAAAAAACATGAATCCTGACTGGCATGATTTCCTCACCCGACACGGCGCAACCCTGGCCGCCGGCATGGTACAACGCTTTGGCGACAGCGCCGCTGAGTTGCAAGCAACCGAACAAGGCACGGTGCTCTGCGATTTAAGCCAGTTTGGAACATTGCGTGTGTCCGGCGAGGAAGCGCAATCCTTCCTGCAAAATCTGTTGAGCAACGATATCCGCGACGTCAGCACCACCCGCGCACAACTCAGCAGCTTCAATACCGCGAAGGGACGGATGCTGGCAACCATGCTGATCTGGCGCGAAGGCGAAGACTATCTGCTGCAACTGCCCCGCCTGCTGTGTGAACCGATACGCAAGAAGCTCGGCATGTATGTGCTGCGCGCCAAAGTCAAAATCACCGATGCCGGCGACGAGATCGTTACGCTGGGACTGTCCGGCGCGAATGCGCGGGAGATTTTGCGCACTCAATTCGGCGAACTGCCGCAGCAGCCGTTCGGCGTCATCGGCACCACACAGGGCCTGTCTCTTATACA
>DIYV01000046.1:0-6089 GCA_002429165.1 Gallionella sp. UBA6045 | reverse complement strand
GCTGGGACTGTCCGGCGCGAATGCGCGGGAGATTTTGCGCACTCAATTCGGCGAACTGCCGCAGCAGCCGTTCGGCGTCATCGGCACCACACAGGGCAGTGTGATAAAAATCAGCGATTCGCGCTTTCTGGTCAGCACCCCGGCGCCTAATGCTGCCTCGCTGTGGACGGCGCTCGGCCAACGCGCACAACCGGTCGGCAGTTCGTGCTGGGACTGGCTCAATATTCGTTCCGGCATCCCGGTGATCCTGCCGCAAACCCAGGAACAGTTCGTCGCGCAGATGGTAAATCTCGAACTCCTCGGCGGCGTAAATTTCAACAAGGGCTGCTATCCGGGGCAGGAAATCGTTGCGCGCATGCAGTATCTCGGCAAACTCAAACGCCGCATGTATCTGGCGCATCTCAGTGGCAGCGGCGCGCCCCAGGCAGGCGATGAGTTGTTCAGCGCCGAGATGGAAGGCCAGACCTGCGGCATGATCGTCAACGCGGCGCCCGCGCCCGGCGGCGGTTACGACGTATTGGCAACGGTGCAGATATCCACCCGCGAAACGCAGGCAGCGCATTGGAAATCCCTGCATGGCGGGACTTTGGAATTTTTGCCTTTGCCTTATCCGCTGCCCGGTGTTTGAGTACCGCTTTCGGCCAGGCAATTAATTCAGGTTAGATATTCACAAGTCGCCTCCATGAACAAGCCCGGCTCGCCTTCCTCCCGCATCCATCTGATTGCACTGGTGACGGTCCTGTTCATCGCACTCAACAGCTTGTGGCTGAACCTGTTCGGTACCCTCGATAACCGACTCAGCGATCTTGTTGCGCGCCATGTAGCCAAACAACTCAGCCCCGACCCGGACATCGTGATCGTCGATATCGACGAAGCCAGTCTCGCCGCGATGCAGGACACGGCCGGAAGCTGGCCGTGGCCGCGCGCGGTGCATGCCGAACTGCTGCAGGGCATAGAGCGGCAACAGCCGCGCGCCATCGTGTTCGATATCCTGTTCAGCGAACCGGACCGCTATCGTCCGGAAAGCGACCAGTATTTCAATGAGGTGCTGCACAAGCTGCACAATGTTTATTTTCCGATGCTGCAGCTGGAAGGGAACCAGAGCGGCGGGATTCCCCTGTCCGCAATTTCACGTGTCATCGACATACCCCATAGCGCCGGCGCAGATCCCAACGCGCGTGCCATTTTGCTACCACCGCAGGCCATTGCAACCGAATCGTGGCGAGTCGGTCTGGTTAATTTGATTGAAGATGCGGACGGCGTCACACGGCGTTATGAATTGCACCGCGATGTTTCCGGATGGCAACTGGAGTCCCTGCCGGCACGCGTGATGCGCGACCTCGGTTACCCGATCCCGCCTCAGCCCGACATCAGCCTGCACTGGCGCGGCGACAGCCATGCGTTCAAGCGCATCTCCTATGCCGACCTGTATGCCGACCAGTCGCGCCGGAAGCCGCTGCGCGACACGCACGAACTGACCGGGAAGATCGTCGTTATCGGTACCACCGCCTCGGGTTTGCACGACATCCGCGCCACACCCGTATCCAGCCAGTATCCCGGCGTGGAGATTCTGGCCACTGCCTTGGACAATCTGAAAAATCAGCGTTACCTGCATGCCGCGCCTTCATATTTCTCCCCGTTGTGCGGGCTGCTGCTGGTCGCCGTCCAATTGCCGCTGTTTGTCCGGCGCCGCTTCGACGTGTTCAGGATAGGCGGGGCATTGCTGCTGTTGAGTCTGGTATTACTGTCTGCGCAATACTTCGCGATGACGCGGCTTTACAGCGTCGCGCTGCTGACCCCGCTGCTGTTCGGCTGGGGATTCTATTTTGCCGCCGCGCTGAGCGAATATCTGCGCGAGAAGAAATCGCGCGAACAAACGGTGCGCATCTTCAACCGCTTCCTCGATCCGCGCGTCGTCGATTCCCTGGTCGCCCAGGGCGAAACGCCGCAATCCCTGAGCGGCCAGGCACGCGAAATAACCGTGCTGTTTTCCGACATACGCGGCTTCACCACGCTGTCGGAAAAACACACACCGGAGGAAATCGTCAGCCTGCTGAATCGCTACTTCAGCATGCAGGTGGAAATCATCTTTCGTCACGGCGGCACACTGGACAAGTTCATCGGCGACGCGATCATGGCGTTCTGGGGAGCGCCGCAGGAAGATAAGCAGCATGCCGAGCATGCGGTGGCCGCCGCCTTGGAAATGGAACAGTCTTTGCTGGGCTTCAGGGCCGAGTTGGGCGAGGAAGGAAAGGATTTCGATGTCGGCATCGGCATCCATACCGGCAAAGCCGTGGTCGGCTTCCTTGGCTCGGAAGCGCGCATGGATTACACCGCGATCGGCGACACCGTGAATCTTTCCAGCCGCATCGAAGGACTGACCAAGGGTGTGGCTCGCATACTGGTTTCCAGCGACACCGTCGCGCATTGCGGAAATACATTTGACTTTAAACCGACCGGATCTTATAAAGTCAAAGGCCGCTTGCAGGAAGTCGAATTGTTTACCCCCGGTGTCAACCCATGAGATATCTATACACCCTGATTTTTTTCGCCTCACTGGCGGCTCCGGCCAGCGCCGCTCAAGTCGCTTTTACCGTGCGCAGCACCGAGATCAAACAACAGCCTTTCAGTGATGCAAAAACCATCGCAACGCTGGGCGAGAAAGTCAGTGTGGACGTTCTGTCGCGCCGCGGCGGCTGGGTCAATATCAGCAGCGGCAAAGGCAACGGCTGGGTCAGGATGCTCAGTTTGCGCAGCGACAGCACCGCAAAAACGCGCGGGGACAGCGGCTTGCAAAGCCTGATCAATGTGGGCCGCTCCGGCAGCAGCGGGATCACCGTGGCGACTGGTGTGCGCGGATTGTCGGAAGAAGACCTGAAGAATGCGCATCCGAATCCGGTCGAATTCGAGAAGCTGCAAAAGTACGCTGTAAACAAGGCGAAAGCCGAAAAATTTGCGCACAACGCCAAGCTGAAAGCGCGCCAGCTTGATTATTTGCCTTCCGGCAATCCCTGAAACAAGGAGCGCAGCCATGTTCAATCGCACATTATTATCCTTCGGCCTCGGTCTGCTGATTTCGCTTCCGGCCTGTGCGTTCGACTTCAACTTTGAACAAGCCATAAGCATTGCCAAGAAAGTGCAGCAGGCGCATAAATCGATAGACCAGCCGGAAGAAATCCAGATCGGCCACGGCATCGCCGAAAACATACTGGGAGCCGTGCCCCTGCTGCCCGACATCCGGGTGCAGCAATACGTCAACGAGGTGGGACGCTGGCTGAGCCTGCAAACCGAGCGTCCCGATTTGCCTTGGCAATTCGGCGTACTGGACAGCACCGACATCAACGCATTCGCCACACCCGGAGGAACCATTTTCATCACCAATGGCCTGCTGCAGAGACTGGATAACGAATCGGAACTGGCCGGGGTACTGGCACACGAAATGGTCCACGTATTGCGCAAACACCATCTCGCGGCACTGCAGAAAGCAGCGCGCATGGACATTGCTTCCGAACTCGCGGGCGATACACTCAAGGACAAGGCTGACCCCGCAATATTGAACAAGGCCATCAAGGCAGGAACGGAAGTGTATGCGCGCGGGTTGGACAAGGATGATGAGTTCGAGGCCGATCGCATGGGCGTCGTGATCGCAACGCGTGCCGGGTATGATCCTTATGGCCTGCCCGCCGTGTTGCAAATGCTTGATTCAATCAATCCGAAAGATTCGTCGCTTGCCCTGATGTTCAAGACCCACCCTTCGCCGCACGACCGGCTCAGCCTGCTGGACAAGGAAATGGGCGATAGCTTCGACGATTATCCCGCTCCGTTACAGGCCGACAAACGCTTTTACAGCGAAATGACGCAGCACAAATAATCACCTGGCCAAAAGTTGCAGGGTCATCTTGATGTGCGGCAAACCGGCATCCATGAATGCCTTGCCATGCTCGGCGAATCCGAAGCTGCGATAGAACGGCAATGCGTGAGCCTGCGCATCGACATCCACCTGCTTGTAGTCTTGTGCACGCGCATAATCGAGCAGGGCCTCCATGATCGCCGTGCCGACCTTTTTTGTGCGCCACTGCGGCAATACCGCTATGCGTCCGATGTGGCCGTTGGCCAGCATCCGCCCGCAGCCGATGGCATCACCCTGATGGCTCAGCGCCAGCGCATGCCGGGCACTTTCATCCAATCCGTCCCATTCCAGTTCTGCCGGAACACCCTGCTCGCGAATGAACACCGCCTCACGGACTGATTTCAGCAACGGCTCGCCGTCATGCCAGCACACCAGACTGACTGTAAAAGGATTACTCATGCTTGCATTCCCCTTGACTTTATCCCACAGGAAAATCATTCGACGATTTCGACTTCTGTCCCCGCCGTAACCTGTTCGAACAGTTCGACCAGATCGGCATTGTGCATCCGTATGCAGCCGTGCGAATCGGGTATGCCCAGCGGCACCGAATCCGGCGTGCCGTGGATATAAATATAGCGGCGCATGGTATCGCATACGCCCAGACGATTGAAACCCGTTTCGCAACCAGACAGCCACAGGATACGCGTCAGCATCCAGTCACGCTCCGGGAACCGTGCGCCCAGCTCCGGGGTGTAGACCTCTCCGGTGGCCCGGCGGCTCACAAACACGGTGTTTACCGGCTGCCCCGCGCCGATCTTGGCCCGGACGATATGCTTTCCGCGCGGTGTGCGAAAACTGCCGCGCATCTCTCCCACGCCTTTTCCGGCACTGGATATTGCATAGCGGCGCAGTATCTTGCCCGCGTCATCCAGCAATTCAAGCTGCTGGGCAGAAATCTGAACAATGATTTTCACGTAACCTTCTGTTGCGCGCGACGCAGCGCGAAAAAATTACTGAGCATCAAACCGCAATCGTCGGCCAGCACACCGGCGGCCACTTGGGTATGATGGTTTAAACGCGGCTCGGAAAACACGTTCAACACGCTGCCGCACGCGCCGGTCTTGGGATCGCTTGCGCCATACACCAGCCGCGCGATGCGCGCGTGCATGATCGCTCCCGCGCACATCATGCAAGGTTCCAGCGTGACAAACAACTCGCAGCCGACCAGCCGGTAATTGCCGATATTCTGAGCGGCATCGCGCAATGCCATCATCTCGGCATGGGCGGATGGGTCGTGGCGCGAAATCGGTGCGTTGAAGCCGCGACCGATGATCTCCCCATCCTTGACCACCACCGCCCCCACCGGCACCTCGCCGGCATCTTGTGCCATTTTTGCCAGTTCAAGCGCATGCCGCATGTAATCTGCATCCGTCATCAAGATCAACCAGTCCGAACCGGCAACTGCGTAAAAAGGAGCTGCAACCGTAGCACAACCGCGATAGTTTGACGAGAGTGCGATGATGCTTGCCTTTAGTGCGTTTTTTGACAAGAATGTCATCCTCTTTAGCAGGTTCACACATGTCAGAAAAAAATATTGCAGATTTTACTCTCCCGGCCACCGGCAATCAGACCTTCACACTGTCCCGCTCACTCGGCAAGCATCTGGTGATTTATTTTTACCCCAAGGACAATACCCCGGGTTGTACCACCGAGGCGCAACAGTTCCGCGATCTGTATGCAAAATTCAATAGAGAAAATTGCGAAGTAGTGGGTATTTCACGCGACAGCCTCAAGTCGCATGAGAATTTCAAGGCCAAGTTCACGCTTCCATTCGAATTGCTTTGCGATGCCGAAGAGACCGCGTGCAATCTGTTCGGCGTGATCAAACAGAAGAACATGTATGGCAAACAGGTGCGCGGCATCGAGCGCAGCACCTTTGTGTTCGACAAAGATGGCATACTGCGCCGGGAATGGCGCGGCCTGAAAGCCGACGGGCATGCGCAGGAAGTTCTGGATTTCGTTACAACCCTCAATTAAAGGAAATTATGTCCCCCTCCCCACGCAACAAGACGGCCAAAGCGGCAAAGGATACCGACATCAAGCTTTTCGTGCTGGACACCAACGTGTTATTGCATGATCCGACCAGCCTGTTCCGCTTCGAGGAACACGACATATGCCTGCCGATGTTCGTGCTGGAGGAATTGGACAACAAGAAAAAGGGCATGACTGAAGTCGCCAG
>DIYV01000154.1 GCA_002429165.1 Gallionella sp. UBA6045 | reverse complement strand
GGCGGGCGGCACAAAGCTGTCAAGTTCGACTACCGGGATCTCGCGTTTGATCAATCGCTCTATGTCTCTGAGAAATGGCAATTCTTCCTTGTCCACCAGTGAGATCGCGGCGCCGCTGCTGCCTGCGCGTCCGGTACGGCCGATGCGGTGGACGTAATCTTCCGGCACATTCGGCAATTCGAAATTCACCACATGCGGCAGTTGGTCGATGTCCAGGCCGCGTGCGGCGATGTCGGTGGCGACCAGCACCGGTAAGGAACCGTCCTTGAATTGCGCCAGCGCCTTGGTGCGTGCCGGTTGGCTTTTGTTGCCGTGTATCGCTGCGGCGGGAATGCCGTCCGCAATCAGCTTTTCAGTCAGCCGGTTCGCACCATGCTTGGTGCGGGTGAACACCAGCACCTGCTTCCAGTCGTGATGCTTGATCAGATGCGACAACAAATGGCTTTTGAGGCGTTGTGGAACCAGATGGACACTCTGTGTTATCAGTTCCACAGTGGAATTGCGGCGCGCCACTTCGACATAGCCTGGGTTGTGCAGCAGTCCGTCGGAAAGTGTCTTGATCTCGTCGGAGAAGGTGGCCGAGAACAGCAGGTTCTGGCGCTGTTTTGGCAGCAGCGCGAGGATTTTTTTGATGTCGCGGATGAAACCCATGTCCAGCATGCGGTCGGCTTCGTCCAGCACCAGGATTTCGACACCGGAAAGGTCCAGGGTTTTTTGCCCGGCATGGTCGAGCAGCCGCCCGGGCGTGGCCACCAGGATGTCCACTTGCCCCCGCAATGCTTTCATCTGGGGATTGATGTTCACGCCGCCAAACATCACCATGGATTTCAGCGGCAGATATTTGCCATAGGTCTGCACCGATTGCTCCACCTGTGCGGCGAGTTCGCGCGTCGGCACCAGAATCAGGCAGCGCGGACGGCCGGGGCGTTGGCCGCCGGGAGGAATGACAGCGGGTTTGGCAGAGAGCAGATGCAGGATCGGCAAGGTGAAACCCGCGGTCTTGCCGGTGCCGGTTTGCGCGCCGGCCAGCAAATCACCGCCGGCCAATACCAGCGGGATCGCCTGGGCCTGCACCGGAGTGGGTTTCGTGTATCCCGCATCGGCAATCGCATGCATCAGGGGTTGTGCCAGATTTAAACTGGCGAAAGTGATTTCATTGTTTGGCAAAGCATGACTCCTGTGACAGCCTGCCGCCCACAAGAGCGGCACCAATCGAGGCAGACGAATAAGAGATCGAAATGATCCGGGGTGAGAGAAAGATACCGCTACGCTGATTGGTTGTGCGCGGGTGGCGCGCATTATACCTGTCCTTGGCGTGTCAATGGGACAGAAAAAATTGAAATGACGAACAACCGGCTGGGCGGCAAGGAAATCGGCCCGATTCCTGTTGCTGCTGCCTGGATATTTCACACCAGGGAAGGCATCCGGCCATGCCAGTTATTTCGCCAATTGTTGCAATTGCTATGCCGGGTCGCCATGACGACGTGAAATTGTTCATTGGCGTCCCTGCCGATTCAAATTTGAAGTGCAATAGCCAACCGGGACTGGATCCAGTCCCTCATTAGCTGCAGAATTTATTCGCCTGGCTTTCCAAAAAAGCTGTCAGCTCGGGCTGCTCTGCCCGCTTTGCTCGGGTATAATGCGCACCTTTGTAAATTACCCGGCGGGAAGACGTTATGCCTATTTATGCTTATGGCTGTTCGAGTTGCGGCTTGCAAAAAGATGTGCTGCAGAAAATCAGCGATGCGCCGCTCAGCACTTGTCCTGAATGCGGCAAACAGACTTTCACCAAACAACTGACCGCTGCCGGTTTTCAGTTGAAGGGCAGCGGGTATTACGTTACCGATTTCAAGGGCGGACCCAAGAAGCCTGATTCGGTGAAGCCTGAAGCCAAGACTGATGCAGTTGCTGTGCCTGCCAGCACCGCTTCGTCTCCAGCGACGGGCAGCGCTACCTAGCCCATGAAAAAATATTTCATCACCGGCCTGCTGGTCTGGGTTCCGCTTGGCATTACCCTGTGGGTGCTGAATCTGACTATCGGGACGATGGATCAGACGCTGCTGCTGTTGCCGGAGGATTGGCGGCCGGACAGGGTGCTGGGCATGCACATTCCCGGCCTCGGCATCATCCTGACCCTGGTGGTGGTCGGCCTGACCGGTTTGCTGATGCGCAACGTGCTCGGCCAGTATATATGGAAGCATTGGGAAAAAGCCATGCTGCACGTTCCCTTCGCGGGCAGCATCTACAAGGGCGTGAAGCAGGTCAGCGATACGCTGTTGTCGGGCAGCGGTAATTCCTTTCGCAAGGTGTTGCTGGTTCGTTATCCCCATCCGCATGCATGGTCGCTGGCGTTCCAGACCAGTGTGCCGGGCGAGGTGATCGACCAGTTCGAGGATGAATACGTTGCGGTGTTCATTCCCACCACGCCGAGTCCGGTAAACGGTTTTTATTTCTTCGTGCGCAAAGCCGACACCATCGAGTTGGATATGACGGTGGATGTGGCGTTGCGCTCCATCGTTTCGATGGGTGTGGCGGCGGATTCCGAAGCCGGGAAGCATCGCGCCCACACCCCAAATCCACAATCAAGCTAACCTTTGTATTTTCTTAGAAACTGAACCATGCGAACTCATTATTGCGGACTCCTCAACACCGACCAACTCGACCAGACCGTCAGCCTGTGCGGCTGGGCGCATCGCCGCCGCGACCACGGCGGGGTGATCTTCATCGACCTGCGCGACCGTGAAGGTCTGGCGCAGGTGGTATGTAATCCTGAGCAACAGGCGATGTTCAAGATCGCCGAATCGGTGCGCAGCGAGTTCGTGCTGCGCATCACCGGAAAAGTACGCCACCGTCCGGCAGGCGCAACCAATGCCAACATCACCAGCGGCGAGATCGAGATCGTGTGCCACGAGATCGAGGTGCTGAATACCGCGCTGACGCCGCCGTTTCAGCTGGATGACGAGAACCTGTCCGAGACCGTGCGCCTGACCCATCGCGTGATCGACCTGCGCCGCCCGCAGATGCAGAAGAATATGATGCTGCGCTACAAGGTGGCGATGGCATTCCGGCGTTTCCTGGACAGCCGCGGTTTCATCGACATCGAAACGCCGATGCTGACCAAGTCCACGCCTGAAGGCGCGCGCGATTATCTGGTGCCGTCGCGGGTGCATCCCGGCGAATTCTTTGCGCTGCCGCAATCGCCGCAGTTGTTCAAGCAATTGCTGATGGTGGCGGGTTTCGATCGCTATTACCAGATCACCAAGTGCTTCCGCGATGAGGACTTGCGTGCCGACCGTCAGCCGGAATTCACCCAGGTGGATATCGAAACCTCTTTCCTGACCGAGACGCAGATCACCGGGCTGATGGAAGAAATGATCCGCGAGATTTTTCAGGAAACACTGAATGTGGAACTACCCAATCCGTTTCCGCGCATTTCCCACGCGGAAGCGATGGCGCGCTACGGTTCGGACAAGCCCGACCTGCGCGTGACGCTGGAACTGACCGAGGTCACCGACGCGGTGAAGGATGTCGCGTTCAAGGTTTTTGCGGGCGTGGCCAATTCCGAAAACGGTCGCGTGGCAGCGTTGCGCGTGCCCGGCGGCGGCACATTCTCGCGCGGCGAGATCGACGAGTACACCAAGTTTGTCGGCATCTACGGCGCAAAGGGACTGGCTTACATCAAGGTCAACGACATCACGCAACTCAATGAAGCGGGTCTGCAGTCACCTATCGTGAAGAATCTGCACGAGGCCGCACTGAAGACCATCATCGAACGAACCGGTGCACAGAACGGCGACATCGTTTTCTTTGGTGCCGACAAGGAAAAGATCGTCAACGACGCGCTCGGCGCGTTGCGCAGCAAAATCGGACACGACAAGGGCTACACCAACGGCAAGGCATGGGAACCGGTGTGGGTGGTGGATTTCCCGATGTTCGAATACGACGAGGAAGCCAAGCGCTGGAACGCCTGCCATCACCCATTCACCGCGCCCAAGGACGAACACCTTGCCATCCTGCAAAGCGATCCCAGGCGTTGTCTGGCGAAGGCTTACGACCTCGCGTTGAACGGTTCGGAGATCGGCGGCGGCTCGGTGCGTATCCATCAGGAGGCGGTGCAATCGCAGGTGTTCCGCGCGCTCAACATCGGCGCGGAGGAAGCGCAGCTCAAGTTCGGCTTCCTGCTCGACGCGTTGCAATACGGCGCGCCGCCGCACGGCGGCTTGGCGTTCGGCCTGGACCGCATCGTGGCGATGATGACCGGTTCGGAATCGATCCGCGATGTGATCGCTTTTCCCAAAACCCAGCGCGCGCAATGTCTGCTGACCCAGGCACCGAGCGCAGCGGATGAACGGCAGTTGCGCGATCTGCACATCCGGTTGCGCCAGCAAGTGCAAACTACGGCTGAAGTGGCCAAGGAATAAGCGTGCAGCGTATGTTGCGTTTGAAATGGATAGTGTTGGCGGCGATGCTGTGGTTGCCTGCGGGTGCGCAAGCGCATACGCACCACGCAGCGCAAAATGCACATGCCGATCTGGCAATCATCAGCGTTGCCGAATTACCGCCGGAGGCGCGGGACACACTGCGCGCCATCAAGGATGGAGGCCCGTTTGCCTACCAGCGCGATGGCGTGGTATTCAGCAATTTTGAGCGGATATTGCCGAAACGCCCGCGCGGTTACTATCACGAGTACACCGTGAAAACGCCGCGCACGCATGGTCGCGGTGCGCGCCGCATTATCAGCGGCGGGACCGGTGAATATTATTACACCGCCGATCATTACCAAACCTTTAAACGAATTCTGGAGTAGCCATGGACGCATTGGCACAACAACTGGGCAACCGGGAAGCGGCGGGCAGCTATACGCTGGATTGCAGTGTGGAAACATTGCGCAGTGCGGTCGAAAAAGCCGGTTTTGCGCTTTTCGATGCCGATCTGAAGGGTGTCAAAGGCAAACAGAACCTGCTCAATGCATTGGCTGCAGCATCCCAATTTCCGCCGGGATTCGGCGCGAATTGGGATGCGCTGGCCGACGCATTGTGCGACCTGTCGTGGCATCGGGCAAACGGATATGTGTTGTTGTTGCGCAATGCCAGCGACACGCTCGGTCTTTCCGCCAACGACAGGGAAATCGCCCAGGACATCTTTGCCGATACGGTAGTTTACTGGCGTCAGCATAACAAAGCCTTCTGGGTATTCTTTTCCTAGGGAAGCTCTGCATAAGTATGAAATACGGTTCGATACATTTTCCGTTCGCTCTGAGTTCCGCGCGTAGCGCGGAGTATCGAAGGGGCGAACGGAAAATGCTCATCGCGAATGGTGCTTTTTTAAGCTTTCCTAGGATATGGCGCACAACAAACAGCCGATCTCAGTGCTGGTGGTGATCTACACCGCTCCTGGTGAAACTACTAGCCATTCGACTAGGCCTTCAAATGACAAAGGCCAAGTCGCTGGTTATTCGACAGGCTCAGGACAGGTGCAGGACATGAAGGTGCTGTTGCTGGAGCGCGCCGACCATCCCGGCTATTGGCAATCTGTCACCGGCAGCCGCGACGGCGAAGAATCGCAGGCCGAGACGGCGATGCGCGAGGTGCGCGAAGAGACCGGGCTGGATGTCCGGCAATACGCACTGACCGACTGGCAGTCGCAAAACGTCTACGAGATTTATCCGCACTGGCGGCACCGCTACCCTCCCGGCGTCACGCTTAACACCGAACATGTGTTCGGTTTGCAACTTCCCCATCCGGTTGATATCCAACTTGCGCCGCGCGAGCATTTGAACTACCAGTGGCTAACGTGGCAGGATGCGGCTGAAAAAGTCTTTTCACCGAGCAATCGCGCCGCGATACTGGAATTGCCGCAGCGTGTACAGAGGAAACCCCAATGAGCGAAAATGCCATCCCCTATGCCTATGAACACCCCGGCTCTCCAACCGCTGTGGCGTGGGCCAAGGTTCCGCGTGAACCAAGCGCAGCAGAGAAGCCGGAGCTGATCGCGCGCATCAAGCGCCTGCTGAAGGAACAGGATGCGGTGCTGGTCGCGCATTACTACGTGCATGCAGATTTGCAGGATCTCGCGGAAGCCACCGGCGGCATCGTTTCCGATTCGCTGGACATGGCGAACTTCGGCCACTGGCATCCCGCCAAGACCATCGTGGTCGCGGGCGTGCGCTTCATGGGCGAGACCGCGAAGATACTGAATCCGGAAAAACGCGTGCTGATGCCGGACCTCAAGGCGGAATGCTCGCTGGACCTCGGCTGCCCGGCGGACGAGTTCGCCGCGTTCTGCGACGCTAACCCGGACCGCACCGTGGTCGTGTATGCCAACACCAGCGCGGCAGTGAAGGCGCGCGCCGACTGGATGGTGACGAGCTCGATCGCGCTGCCGGTGGTGAAACACCTCAAGGAGCAGGGCAAAAAAGTGCTGTGGGCGCCGGACCGCCACCTCGGCAATTACGTTCAGGAACAGACCGGCGCTGACATGCTGCTGTGGCAGGGCTCATGCATCGTGCACGACGAATACAAGGCCAAGGAACTCATCGAACTGAAAGCGCAGCACCCGCACGCCAAAGTGCTGGTGCATCCCGAATCGCCGCGCGCGGTCATCCAGTTGGCGGACATGGTCGGCTCCACCACGCAACTGATCAAGGCCGCGCAGCAACTGGACGCGAAGGAATTCATCGTCGCCACCGACAACGGCATCCTGCACAAGATGCGCACGCTGTGCCCGGACAAGGTATTCCTCGAAGCGCCGACCTCGGGTGTCGGCGCGAACTGCACCAGTTGCAGCCACTGCCCGTGGATGGCGATGAATGGTTTGTTGAATCTGGCGGAGGTTCTGGAATCGGGGCGCAATGAGATATTCGTTGATCCGGCGATCATTCCGCGGGCGGTGCAACCAATTCAGCGGATGCTGGATTTTGCGAAGCAGATCGGGTTGCCGACTCGCGGCATTGGCAACGCCTGATTTGTATTTCGTAGGTTGGGTTGAGCGTAGCGGAACCCAACATTAAAATCAACACCGCCGGGGGTAG
>DIYV01000091.1:11820-21412 GCA_002429165.1 Gallionella sp. UBA6045 | reverse complement strand
CTCGGAATCACTGTTCAAGACCTTGAAATACCGGCCGGCCTATCCGCGTCAGGCGTTTGAAAGTCTCCTCGCTGCCCGGCAGTGGGTTGGTACGTTTGTCCAATGGTACAACCACGAACATCGGCACAGCGCCGTCCGCTTCGTTACGCCGGCAGAACGCCATGGGGGACTCGACACCGCATTATTGGAGAAGCGTACCGCCGTCTACGAGGCAGCAAAACGAAGACATCCGACTCGTTGGAGCGGTGCCACCAGAAACTGGCAACCCGTCCGCGTCGTGCATCTGAATCCGGATCAGCACATCACTGAAGAAAGCAAGAAAATGGAAGGAGATATAGAGCTAAAAATGGCCGCATAAACGCAAGCATTCAGGCGACAACTAGGTTGACAATTTCCGATTTTGCCAAACTGCCTTCTACAAAGCAGTCACCCGCGACTGACCGTTATTGGCCGCATTCTGTCCGTTAATATCCCCGAATGCCAGTGACCGCTTCCCACTCAACTTCGGTCATTCGGATTTCATTCTGCCATCAGTCAAAGCTCGACACAATGCGGACAATTACATGAAAGTAGTCAGTTCTAAAGATAACTCTAATCTGAGTTACGATCGCCCCACTTCCGCCATTTTCCAAGCATGCAGTAATAAAACTCATGTGTGTAATTAGCGTCAATCGTCATGCCATCTTCAATTGCCTCATGATCGATCATTTTACGATTAGTATCATCGTCGACAGGTGAGCCATTCCCAATCGGTCGAGTCAATAATTCATCTGGTACTTTTGTTATTCTTCTTAGGTAGCCTTGAAGTTTATGATTTTCCCCTTCTTCAGGATCAATAGACGTTCCTGTTTCGTTTACGTATGGAAATCTGATCGATTCTTTATCTGGAATCGAGGCTATTTCCGAGGGGCACGTACTCGTTCCACCCCAAATTAATAATATGGACGAATGGAGATTCCTGGAACAAAGTGCTGCCCAATCCTTCTGCCCCTTTTTCGCAAATTCACCAGATATAAGATTGTGGGGTTCTGGAATGTGTGCTGCCTGAGGAATTTTGCATCCGTGCTTTTTTAACTCGTTAATTACGTTGTCTGGAATGGATTCAGATACGAATGAGGAGGGTTCAAGCCGTTTGGTTTTATTAATGGTATTGGTCATGGCTTTAGACCAATTGTCATCCTGCTCATCGGCCATTGTGATTCGACAGAAGGCCAACACCGAACACAACCCCATCCACAACAACAACCGATAATAGATGTTGATATTCATTCCAGCCCTCAACAAAATGTTGTCTTGAATCCGAGAGTCCGCTTGTGGCACATACCAGCCATTCGCCTAGATTCACTTTACGGCGCCCGTAGAGATATAACAAGGCACTTGAACACTGTAATTACACTGCCTTAGCACTCACCAGCTTTCAACCATTGCGGGCAACTACCGATAGTTATATGTAACAGCCGTATCCGGCACCTGCACCACGGTGACTGATGTGCGTCCGGTGACGGTGGGATGCAGTATTTTGATTTGCGTCTGAGGGGTGCGAAGCTCGACCGGGTATGCGATGGGCTGGTCGCTCCAGCCCATCCACAGGTATTCGGGAAGATAACGGACAAAGCGGTATGAAATGCTGGGGTCAAGGTCTTGCTTCAGTTGGCTGGCACTTTGTTCGTAGCCCTCTTCAGATATTTTCATGCCCATCTCGATACTGGCCCCAGCAACGGCCAGCCCGTAATAGAGCGCATCGCCTGTTCCGTACTTGATAATCGCTGCGCCCAACGCAGTGCCGCCCAAACCTACTGCCAATCCCAAGCTGGTTGTTGCGGCTATCTTGCTTCCCGCAAGCGTGCCGCTGGCGGCCGCCTTTCCGCCGTATGCGGAGTCCATGATCAACTCGTGCAGTTCGCTCTCGCGTTCCAGGTGGCGCTGATACCAATTGCTCGCATCGGGAGAAAGCTGCGGCACGATTACAACACCATTGCTATCGACAAGGGAGATGCTGCTTTTGCGTCCCCGGAGTTTGAAACCGACCTGGCGCCCGGAGCGCAAGGGGTTGGTCGCTAGTTCCGGATCCCACACCACCTCCGGCCCCGGTCCGCCCAGCACCAAAAATAAATCCGTTGGCGGCGAGTCCCGCTGTGCCAATTCCCTGGCCCAGATGAGGCTGTGATCCATGAACCATGCCGCGCGCAAATCCACCTGCGCTTCGCGCCATTCGCCGCACATGGTCCACAGCCCCGCCAGGAACAGCCGCATGGCCGGGTCGTCGAAGTGGCCCACCGGACTCCAGGGCAGGGTCAGCAGGCTGCCCGCTTCGCGCGCCTCGACGCAGGCGTCCTCGTATTTGCCCTGCAGCAAATAGCCCCAGCTCAGCAGAAAGTGCAGCCAGATCACCTCATGTTCCGAGGCGTAATAATCTTCGGGTGTTTGCAGGTAGAAAAAAGTCTTGGCCTCGCGCGAGACATGGTAGCGCACCCGGTTCTGCAACATGTCCGCCTGTTGCTGCATCTGCTTGATGTCGGGCTTGCCCCGGATCAGGTTGAGATAGCCCCGCTCCATGGTGGTGATGAAATCGCCCTTCTCCGCCCGGCGCGGAAAATCGAACAGGGCTTCAGCGGTATCGCCTTGCATGAAGTCGTTCTGGCTTTGCCGGTAATCCTGTTTGGTGAGCAGCCTGTCCTGGCTGCACGCCGAAACCAGCAACACCAGCATCGGCCACAACCAGCGGGAAACCATGGGAATAGACATGGTGCAAGCGATATGACAACCTTGAATTGGGCGGGACTTACTTTAGCACAGCCGCTATTTAATCGAGACCTGGAGGTGGATTGCTTGCCGCTAGTTTTGCCACATCGGATAACAGCCGCTCGGGAGCGAGTCGGCGTCCTTGCAACAGACCTACCCCGATGAACCCCTGCGGTCCATGCAGGCTGATCTTGCCATCCGGCAAACCTGTGTCCAGCCCCAGCCGTTGCCCCTGTGCCAGGCGCTGGACCTGCACGGCATCCAGTTGCAGCTTGGGCATGTCGGGCATCAGGCTTTCCAGCGGCAGGATGCGGGCGTCGCGTTCGGCCTCGCTCATTTCGGTCAATTGCTGCAGGGTGTAGCTGTTGCCCAGATCAAAATGCGCGATCGCGGTACGGCGCAGGCCGATCAGATGTGCACCGCAGCCGAGCGCCGCGCCGATGTCTTCGGCAAGGGTGCGGATGTATGTGCCCTTGCTGCAGCGCACGGTGATGTCCATCTCGTTTCCGGAAAATGAATTCAGCAGCAGCTCGTGTATCACCACATCACGCAGTTCGCGTTCTATGGTTTCACCTTTGCGGATATATTCGTAGAGCGGCTTGCCCTGGTGTTTGAGTGCGCTGTGCATGGGCGGGAGCTGTTGTATCTCGCCGCGGAATTTTACCAGCACCGCATCGACATCGGCCTGCATGACCTCGACCGGATATTCGGCTGTGATCTCGCCTTCGGCATCGCCGGTGGTGGTGGTTTGCCCCAGGCGCAGCAAGGCGCGATAGGTTTTGTCGGCATCCAGCAAAGCCATGGAAAATTTGGTGGCTTCGCCAAAACAGATCGGCAACAGGCCGGTCGCGAGAGGATCGAGCGTGCCGGTATGCCCGGCCTTTTCGGCCTGGAACAGGCGGCGGACTTTTTGCAGTGCGGTGTTGGAGCTTAATTCCAGCGGCTTGTCGAACAACAGCACGCCGTCCAGCGGACGATAAGTGCGAACCACCTACTCCTCCCCTGGTTTTCCCCCTGATAAGGGGGTCAGGGGGTTGTCGTTTCCATCAGGGGTTGAATTGTCGGGATGTAGCTTATCGCTGGCAACCGCCTGGTCGATGAGTTGCGACAGGTGGCTGCCGCGCTCCACCGATGCATCGAAGACGAAATGCAATTGCGGCATGATGCGCAGCTTGATGCTGTGCGCCAGCTGGCTGCGCAGAAAACCGCTGGCGCTCTCCAAACCTTGCTGGGCTTCTTCGTGCTTGCCATCCAGGCGGGTGAAAAAAACCTTGGCATGGGAATAGTCGCCCGCCACTTCCACGCCGGTGATGGTCACCAGACGCACGCGCGGATCGTTGATTCGCAGGCGCACCAGCTCGGCAATTTCCCGCTGCATTTGCTGTGCGATGCGATCAGTTCTGGCGAAATTGGCCATTACAGCGCGCGCGCAACCTCGACGATTTCGTAGGCTTCAAGTTTGTCGCCCACTACCAGGTCGTTGAAATTCTTCACCGACAGGCCGCACTCGAAATTGGCTTTGACTTCCTTCACGTCATCCTTGAAGCGCTTCAAGGAATCCAGCTCACCTTCGTGTATCAACTCATCTCCGCGCATCACGCGCACTTTTGCTCCGCGCTTGATCACGCCGTCCAGCACCATACAACCGGCGATCGTACCTATCTTGGAAACGGTGAACACCTGGCGCACTTCGACTGTGCCCATGATGCTTTCGCGTTTCTCCGGGGCCAGCATGCCTGACAGCGCCGCCTTGATCTCGTCCACCATCGCGTAGATGATGTTGTAGTAGCGGATGTCCACGCCGTTGGCTTCGGCGAGTTTGCGCGCGGCCGCATCGGCACGGGTGTTGAAGCCGATAATGATCGCTTTGGAGGCCAGTGCCAGATTGACATCCGACTCGGTAATCGCCCCCACGCCGCCGTGGATCAGATTGACCTTGACCTCGTTGGTGGAAAGCTTTTGCAGTGATTGCGCAATCGCCTCGGCGGAACCCTGCACGTCGGATTTCACGATCAGGGACAGGATTCCCACTTCACCTTCGGCCATTTGTTCAAACATGTTTTCCAGCTTGGCGGCCTGCTGCTTGGCGAGTTTCACGCCGCGATACTTGCCCTGACGGAACTGGGCAATTTCACGGGCGCGTTTTTCGTCGGCCAGCACCATCAATTCTTCTCCGGCGACAGGCACTTCGGACAAGCCTTGTATCTCGACAGGGATGGACGGGCCAGCCTCGGTAATTGCCTTGCCGGTTTCATCCAGCATCGCGCGCACCCGGCCGAACACCGAGCCGACCAGTACCGCATCGCCGCGCTTCATCGTGCCGGACTGTATCAGTACGGTAGCGACCGGCCCCTTGCCCTTGTCCAGACGCGCTTCGATCACCAGCCCCTTGGCGTGGGTGGTGCGCGGCGCTTTGAGTTCCAGCACTTCGGCTTGCAGCAATACGCCTTCCAGCAATTGGTCTATGCCCTGCCCGGTCTTGGATGAAACCTCGACGAACATCGAATCACCACCCCAGTCTTCCGGCGTGACGCCCTCGGCGGCCAGTTCCTGTTTGACTTTCTCGACGTTGGCATCGGGTTTGTCGACCTTGGTCAAAGCCACCACCAGCGGAACCTCTGCGGCCCTGGCGTGCGCGATGGCTTCCCTGGTTTGCGGCATCACACCGTCGTCTGCGGCCACTACCAGAATCACGATGTCGGTCGCTTTGGCGCCGCGTGCACGCATTGCGGTAAATGCCTCGTGACCCGGTGTGTCGAGGAAAGTGACCATGCCGCGCGGCGTATCGACGTGATATGCCCCGATGTGCTGGGTGATACCGCCCGCTTCACCAGATGCGACACGGGTGCGGCGTATGTAATCGAGCAGCGAAGTCTTGCCGTGATCCACGTGACCCATCACGGTGACGACCGGTGCGCGCGGTTCCAGCACCAAATCGTGATGCTCTTCGGTATCCATCAAATATGCATCCGGATCATCCAGCTTGGCAGCCTTGGCGACGTGACCCATCTCTTCCACCACGATCATCGCAGTTTCCTGATCGAGCACCTGGTTGATGGTCACCATCAAACCCATTTTCATCAGCACCTTGATGATCTCGGAAGCCTTGATCGACATCTTCTGCGCCAATTCGGCAACAGTAATGGTTTCCGGAACAGCTACTTCATGCACGATAGGTTCCGTCGGCAACGAGAATGCGTGTTCAGGTTCGGCGGCATGCTTGGCGTGTTTGTCATGGCGCGGTGCACGTACGGGAGATGTCCAGATGCCTGGTTTCTCACCGGTTTTGACCGGAGTGCGCTTCTTGTGTCCCTTTTCGTCCCACGGACTGGCCTTGGCTTCCGGTTTGGGTTTTTTGCTAGGTTTGGCGATCTTGTCACCGGGCTTCGGAGTCGGCTTGTGCAATGTTCCTTCAGCCAGATTCGCCGCCGCGGCCGCTGCTACAACAGGTGCGGCCTGCTCGACCTTGGCGACCTCTGCGACGACGGGAGGCAATTCAGGCTCAGCTGCCTTCTTGGTGGTTTTGCGTTTGGTGCGTTCCTGTTTGGCTTGAACTTCGGCTGCCTGACGCGTCGCCAACTCGGCATGCAGACGCGCTTCCTCTTCACGTGTAGCCAGTTCCTTTTCATCCACGACCTTGGCAGCTTTGCCCTTTTTTGGCGCTGCAACAGCTTCAACGGGTGCGACTGGCGCAGCAGCTTCAGCGGCCGCAGTCGGAGCAACCACGCGGCGTTTGCGCACCTCCACTTGAATGGTGCGTGCACGGCCGGAGCTATCAGCTTTCTTGATCTCGGTGGTTTCGCGACGGATCAAGGTAATCTTCTTGGCGGGCTTGTCGCCACCATGCGACTGACGCAAGTGTTCCAGCAATTTCGCCTTGTCCTTTTCCGACATCGGGTCGGACTCCTGCTCCTTGGCAATACCTGCCGCCTGCAACTGCTCAAGCAGCAAGGTAACCGGCAATCCCAGTTCAGTCGCAAATTGCGCTACATTCAATTTTCCCATTACTTTCCTCTAATCACACCCTGTTAAGCAAACCAAGGCGCGCGTGCCGTCATAATCAATGTGTTGGCACGTTCGCTATCCATACCCGACAGCTCCACCAACTCATCCACATCCAGGTCTGCCAATTGCTCTTGTGTAGCCACTCCTTTGGCAGCCAAAGTGCGAGCCGTTTCTTCATCCATGCCTTCCAGCTTGAGCAAATCCTCGATACCGTGCTCCACTTTTTCTTCGCTGGCGATCGCCGCTGTCAACAGTGCATTGCGCGCGCGGCTGCGCAACTCGTTCACCGTCGCTTCGTCGAATGATTCAATCTCCAGCATTTCCTCCAGCGGCACATACGCAACTTCCTCCAGCGTATTGAAACCTTCCTGTACCAGTATATCGGCGACTTCTTCGTCCACATCGAGCTTGTCCATGAACACCGCACGAGTGTTGGAAAACTCTTCGTTGTGCTTTTCGCTGGACTGCTCGACCGTCATGATATTGAGTTCCCAACCGGTCAGTTCGCTGGCCAGGCGCACGTTCTGGCCGCCGCGACCGATCGCCTGTGCCAAGTTTTCTTCTTCAACCACCACATCCATACTGTGCCGTTCTTCATCCACGACGATGCTGCTCACCTCTGCCGGGGCCAGTGCGTTGATGACGTAGGTGGCAGGATCTTCGGCCCACAGTATGATATCCACACGTTCGCCGGCAAGTTCGTTGGTCACGCCCTGTACGCGCGAACCGCGCATTCCCACGCAGGTGCCGATCGGGTCTATGCGCGGGTCATGCGAAACGACCGCAATCTTGGCGCGCGAACCGGGATCGCGAGCGGCACTGACGATTTCCAGCAGTTTTTCTTCTATTTCCGGGACTTCCAGCTCGAACAGCTTGACCAGCAATTCAGATGATGTTCGCGACAGGATCACCTGCGGTCCGCGCGCGCTGCGATCGACGCGCAGCAGGTGTGCCTTGATGCGATCCCCGACGCGCAGATTTTCCTTGGCGATCATCTGGTCGCGTGGCAGCAAGGCTTCGATCTTGCCGAATTCGATGATCGCGCTGCCGCGCTCAAGCCGCTTGACGGTACCCGACACCAGATGTTCCTTGCGTTCCATGAAGTCGGCCAACACCTGCTCGCGCTCGGCATCGCGGATCTTCTGGAAGATCACCTGCTTGGCAGCCTGTGCCCCGATACGCCCGAAATCGATGGATTCCAGAGGCTCCTCGATAAACTCCCCGATCTGGATATCGGCATTGCGCTTTTGCGCTTCTTCCAGCTTGATGTGCAGGTCCGGAGTCTCGAAGGTTTCGTCGTCCATCACTTCCCAGCGGCGGAAAGATGAATACTCGCCAGTATCGCGATCTATCGCAACACGCACGTCCGCTTCATCCGAAAAGCGTTTTTTAGTCGCAGAAGCAAGAGCCGATTCAAGCGATTCGAATACAACTTCCTTGTCCACGTTCTTTTCACGGGACAGCGCATCCACCAACAACAAAATTTCACGACTCATACTATATCTCCGCCTAATTACTCACATGTGGGTGCGTTTTGCGCACCATGGTGCGCAGGACGCACCCTACAAACTAAAAGGTCGGCACTAAACGTGCCTTATCCAAATTCGACAACTCGATTGCTACCTGGTTGCCATCCACATCCAATTGCAATATCCCATCGTTTACCGCAACTATCACACCAGCGAAATTCTTGCGTCCCGCCAGGGGCATGCGCAGCTTCAGTTGTACCTTTTCACCCGCGAACCTGACAAAATCCGCCTCTTTCTTGAGTGGCCTGTCCAGTCCCGGCGACGAAACTTCAAGGCGGTCATAATCAACGTTCTCAACCATAAACAGGCGCGTCAACTGATTGCTGACCACCTGGCAATCATCCACCGAGATGCCCTCCGGCTTGTCGATGAGCACACGCAACATGCCGCGCCCGGAACGTTCCAGATCCACCAACTCATAGCCCAAACCGCTTACCGTAGTCTCGACCAGTTTCACCACATCCATAAATTTGTGACCCACAAATGAAAAACGGGCTCGAAGCCCATCTCAAAACGCGGCGCATTGTAGCAAAACTTGCGGGAAAAAGGAATTAGATTAGTGTGGATCGCTAGAAATCATCCTGGTAACGCACCGTGATCGGATACCGCCAGTCCTTCCCATAGCTGCGTTCAGTGATGCGTATACCCACCGCGGATTGGCGGCGCTTGTATTCGCTGATGCGGATCAGATGCACCACCCGGCGGACATCGGCTTCGCTAAAGCCGCGTGCGATGATTTCCGGAATCGCGAGATTTTGTTCGACATAGCAAGCCATGATGTCATCCAGCACATCATAGGGCGGCAGGCTGTCCTGATCGGTTTGGTTCGCGCGCAACTCGGCGCTGGGCGGGCGCGTGATGATGCGTTCGGGGATCACCCTCCCCAGTGTGTTGCGATACCGCGCCAGACGGTACACCAGCGTTTTGCTGACATCCTTCAACACCGCAAAGCCTCCCGCCATATCGCCATAGAGCGTGGCATAACCGACGGTCATTTCTGACTTGTTGCCGGTGGTCAATACCAGCGAGCCGAGCTTGTTGGACAAGGCCATCAGCAAATTACCGCGTATGCGCGCCTGCAAGTTTTCTTCGGTGGTATCCTCTGAGCGTCCGGTGAAGGCTGGTTCCAGTGCGTTCAAATAGCTTTGGAACATCCCCTCGATGTGGATTTCGTCATAACGCACACCAAGAACTTTTACCATCTCGCGTGAATCGTCAAGGCTGATTTGCGCGGTATAGGGTGACGGCATCATCACTGCATGGACCAAGTCGGCACCCAGCGCATCGACTGCTATCGCCAGGGTCAATGCGGAATC
>DIYV01000091.1:3740-11607 GCA_002429165.1 Gallionella sp. UBA6045 | reverse complement strand
GCGGTCAATTCACCGTTGTGATCCATGGCGAAAGAGCCGCCGTCAAATATCAATTCATCCTGGCCGCCGACCATGTTGGCATAGACCACAGTCATGCCGGTCTCGGCGATCCGTTCGCGAATAACGCGATGGCGCCATTCCAGCTTGCCAATCGCATAAGGCGATGCATTCAGCACCAGCAGCACTTGCGCACCGGCATCACGTGCGCGCTGAGCAGTCTCGCGCTCCCAAACATCAGCACAAATATTCAGCGCAAAACGAATGCCTTCTATTTCAAATACGCAAGGCTGACTGCCGTGGTCGAAATACCGTTTTTCGTCGAACACAGAATAATTCGGTAGTTCATGTTTGAGATAAGTTGCGGCAATTACGCCATTCCGTAACAACGAAGCAGCGTTGTAGCGTTTTCCATTCTGTTCGTGCGGATGCCCCACTACAACTGCGATACCAGAAACCTTTGCGGCAAGTTCATTCAGTGCCTGAGCACAGGCATGGTAAAATCCTTCACGCAACAACAGGTCTTCTGGAGGATAACCGCACAGGCCGAGCTCGGGTGTCAGCAATAATTGCGCATCCTGTTGCCTGGCCTGTTCGGCGTATTGCAAAATCTTTGCGGCATTCCCCGCCAGATCACCTAACACACAGTTAATTTGCGCAATTGCCAGTTTCATCTTATTTCAATTTATCCAGGTTTGAGTCTTCCTGCATTTCTACCGCCTCTATCTTTGCGAATTGTTCGCTGATTTTTCTGCTGCTGATTTGTACATCATCCACATCCTTGTTTGCCTGGCGAATGTGCTCCGAAAGTTTTTTCATACGCTCGTCGAAGCGTTTGAAATCTATACTTAGCTTGCCTAATTCGCTTTGGATGATATGAACCTGTTCGCGCATCTGCACATCTTTCATTACTGCCCGAGCAGTATTCAATACAGCCATCAGTGTGGTCGGAGAAACGATCCAGACATGTCTATGCATCGCGTATTCGACCAGATCTGAATGGTAAGCATGAATCTCGGCAAATACAGCTTCGGCAGGGACAAACATCACCGCACCATCCGATGTCTCGTTGCGGATCAGGTATTTCTGGCTGATATCCTCGATGTGTTTCTTGATGTCCATTTTGAATTGTTTGCGCGCTGCGACCTTGTCCGATTCGGCCAGATTCTCATCAAGCATGCGGTGATAATTTTCCAGCGGAAACTTGGCATCAACCGGCACTTTTCCGGTTGGTGGCGGCAGAATCAACAGACAATCCACCCGGTTTCCGTTGGAAAGCTTTTCCTGGAATGAGTAGGCATCTGGCGGTAAGATGTTACGAACCAGCCCTTCCAGTTGCACCTCACCGAAGGCTCCACGAGAACGTTTGTCGCCCAGCAGATGCTGCAGGCTAACCACGTTGGTGGTCAGGCCGTCTATTTTCTTTTGCGCCTCATCTATGGTAGCGAGACGTGTCATCACATTGGTAAACGTTTCATTGGTTTTCTTGAAACCCTCATCAAGACGCTCAGCGACCTTCCCGGAAATCTGTTCCAATCTTAAATCCGTACTCTTGGTCAAACCCTCGATAGTCTGCGTCAGCATATCAGTGTTGCGTTTCATGGTAGCCTGGATCAACTCCTGGTCGGCGCGCCCCTGTTCTGCAAGCTGCTTCAACATTTCTTCCCGGGTGGTGGCAAGACCGGCATGCTGTGCAAGCTGCAATCCCTGCATCGCCTCGCGCGTGAGTTTGAGTTCCTGCGCAATGATCTCGCGAAGACGTTCTGAACTGTCCAGCGTGGCTTGAACCATGCGATCGCCCTGTTTGTTCAAACCATCATGCAAGTCACTTAACATCAGGCGATGTTTTTCTTCTAACGTGCGCGCCAATATATCCGGCAGCTCGACCTGGATACGTCTGAGCGAGTACATCCACACCATCAGGAATATCATGGCGACCAGTATGGACAGCAACAGAACTATAGAGATGATTTCTAACATGGTAGTGAGTCATAAAAAACGCCGTGCAGTATAGCACTGCACGGCGTTTCATCTATTTCTGTCATTGCCGACCGACCTCAGGCAAACTTACCCTGAGCCAGGCAACGAGCGGAGAGCAACAACTTTATTTACAAGCCACGTCCTGCGCGCTTGCGTTCATTCTCCGTCAGGAAACGTTTGCGGACACGAATCGATAATGGCGTGATTTCAACCAATTCATCATCGTCGATAAACTCCACTGCCGATTCCAGCGTCAGGCGTACCGGGGGGGTCAGGCGCACGGCTTCGTCGGTGCCGGAAGCACGCACGTTGGTTAATTGTTTGCCCTTGATCGGGTTGACGATCAGATCGTTGTCACGGCTGTGTATGCCGATAATCATGCCCTCGTACAATTTGTCGCCAGGAACAACGATCATCCGACCGCGATCTTCCAGTTTCCACAAGGCATAAGCCACCGCTTCTCCGGACTCGGAAGAAATCAGCACGCCGTTGCGGCGGCCTGGCATCTCGGCTTTAACCGGCGCGTAATCATCGAACACGTGCGCCATGATACCGGTGCCGCGCGTCATGGTCATGAATTCAGATTGAAAGCCGATCAGACCGCGCGCCGGAATGCGGTATTCCATACGCACCCGACCATGTCCATCCGGCTGCATGTCCTGCAGGTCGCCGCGACGACGGCCCAGCTCTTCCATCACTGCGCCCTGGTTGGTGTCTTCCACATCCACAGTCAGCACTTCGAAAGGCTCGCATTTCTCGCCGTTGATGTCGCGATAAACCACGCGCGGCTTGCCGACGCCCATTTCAAAACCTTCGCGGCGCATGGTTTCCAGCAATATGGTCAGGTGCAATTCGCCGCGCCCGGCCAGCAGAAACACGTCGGTGTTGTCCGTTTCTTCGACACGCAACGCCACGTTCACCAGCAACTCCTTGTGCAGGCGGTCGCGTATCTGGCGGCTGGTGATAAACTTGCCTTCCTTGCCACACAACGGGGAGGTGTTCACCATCATGTTCATGGTCAGCGTCGGCTCGTCCACCTTGGGCATGGGCAATGCTTCCGGCTTGTTCACGTCGGCCAGCGTCACACCTATGCCGATCTCGTCGATACCGTTAACCAGAACGATGTCGCCTGCACCGGCCTCATCCAGCAGCACGCGTTCGATGCCGCGAAAGCCCATGACTTGGTTGACGCGCGCGCGCTTCATCGGCTTGTCACCATTCATCACCATCACATCCTGGCCCGGCTTGATCTTACCGCGGCGTATACGGCCCACGCCGATGCGGCCCACAAAGCTGGAGTAATCCAGAGCTGAAATTTGCATTTGCAGCGGCGCATCCATATCCGCTTCAGGTGCCGGCACGTGCTTGAGCACGGCATCCAGCAAGGGGAGCATGTTATTGCTCGGCTTGTCCAATTCCAGCATCGCGTAGCCGTTCAATGCCGAGGCATATACCACGGGGAAATCCAGTTGTTCTTCGGTTGCGCCCAGTTTGTCGAACAGATCAAAAGTCTGGTTGATCACCCAATCAGGACGGGCGCCATTACGGTCGACCTTGTTGATCACAACGATAGGGCGCAAGCCCAATGCCAGCGCCTTCTTGGTAACAAAACGGGTTTGTGGCATCGGTCCTTCAACCGCATCAACCAGCAAAAGCACACCGTCTACCATGCCCAACACGCGCTCCACTTCACCGCCGAAATCGGCATGGCCCGGCGTATCCACGATATTGATATGCACGCCTTCATAGAACACCGCGCAATTCTTCGCCAGAATAGTGATGCCCCGTTCCTTTTCCAGGTCGTTGTTATCCATCACGCGTTCGGCGACATGTTGATGGGCGGTAAACGAACCTGCCTGGCTCAGCAGTTTGTCAACCAGGGTGGTCTTGCCGTGGTCAACGTGGGCGATGATTGCGATGTTACGGAGTTGGCGGGACATGAATACAGCCTTGCTTGTGAAAAGGGGGCGCATTCTAGCACAACAGAACCTCCATAAATTCTATTTGCGAGTGAATCTCTACGCGACTCTTTGCACTTCATGGCTTGGAACCTGTTTGCTGACACTCTCGGACAGCGGCAAACTTTCTCTGGCTTTTATTTTTTTCGTCAGTATAATGCGCGCCTTGCCGTTACTAAAGCGGCATTGGTTCATCGTTTTCTGACCTATCTCTCGCGCGTTCGCAAATCGCGCCTGTCTATAAAAACTCATTATGAGTTCCGGTTAGCAACGATGTTTTATGCGCCGGTTACCTCCTTCCCGTTCTACGGGCTGTATTACCACCTGCGCTCACCTTAGGGAACTGCTGACAGTTCGCCATGCCGGATTCGCTTCGGCATTCAGTTTTATTAACTGGATGCAGCCGTGCGTCCGATATGCGATGCGGAATCCCTTTGATATAAAAAGGAAGCAAGATGTCATTTGAAAATTTGAATTTAAACGCCGCAATACTCAAGGCGATTGCCGAAACCGGCTACACAGAACCAACGCCCATCCAGGCGCAGGCTATCCCCGAAATAATGGCCGGTCACGACCTGATGGCCTCATCGCAAACCGGTAGCGGCAAGACCGCCGCTTTCATTCTGCCCGCGCTGAATCGTCTGGCCACGCCATCCGCATTGCCCGGCAAAGGCCCGCGCGTGCTGGTGTTGACCCCGACCCGCGAACTGGCACAGCAGGTTTGCGATGCCGCGACCAAATACGGCAAGAACATGCGCTTCAAGATCATCAGCATCCTGGGCGGCATGCCTTACCCGGTGCAGAACCGTTTGTTGTCCAGTCATGTGGACATCCTGGTCGCCACCCCGGGTCGCCTGATCGATCATCTGGAACGCGGTCGCATCGACTTTTCGCGTCTGGAAGTGCTTATCCTCGACGAAGCGGATCGTATGCTGGACATGGGTTTTGTCGACGATGTGGAACGCATCGCCAAGGCCACTCCCGCAACGCGTCAGACCCTGTTGTTCTCCGCAACCCTTGATGGCGTGGTTGGCAACCTGGCCTCGCGCCTGCTCAAGACACCGAAGAAGATTTCCGTTTCGGCAGCCAAGGACAAGCACGAAAACATCGAACAACGCATGATGTTCGCCGATGACGTGGCGCACAAGAACAAGATGCTCAGCCACCTGCTGACCGATGTGGAAATGAATCAGGCACTGGTATTCACCGCCACCAAGCGCGATGCTGACAGTCTTGCCGACCAGCTCTCCGCACAGGGCCATTCCGTCGCGGCATTGCACGGCGACATGAACCAGCGCGAACGCAATCGTACCCTGCTCAACATGCGCAACGGTAACGTGCGCATTCTGGTCGCTACCGATGTGGCCGCACGCGGTCTCGACGTGCGCGGCATTTCGCATGTGATCAACTTTGACCTGCCAAAATTCGCCGAGGATTACGTGCACCGCATCGGTCGTACCGGCCGCGGCGGCTCGTCAGGTATTGCCATCTCATTCGCATCGAACCGCGATGCCCAGTTGCTTAAGCGTATCGAACGCTACACAGAGCAAACCATCAAGATGCACACCATCGAAGGACTGGAGCCCAAGTACAAACTGCGCGCCGGCCCCTCTTCTGATCGTCCCCGCAGCAACAGCGGTCCGCGTCGCAGCAGCGGTGGCGGTTTCGGCGGCGGCAACAATACCGGCTTTGGCGGCAATCGCACGGGCGGCTTCCCCGGCAACAAAACCAGTGGCGGTTTTGCCGGTAAAACCGGAAATGCTTCTCACCACAGCTCACCCGACAGCCGTCATAACCATACCGGACGCAAGGAAGGTCAGTGGCAGGGCCAAGCCAACGGCAACACCGGGAATACCCTGGGCCTTGGCGGTCAAAGCACCGGCCAACCGCGCAGCCAGGAACGCAGCTTCGGCAACAATCGCGGCGGAAACAGTGCTCCGCGTCGTACCGGTGACCGACCCAGTTACACTCTCGGGCGCGGCAACAATGGCAATACGCGTTAAGGCGATGCGCTGAAGCAAAACAAATAGCTGTAAAAGAAAAAACACGCCCCAGGGCGTGTTTTTTTATTGTCCGTCGCCGAACATCATTAGCAAAACTTCCCGATATCGATCCATACGCGGCTCCAGATCGGTATCTTTAAGATGTACAACGCCTTGCTTGCGCACATACGCCTGGGAAAACAAAGCGGTGCCAACTCCTCAGATGTGAGAATAACCGGTCGGGCTGGGAGCAAAACGGGTACGCATATTCATAAGCTGAACAGGATGGGCGAACATGGTTGAGGCGCAAACTCTATACACGTGCAAAGTTGCCGTGCGGCATTGACCAAGGCTATCGCGTTATGCTCTAATGCGCGCCCTCTTCGGGGAGGTTAGCTCAGCGGTAGAGCGTCCGCCTCACACGCGGAAGGTCGCTGGTTCGACACCAGTACCTCCCACCAGGTTTAATTAATATCAGGCGCACCAAACAAAAAGCCCGGCACTTTCGTGCCGGGCTTTTTACCAAATCAAGAACTGATTAAGAAGCTTCCTGGATGTTTGAAGCTTGTTTGCCTTTAGGGCCTTGCGTTACTTCAAAGCTGACCTTCTGGCCTTCTTTGAGTGATTTGAAACCGCTCATATTGATCGCGGAAAAGTGCGCGAACAAATCTTCGCTGCCATCATCGGGAGTGACAAAACCAAAACCCTTTGAGTCGTTGAACCATTTAACTGTACCTGTTGCCATGTGTATTACTCCTGCTTGCTAAAAAACGGGGAAAGCCCCCGCAAAACTATTTGAATCGAAGATTGCACATGGAAAACCAGTACTGCAAAAACTTTGAATCAAATACCAAGGTGCCTTGTACGCTGGTTTGGTGGGTATAGCAAGATAAATTATCAATACATCTGCCCAAATCAGTTAAGCTTTTCAAATTAATCTCGTGGCGTTTCCCCTGACAATGGACATAATTAGTTTGCTTTTCCTGATACTGCTGGCCGCGCTTGGGTGGTTCTGGTTCGACAGTATGCATGCGCTCGAAATCGCCCGCAAAGCCGGCAAGCGTGCCTGTGACGATGCGCAGGTGCAGTTTCTTGATGATACGGTCGCCGGCACAGCACTTGCGCTGGTACGCGACAAAACGGGACGCAGGGTGTTGCGGCGCATTTACCGGTTCGAATTCAGCGAAACCGGCAACACGCGGCTTGAAGGCCAGCTGATTTTGCTCGGTCACCGAATCGAGTCGATAACGATGGAACCTTATCAAATGTTGCCTGATGAACAGTAGAGCTTCTTTTCCATGGGCAAAAACAATCCGATCCTGACCACAATGCAGATTCCTTAAAGCGGTCCCGATGAGAGATCGACAGAACGTACTCAACTTCTTAAGGACTATTGCTTTGATCAATCATAACGGCCAGCTGTTAAACTGGCCCTCATTGATGCAATGACGCAATGGTGAAATGACACAATGGACGTGTTCGGGCACATATTCGGTCACGATGAACAGAAGGATATACCCGATCTGTTGCCCGCCATCGATCGGGCCGTCTCCGGGGTGGAGCCTCTGCTCAAGCAGATCAGCAGCTATCCTCATAGCTACCGCAAACCCGTCGCATTTGCGCTTGAATATGCCCGCAGTCTTGCGGCCAGTCTGCCAGACCCGGTGATAGTCAGCCGGGAAAGTTATGCCCAGGATGCATTTGTTCACGCGCTGTTTCCCGCCATGGATACCGTGGGTGAGACGCTCTGTTCCAGCACGGCTGTACAGGACTATCGGCACAACTTTCCAGCCAGCAATGAGATATATGCCTTGATGGGTATGCGGCGCAATGAAAAGACCGTTGTGGGAATGGAGATGTCCGGCCAAACGATACAGCGCGACGTGGTTCAAAAAGCAGTCTATTTCACCAGTCACACTCTTGAAAATCCTGCGCCCAGTGAGCGACAGG
>DIYV01000091.1:0-3516 GCA_002429165.1 Gallionella sp. UBA6045 | reverse complement strand
GCCAGACCGGCATTGGAAGAGCAACTTGCCAAAATGCTGAGCAGTATGCAATCCACCATCAATTCGCTGGAACTGAGCAATTATATAAAAGACTTCGAAGCAGTACTGTTGAACCCGGAGAAGTATCTTCGCTTGGTGCAAACGCCAATAATTCTGGACAGTATGGGTATCAGGCAGGCTGGTGACGCAACAGGCCAGGGAGAGGCGATCATATTCAACGACTTGATCGGTTTTGACCGCAGGAATTGGACGGTATCCATGGTCCATTGCATCAACATGCAAAGCGAATCATTCGCCACGCGGCTGGAACGTGCATCTCGCAAACTTGCCCTTTAGGACCCGCCACCGCTGGACATGGAGTGCCGGATATTCCTCCGGCACTCTGTCAATCAATAGCCGTGATGATGCGTTTATTAACCGGCCCGCATCTCCAGCATCAGATGATTGACCCGTTTGACGAAGCCGGCCGGGTCGTCCAGTTGCCCGCCCTCCGCCAGCAATGCCTGATCGAACAGGACGGCAGCCCAATCATCGAAGTACTTTTCTTCTTCCTTCAAACGCATTACCACCGGGTGAGTCGGATTGATTTCCAGGATAGGAAGGGTGGTAGGCGTCTTCTGCCCGGCGGCCTTGAGCATGCGTGCCATATTGCCGCCGATGTCATGCTCGTCGGAAACCAGGCAGGCAGGCGAATCGGTCAGGCGATGTGTCACGCGCACTTCCTTGACGCGACTTTCAAGAATCTTCTTGATCTTGTCGGTCAGATCCTTGTGATCACTGGCTTGTTTTTCCTGCTCCTGTTTTTCTGATTCGTCTTCCAGTTTGCCCAGATCCAGTCCGCCCTTGGCCACGGACACCAGCGCTTTGCCATCGAACTCGGTCAGGGAACTCGCCACCCACTCATCCACGCGATCGGAGAGCAACAGCACTTCGATGCCTTTTTTGCGGAACACTTCCAGATGCGGACTGTTCCTGGCCGCATTGAAAGTTTCGGCGGTGATGTAATAAATTTTGTCCTGCCCCTCTTTCATGCGGCTGATGTAATCGGCCAGCGAAACGGTGGCTGCATCGGTGTCGGCATGGGTCGAAGCAAAACGCAACAGACCGGCGATCTTGTCCTTGTTGGCAAAATCTTCCGCCGCGCCTTCCTTCAGCACCTGGCCGAACTCGCCCCAGAACGTGGCGTATTTTTCCTTTTCATTGGTTGCCAATTCTTCCAGCAGACCCAGCACTTTCTTGGTACAACCGGCGCGCATCGCTTCGATATCCTTGGACTCCTGAAGGATCTCGCGCGACACATTCAGCGGCAGGTCGCTTGAATCCACGATGCCGCGCACGAAGCGCAGATAGGCCGGCAGCAATTGTTCCGCATCATCCATGATGAACACGCGGCGCACGTAAAGCTTGACGCCATGGCGGGCGTTACGATCCCACATATCGAACGGCGCACGCGCCGGGATATAGAGCAACTGGGTGTATTCCTGGCGGCCTTCGACGCGCGCATGGGTCCAGGCCAGCGGGTCATCATAGTCATGGCCTACATGCTTGTAGAATGCCTTGTATTCGTCTTCGGAAATGTCATTCCTGGAGCGGGCCCACAATGCGGAAGCCTGATTGACGGTTTCGTCCTCGTCGGTGACGACCTGGCCGCCCTCCTTCCATTCCTCTTTCTTCATCACGATGGGCTGGACGATGTGATCGGAGTATTTGTGGATGATGGAACGGATTTTGTGTCCGTTGAGCAGATCGTCCTGATCGGCGCGCAGATGCAGCGTGATCTCCGTGCCGCGCGCAGGCTTGTCTACCATCTCGATGGTGAACTCGCCGCCGCCATCCGATACCCAACGCACGCCCTGGTCAGCCTGTTCACCGGCACGGCGTGTCGTTACAGAGACCTTGTCGGCCACAATGAAGGAAGAATAGAAACCGACGCCGAACTGGCCGATCAGATTGGCATCCTTCTGCTGGTCGCCGCTGAGTTTGGTAAAGAATTCCCGTGTGCCTGACTTGGCGATCGTACCGAGATTGTTGATGACTTCGTCCCGGCTCATGCCGATGCCGTTGTCGCTGATCGTCAGGGTTCTGGCATCCTTGTCGTAGCTGACGCGTATTTGCAGATCGGAGTCATTTTCGAACAGCATGTCGTTGTGCAAGGCCTCGAAGCGCAATTTGTCGCAGGCATCCGAGGCGTTGGAGACCAGTTCGCGCAGGAAAATCTCGCGGTTGGAATACAGTGAATGGATCATCAATTGCAGAAGCTGTTTGACTTCCGTCTGAAACCCCATTGTTTCGCGATTGGCAGCAATATTTTCAGTCATAAGAATCCCTTAATACATATTTACGAAAACCCATGAGCGAAATGGAGTCGATTTTGGCTATTTCAAGTGTTAAGAAAAAAACTCCCTGTTCGATTGCCAAGCGGAAAAAGAGCCGGATTCACCTTACTTGAGCCCGCCTCGCGTTATCCATGCCTGGTATATTTCGTCTGGCCAGAAACTCTGAAAATAGGAAATGACCGCGAGCTCTTCTTTCTCATTCAACTTGGCACCGAATCCGGGCATTTTCCCTCCCATCGGGACACCTCCCTGGTCTATGACTTTTTTCAACACGCCCAAAGGATGATGCCAGGCGTGGGCGGTGCCATTCAGGGGCGGGGGAGGATAACTTCCATCAGGAAGCGGGTTCCTCCAGCTAAACGTACCATGTGCATTTTCATTGTGGCAGCTGATGCAATTTTCCACATACACTTTTTTTCCAATATCTAGCTGAGACTGCGTGTACCACCTCCCGTTTACCTTAGGCTCACTGTTGCCTTGCTCGCAGCCTGCAACCAACGCGCAAATACACAACAACCACATACCTTTATTCATAATTTATTCCTCCTCTGTAGATGAGGATGACAATGCGCTTCAATTTTCCCCCGTGCATTTCGTGGTTGTCGATCCAGCTTTCCTCATTCACATTTTCCACCATCGGCTCCTGATATCTTCAGCAGATTAAAGCCTGAATGATTCACTGATTTACGAAACCGTACGAAAGCTCAGCGCGCCGGTTAATGGAAAGAGCATCAGGCAGCATGTTGCATATGCTTCCCTAATCTCGCAGGTCGCGCTTTTTCTGTGCGAATTCCTCGCTCTCAATTTCGCCACGCGCATATCGCTCCTTGAGTATGTCGAGTGCACTTTTCTCGAAATTACGACCCAAAAAAATGCTGGAACTCCAGATGAATTTGCTCAACATCACAATGGCAGCGATCAATAACACCCAGAACAGCAGCATGCTGGTGCCCCATCCGATGCCATACTCATCCCAATGTTCCCACATTTCTCATTCCTTTCCAGGTTATGCAATGACCTATAGTTTAACTCTGCTCAGCCGCAAGGCATTTGTGATCACCGATACCGAACTAAAACTCATCGCTGCAGCGGCGATAATGGGCGAGAGCAATAAACCAAAGAACGGATACAGCAGTCCCGCCGCAATCGGTACGCCCAGCATATTGTAGACGAAGGCGAA
>DIYV01000135.1 GCA_002429165.1 Gallionella sp. UBA6045 | reverse complement strand
ATCACCGGCAAAGTGGTATTCGCGATCAAGGGCGCGCAACAGCGCAGGACTGTTTCCATCGTAGCTGCTTAACGGCACTCTTTGGAACAAACCAGCCCTATCGCAAGGTAGGGCTTTTTTTATTTGTGCACGATATTTAATACAATAGAAACACAAAATGAAATTCATAGACGAATCGAAAATCGAAGTTTTCGCGGGTAAAGGCGGCAACGGCATCGCCAGCTTTCGCCGTGAAAAATATATCGAGAACGGCGGTCCCGACGGCGGCGATGGCGGGCGCGGCGGTAGCGTGTATGCCCAGGCGGACCGCAACATCAATACCCTGGTGGACTATCGTTTCGCCCGGATGCACCGCGCCAAAAACGGCGAATCGGGACGCGGCTCTGATTGCTATGGCAAGGGCGCGGATGACATCGTGCTGCGCATGCCGGTCGGCACGGTGATTACCGACATCAACAGCGGCGAAGTCATCGCCGACCTCACCCACGACGGCGAGAAAGTTCTGCTCGCGCAGGGAGGCATAGGCGGCCTGGGCAACATCCACTTCAAGTCCAGCACCAACCGCGCGCCGCGCCAATGTACCGTCGGCACTGAAGGCGAGACCCGCGAATTGCAACTTGAATTGAAAGTGCTCGCCGATGTCGGGCTGCTCGGCATGCCGAACGCGGGCAAGTCTACTTTCATCCGCTCTGTTTCTGCCGCCAAGCCCAAGATGGCAGACTATCCGTTCACCACTTTGCATCCGAATCTGGGCGTGGTGCGCGTATCGCCTGAAAAGAGTTTCGTCATCGCCGACATCCCCGGCCTGATCGAGGGCGCGGCGGAAGGCGCCGGGCTGGGACACCAGTTCCTGCGTCACCTGGCGCGCACCCGCGTGTTGCTGCACCTGGTGGACATCGCGCCGATGTATGAGGGCATCGACCCGGTGCACGAAGCGCGTGCGATACTCAATGAGCTCAAGAAATACGATCCGGCTTTGTACCAGAAGCCGCGCTGGTTGCTGCTAAACAAGGTTGATCTGCTGGAAAATCGCGATGAGAAAGTGGCTGCCTTCCTCAGGGAATTCGACGACTTTGACCGTTACTTCGTCATCTCGGCGATCAACGGTGAGGGCTGCAAGGAATTGACTTACGCCATCATGGAACACTTGCTGGCGATGAACGAACTGGAACAGCAGGCTGCCGCGGAAAGCGCGCAGGAATCCGACGCAGGCACCATCTGATATCGCCATGAAAACTGTACTGACCCAATGCAAGCGCATCGTCGTCAAAGTGGGCAGCAGCCTGGTGACGAACCAGGGCGCGGGACTGGACCTGGCCGCGCTCGGCAATTGGGCGCGGCAGATCGCCGCGCTTAACGCTGCCGGCCATGAGGTGGTGATGGTGTCGTCCGGCGCGATCGCCGAGGGCATGCAACGTCTGGGCTGGAAAAAGCGCCCCGCTTCGATACACGATCTGCAGGCCGCCGCTGCGGTAGGCCAGATGGGTCTGGTGCAAGCCTATGAAAGCTGCTTCCGCAAGCATGGCCTGCATGCCGCACAGGTGTTGCTGACGCACGCCGATCTGGCCGATCGCGAACGCTATCTGAACGCGCGCACCACGCTGACCACATTGCTGTCCCTGCGCGTCATCCCGATCATCAACGAGAACGACACGGTGGTCACCGACGAGATCAAGTTCGGCGACAACGACACGCTGGGCGCGCTGGTGACCAATCTTATCGAAGCCGACGTGCTGATTATCCTCACCGACCAGAGCGGCCTGTATACCGCCGATCCGCGCAAAGATACCTCCGCCACGCTGGTCAGTTCTGTACTTGCCGGTGATGCACAACTGGAAAGCATGGCGGGCGGCGCGGGCAGCAATATCGGACGCGGCGGCATGATCACCAAGATACTCGCGGCGAAACGCGCGGCGCGCAGCGGTGCGCACACCGTCATCGCTTCCGGACACGAACCGGATGTATTGTTGCGATTGATCAAGGGCGAATCAATCGGCACCCTGCTCACCGCCGCAACACTCACCCTGGCGGCACGCAAACAATGGCTGGCCGATCATTTGCAGGTTGCCGGAAAACTGGTGCTCGATGCGGGCGCAGCGAAGGCATTGCGCTCGGACGGCAAGAGCTTGCTGCCGATAGGAGTCAAAACTGTCGTTGGGGAATTCGAACGCGGCGCGCTGGTTGCCTGCATCGGTGAAGATGGCAGCGAGATTGCGCGCGGCCTGACCAACTACAACGCCGCAGAAGCGCGCCTCATCGCGCGACATGCCAGCAAGGAAATCGAAGTTCTGCTCGGTTATGGCGGCGATGCTGAAATCATCCACAGGGATAATTTGGTTCTGCTGTAGATGACAACAGTATCAAATTGCAGCGTGTTGCGCTGTACCCGCGAACGTTAGCGCTTGCAGAAACGCCTGATTAATCCGAGGACGGCAATTCTTCCACGGCAATCTGCAACGGCTTAGCAATTGCCTCAACTGTGACACGCAGACTCTCCGTCCCCGATTCATCAACTGATCCTGAGAGAGGATGATGCTGCAACACGGACTCTGAAAATTCGTGCAGGGTCTTGTAGTGGCTGTCAGATGATTCGTGCTTCGAAGACTTGGGATTGGCCGCCTGAAAATACAATTCCCCGCCGCGCAATGAGATCGCCAACAAATAAGATTTCTGGCCCTTCGAAAAAACCTTGGGGTCGCGAACTTCAAAATACTGGGTGGGCAGGTCGCCTTTCGGGTGATGCAATTCAATAAACTGCCTGGCGATCTGCTCAACGAAGGTTTGCACGCGGTTCAGTTGCGGCGCGAGGGTGATGTGGTATTGCCCGGGACGGTGGATATTGACCGGATTCTCCAATATCACCGGCCTCGCCCGGCGTATCGTGATAACAATCAAGGTAATGATGGTGAGTAGTAGTAGTGATTCGCCCATAACTCCAGCCTTAAAGATCCAGAGAATTTGCACTCCGGATATATCTATCTACCCGGCGCCTTGCCTGGTCTAGTGAAAATCTCCAGCCAACCTGACTGCACCGTGCGGCACGACATAGCGTATCGGCGCTCTTTCCATCCACTGTCTGATGCGGTTGGCATCGCCGACGCGCGTGCGCTTACCCCACGAATCAAGCAGCACGATGATGACCGGACGGTGATTGATGGTTGCCTGCATCACCAGGCATTGCCCGGCTTCATTGATAAAGCCGGTCTTGCTCAAACCGATATCCCATGATGCATTCCTGACCAGGGGATTGGTGTTGCCGAAACGCATGGTGCGACCGTTTAAATTATCCACCGAAAGGGATGCCGTGGTGGTGTATTGATGTATCAAAGTGTAACGTCCGGCCGCAGTGACCATTTTAACCAGATCCTCGGCTGTCGAAACGTTGTCGCTATCGAGCCCGGTCGGCTCAAAAAACCGGGTATTCTCCATACCAAGCGCACGTGCCTTGGCGTTCATCGCCGCCACCAGTGCCGGTGTGCCCTCGGGATAACTTCTCGCCAGGGCCAATGCCGCGCGATTCTCCGAAGCCATCAATGCCAGCCTGAGCATTTCACCGCGCGTAAGCGTCATGCCCACGCGCAATCTCGATCTGGCCCTTTTGATTTTGTTGAGATTGTCATCTGCAACGCTCACTTTCACGTCCATGGGCAGATGCGCATCCAGCACCACCATTGCGGTCATCAGCTTGGTAATAGACGCGATCGGCACAACCGTCTGGCCATGTTTGTTGTATAGCGGACGCTGGGTCTGCTCGTCAAAAACCAGCGCGACATGGGAACGCACTTTGAGCATCGAAGCCTTGAGCGATAAAACCCTGAGGGGCTCTGCCTTGAACGACAGCGGAACCGCCGACGATTCGTCCACCTGAAAAGGATAGCCTGCAGTTTCACTGTGTGCGGCAGGTACCAGCAATGTCTGACCAAACAGCATCAACATCCACAATCGATTATTCATTGTTAATCTCTCACCTGTATGAACCAGTTACGCCACCGAAGCATACCTTAATTTCAATATTAATCAAACTTCAGGCTGGATATGTTCCTCTTGTTTCTGAAGATTCCACATTTGCGCATAAAGCCGGTTCTGCGCCAGCAATTCGCGATGAGTCCCGCGCTCGACGATTTTCCCCTGATCCATCACCAGAATCTGGTCGGCATCCACAATCGTGGACAAGCGGTGCGCGATCACCAGCGTGGTGCGGTTTTGTGCGATCGAGCGCAACTCGGCCTGGATTGCCTTCTCCGATTTTGAATCGAGTGCGGAAGTTGCTTCATCGAAAATCAGGATAGCCGGATTCTTGAGGATGGCGCGCGCGATCGCAACGCGCTGCTTCTCTCCGCCGGACAGTTTCAAACCGCGCTCGCCCACCATGCTGTCATAACCCTGCGGCAGCGACTCGATGAAATCATGGATGTGAGCGGCCTGCGCTGCGGCCATGATTTCATCGCGCGTCGCCCCGGGTTTCCCATATGCGATGTTGTAATAGATCGTGTCGTTGAACAGCACGGTATCCTGCGGCACGATGCCTATCGCTGCGCGCAGGCTGGTTTGTGTCACCCCGCGGATATCCTGCCCGTTGATCAGGATGCGCCCCTGTTGCACATCATAGAAGCGGAACAGCAGGCGCGACAGCGTGGACTTGCCCGCCCCGCTCGAGCCCACAACAGCGACCTTATGCCCGGCAGGAATCGCAAAGCTCACGTCGAACAGAATCTGCCGGTCCGGCGCATAGGAAAAACTGACATGATCGAAGCGCACCCCCGACACGTTACTGATGGAACCACTAGCCATTCGACTAGGCGAGCCTACAACGCTCGCCAAGTCGCTGGTTATGGCGTAGCCAGCCGATTGCGGGAGGAGGTGCGATGCGGCCACTCCCGCACCCGCCGGCTCCGCCGCACCGTGTCGTGGCCGCACTTCCGCCCTTCCCACTTGCAACACCACCGCATCCGTCGCGTCCGCGATCTCGCGATCTTCATGCAGCAGGCTGAACATCTTCTCCATGTCCGCAAGGGAGTGGCGTATCTCGCGATAAACAAATCCGAGGAAATGCAGCGGCATGTAGAGCTGGATCATGTACACATTGACCAGCACCAGATCCCCGATCGTCATCTTGCCCTTCACCACCTGATCGGCGGCCAGCAGCATCAGCGTGGTGATACCAATCGCGATGACGACGCTCTGCACGGAATTGAGCAGCGCCAGCGAAGTCTGGTTGCGCACCGCGGCGGTTTCCCAGTGCTCCATGTTGTGATCATAGCGATTCGCTTCATATTGTTCGTTGCCGAAATATTTCACCGTCTCGTAATTCAGCAGGCTGTCGATGGCGCGCGTGTTGGCCTTGGAATCCAGGTCGTTCATGGTGCGCCGCACCACCATCCGCCATTCGGTGATGAACAGGGTGAATGCGATGTAGATCACCAGCGTGATGAAAGTGATGATGGCGAACCATGGGCTGTATTTTTTGAGCAGTATCGCCGCCACCAGGCCGATCTCCAGCAGTGTCGGCAGGATATTGAACAGTGTGAAGTTGAGCAGAAAACCGATCCCGCGCGTGCCGCGCTCGATGTCGCGCGACACACCGCCGGTCTGCCGGTCCAGATGAAAGCGCAGGCTCAGACTGTGCAGGTGTTCGAACACCTGCAAAGCCACCCGCCGGATGGCCCGCTGCGTCACATTGGCAAATACCGCATCGCGCAATTCGCCGAACAGCGTGCTGATCAATCGCAGCATCCCGTAGCCGACGATCAGGAACACGGGTATGACCAGCACCGACTTGGTCTTGTCCATCGCATCGATGATTTCCTTGAGCACCAGCGGAACGGACACATTGGCGAGCTTGGAAAATACCAGCAGGCTCATCGCGACGATCACGCGCCACTTGAATTCCAGCAGATAGGGAATCAGGGATCTAAGGGTCTGCCAATCGGCGCGGTTCTTATTGTTCGACGGCTGAATCGTGGAAGGACGCATATTTGGACGACAAAAATGACAGGCGCTAATTATAGCGCGGGTGCGGAATGATCAGGCTGCTCAGATCGATCTGCCATAGCCGAGCAGTCCGATCAACAAGCGCACGATCCCGTAACTGACGCGCGCGACCAGCCTGTCCTTCCAGCTGCGCGACATCCCATATCCATCCCCGATACGGATCGCATCGTTTGCCATCGCTGCCAGCAGACTTGCGCGCAACTCTCCGGCGAATCCCGCATCCTGTACCGCCAGATTCGCCTCAAGTGCCAGCATCAAACTGAACGGGTCGATGTTCGATGAACCCACAGTCGCCCACTGTCCGTCGACCACGGCCACTTTGGCATGCAGGTAACTGGGTTGATATTCGTAGATTTCAATACCCCCCGCCAGCAGTTGATCATAGAGTGCATGCGTCGCGTAGTGCTGCACGCGGTATTCGATCTTGCCCTGCAACAGCAACATGACACGGACGCCGCGTTGCGCGGCTTGTACCAATGCCAGGCGGAACACCCGTCTGGGTAAAAAGTAGGCATTGGCGATGATGATTTCGCGTTGTGCACCGGCAATAGCCTGAAGGTACGCGTCTTCAATATCATGCCGATGTCGCAAGTTGTCGCGCAAGACCAGCGTGATGTCCGGCGCAATCGCTTGCTTGGCGCGTTCCAGAACAAATCGCTGGATTTCCTTGCCGCGCCGGCGAAAGTTGGCCCATGAAACCATACCCCACAGACGCCGCATCGCCACATGAATATCGCCGGCCACGTCACCCTGCACGCGCACCGCGTAATCGAGGCGGGGGGAATTGAAATGCTCACGACTGGAAACATCGTTGATGATATTGATACCTCCGATAAAACCCAGTTCGCCGTCCAGCACCACCAGTTTGCGGTGCAGTCTGCGCAGGCGGCGCATCCGGCTGCGGCGCAATGTGAACGGCGAGATTTCGCGCCGGAACCACTGCACTTCAACCTTCTCCGCGCGCAACTCGTCGATCCAGGACGACGGTAATTCCGCCGAGCCGTAACCATCCAGCATCATGCGCACCACCACCCCGCGCGCAGCGGCGCGCCGCAACGCATCGGTGACCATGCGGCCGGTCTCGTCCGCAACAAGAATATAGGTTTCCAGATAGATCGAATGCTGCGCGGCATCGATATCCGCGCACAATTGCGGGAAAAACGCCGCGCCGTTTTTCAACAGCATCAACTGGTTTTTTGCCACCTGATGGACGTTAGTCATATGCTTTTCAGTTGCGCGGAAAGCGCGGCATGGTCGGACAAGCGCAGCCAATCTCCACCGGTATGCACGTTGCTTTGCAGCACGTTGAATCCGCGCACATAGATGCGATCCAGGCGCAGCATCGGCATTCTTGAAGGAAAACTCCGCGCCAGTTTTCCGCCATGCAAATGGAACACATCGTGTATATGCAGCTCGCTGGCTAATGTTTTACCCGTCTGGTTGCGCCAATCATTGAAATCCCCCGCGATGATCAGCGGTGCGTCGGGCGGAATTTCGTTGCGCACATACTCGATCAGCGCGCTGGTTTGTGCGCGGCGGCCCTTGGCGAACAAACCGAAATGGACGCATAAACAATGCACGCTCCTGTGTCCGGACAGATCGATCTCGCTGTGCAACAGCCCGCGGCTTTCAAAACGATGCGCGGACACATCGGTGTTGAAGGATCGCAGAATCGGGAAGCGGCTCAGGATCGCGTTGCCATGATGCCCCGCCTCATATACCGAGTTCTTGCCGTAGACGGAATGCGGCCAAACCTCCTCCGCGATGTAATCGTGCTGAGAGCCTTCCGGATAGTTGTGATAACGCTCGCCATGCCCGGTATGCTCGCCCTGCACCTCCTGCAAAAAAACGATATCCGCATCCAGTTCCCGCAGCCGTTCGCGCAACTCGTGCAGCACCACGCGGCGATTGAAATAGGAGAGGCCCTTGTGGATGTTGTAGGTGGCGATTTTCAGGGTAGGCATGGGGGGTATTCTACCCAATGAGCGGGGATGATGCCCGGGATGGCTCGGTGGCTATTGAAATAGCACGAGAATAATAAGGCCGTTCGCCCTGAGGTATCGAAGGGTAATGGAAATGAATTGGTACTCGAGACAACTTCGCCGGTGGTAGACCGGCAGCTAGTCACTTTCTTTT
>DIYV01000125.1:47750-67682 GCA_002429165.1 Gallionella sp. UBA6045 | reverse complement strand
AAAATCGCTTCCAGCGGCGACCCCAAAGCCGCGGCAAAAACACTGCTAGACCATAAACGCGACCAGTGGCAACGCGACCCCGCGCAACTGGCCCGGGACTTGCGCGTTGCCAAGCGGGATTTCGACAGGCTGATGACAGCCCTTTCAGGCAATGTGAAAAAGAACTGGGGGAGCAAGGAAACACGGCTACCGGAACGAAAAACCTACGTCAAATACAACAAGCAATACAGGAGCCGTGCCATCGTGGATTTTGAGCGCGGCGAGATCAGCGTGGAAACGCTGGACAAGGATGCCGACGCGAGTCTGAAAAATGCCATCGTCACCACGCTGCTCACACCGGACGACCCGGCATCGGTGGATGTGTTTTCCGACAGGGCCGTCAACTTGAACGGCAAAAGCACCCCGTTTTTGCTGGGACTGGTATTGAACGACGCAGGCCAGGAGATCAGCACCACGGAATCAGCTGCCAGCTTTGCCGGCAAGATACTTGCTCAGGCCAGGACGCGCAAGATACAAACCGACAGCGGCGAAAAGTCGGTGCGCTACGTTGTTATCAGAATGGTGGCGAACTTCGAGGATCAAAAGGCGCAGAAGTATCTTCAAGCCGTACGAAAATATGCAAAGCAGTATAACGTCAGCCCCAGTCTGGTACTCGGCGTCATACGCACCGAGAGCAGTTTCAACCCGCTTGCGGTCAGCGGTGCTCCGGCTTACGGACTGATGCAACTGGTTCCGACCAGCGGCGGCCGCGAAGCATACCGCCGCGCCAAAAATCAGGACCTCGCACCCTCTCCGGATTATCTGTTCGATGCCGACAACAACATCGAACTGGGCGCCGCCTATCTGAGTGTGCTTACCTATGACCAGCTGGATGGAGTAGACGACCGGACATCGCGTGATTACTGCGTCATTTCTGCCTACAACACCGGCCCCGGCAATGTGATGCGAGCCTTTACCGACGCAAAAGGCAAGCAACGATTTGCGGACGGCTTGCAGCGGATCAACAGTCTCAGCCCATCACAGGTATTTCAGACACTGCACGAAAAACTGCCTTATGCAGAAACCAGAAATTATTTGCCCTCCGTCAATACCAACCGCAAACGCTATTACAGCGTGGACAAGACCATTGTGGCGAACGACAACAAATAATCGGCCACACCTTGACTGTTCAGGCTGGATCGCGTTCCAGGCAACTGTCCCCACCTTAAATTCATATGGAACGCGTTTTCAGTTTCGAACCAATTGAGGACGCTGTTTCAACAGTGCTTATCCTGGGCAGCATGCCAGGAAAGGCTTCTCTTGCAGCAGGCGAGTACTATGCCCATCCGAGAAACGTTTTCTGGACCATTATGGGCGAACTCGTTGGCGCTCATCCCGGCCTTCCCTACCAGGACCGGCTGAAAATTCTGCGCTGTTCCGGAATCGCGTTATGGGACGTACTCGGTTCATGTGTCCGCCCAGGCAGTCTCGATTCCCGCATTGAAGCAAACTCGGCAGCCCCTAATGACTTTAAGTCCTTCTTCCTGGGACATCCGAATATCACACGCGTATTCTTTAACGGAGCCAAAGCAGAGCAGTGTTTTCTGAAGTATGTCCGGCCTTCGCTCGAATCGGCCTCGCTGCAATATCAGCGACTGCCATCGACCAGCCCGGCCAACGCTGGAATAAGCTACGGGCAAAAACTTCTTGCCTGGCGATCCGTTATGCAGAGCGGCTCATGAAAAACAGTGCAAGCGGGTGAGAGAGTCCAGGATACAAACTAATGTTTATCCACGGACATCATATAACTAAGATCTGCTGAATTCCTTGACGATATGCTGCTGACGGCGGCTGATTGCGAGCAGTTCGTCCAGGCCCTTCAGCTTCACCATCCAGCCGCTTTCACCTTCGTCGCCGCCCTTTTCAAAGCCCGCTATCGCATCCTTCGCGATCAGGCTATTGCGGTGGATGCGCACGAAGTGCGTGGCGAATTCCTTTTCCAATGCGTTAAGCGATTCCTCGATCAGATATTCACGCTCGGCGGTGCGCACCGTGATGTATTTCAATTCGGCGCGCAGATACAGCACTTGCTCGATGGGTATCAGGTGGATCTTGCCGCGCTCGTGGATGGACAGATTTTTGCGCGGCTCAGGCAACAGATCGCGCAACACTTCGGTTTGCACCGGCACCGCTACACGCGCCCGGTTCAGCGCCTCGAACAGCCGACCCAAACGTATCGGCTTGAGCAAATAGTCGATCACGCGCAGATCGAATGCCTTGATCGCATATGCATCGTAAGCGGTGGTGAAAATGACCACCGGCGGCTTGGGCAGTTTATTCAGGTGTTGTGCGAGTTCGATGCCGTCCATTTGCGGCATGCGGATATCCAGCAACACCACGTCGGCAGTGATCTCCGCTAGTTTGTCCAATGCTTCCCGGCCATTGCCCGCTTCGCCAACCACCTCCAGGGCCAGCTGCCCGCTGCAATCATTCAGCAGATCGCGCAGCCGATTGCGTGCAGGCGGTTCGTCATCCACAATAAAAACACGCAAAGCCAGCTCGATGTCGTTCATGGTGATGGTCGCTCCTTTGCACGGGATACATACGGAAAAATGATTTCCACACGGTAGAAGTCCTTGCCGCTTTCGACCTGATAGCTCGCCTCGACATCAAAAAGCAGATCCAGCCGCTCGCGGATGTTGCGCAATGCGATCAGGTTGCCTTTATGCGGCACATCGGCACGAACCGGGCATGGATTTTCCACCATGAGATGCAATTGATCGCCGTTGCGGCGCAACGCGACACTGATGCTGCCACCCCGGGATAATGGCTCTATACCGTGATAAACGGCATTCTCCAGCAAAGGTTGCAACAACAGCGGCGGAATCAGCACGTCATCAGGAACGTCCTGAATTTGCCAATCCACGCGCAGCCGGTCACCCATCCGCATTTGCTCCAATGCCACATATTGTTTGCTCAGCTGAATTTCCCGGCCCAGCGGCACGAGATCATGGGCATCCGACATCGCCATGCGAAACAAATCAGCCATGTCTTCCAGCGCTGTTTCCGCCTGTTTGGGTTGGGCACGCACGATACCAAGCACGGCATTGATCGTATTGAACAGAAAATGCGGACGAATGCGCGCACGCAATACCTGCAAACGGGCATCGCTCAAGGCTCGCGACAACACTCTCGAGCGCAGCCGGAAATACAGCAGCAAAATACCGCACACACCCGCACTGAGCAACCCGCAACGCATCAAATCGAAATAGCTGTCAACGCTCTCGGGCGGACGGTATAACTCGCCGCCGAAATAATAAATGGACAGCGTCAGCACAACCACCAGTCCGGTCACAGCCACCGTGCCGCGACGGTAGGCCATCCGGTTTAACCACGGTTGCGCTACCCATAGCAGCAACAGAGCAGAAAACATCACCGGTGTCAGCAGCGTGTTGATCTGCATCATATGCCGCGCCACACCCGTCCAGCTGTTCGCCAGCAGTATTGCCTGCATCAATGCCAGTCCGTTACTGATTATCAGAATGCGCAACAGGGTGCCAAGATTGCGAAAGTTCGGCAATCCATCCTGCCTGGCATTTTGTCTTATACTTAGCGCCTTATTCATGGCGGGAAAACCTTGAGTTTTCGATGCTTCATTTTGGGACAAGTGGGGGCGGCAATGCAAGACAAAGATACCTGGTCGGGACGATTCGCTGAACCGGTGGCAGAATTGGTTAAACGCTACACCGCGTCGGTCGGCTTCGACCACAAGCTCGCCATGTTCGACATTCAGGGATCGCTGGCGCATGCGCAAATGCTGGCGGCCTGCGGCATCATCGCCACACCTGACTTGAACGACATCAAGCGCGGCCTTGCGCAAGTCGAAAATGAAATCATCAGCGGCGAATTCGTCTGGTCGCTTGATCTGGAAGACGTGCACCTCAACATCGAGAAGCGTCTCACCGCACTGGTTGGTGATGCGGGGAAACGGCTGCACACCGGACGTTCGCGCAACGATCAGGTTGCGACAGATATCAGGCTGTACCTGCGCCATGCGGTAGATGAACTGCTCGGGCTGATCAAGGCATTGCAAAGCGTGCTGCTCGACCTTGCCGGGCAGCATACCCACACCATCATGCCCGGCTTCACCCATTTGCAGGTCGCACAGCCGATCAGCTTCGCGCATCACCTGATGGCCTATTTCGAGATGCTCAAACGCGACGCGGAACGCCTGCGCGATTGCCGCAAGCGCGTGAACCGCCTGCCGCTGGGCGCGGCGGCTCTGGCCGGGACCAGTTATCCGATCAAGCGCGAATACGTTGCGGAGCTGCTCGGCTTTGACGGCGTGTGTGAAAACTCGCTGGATGCGGTTTCCGATCGCGACTTCGCCATCGAATTCACCGCTTGCGCCGCGCTGGTCATGACGCATCTGTCGCGCTTCTCCGAAGAACTGATACTGTGGATGAGCCCGCGTTTCGGCTTCATCGACATCGCCGACCGCTTCTGTACCGGCTCGTCCATCATGCCGCAAAAAAAGAATCCCGATGTGCCGGAACTGGTGCGCGGCAAGACCGGGCGCGTGAACGGTCATCTGGTCGCGCTGCTCACGCTGATGAAGGGCCAGCCCCTTGCTTACAACAAGGACAACCAGGAAGACAAGGAACCGCTGTTCGACACGGTGGAAACGCTGACGCAGACTTTGCGCATCTACGCGGACATGATTGCCGGCATAAAGGTCAAGCCGGAAGCCATGCGCGATGCGGCCTTGCAGGGCTACGCCACCGCTACCGACCTGGCCGACTATCTGGTGAAAAAGGGCGTGCCGTTCCGCGATGCCCATGAAACCGTGGCTGTCGCAGTGCGCTTCGCCGAACAGCGCGGCTGCGATTTGAGCGCCATCAGCCTTGCCGAGTTGCAGCAGTTTTCAACGCATATCGGCGAGGATGTGTACCAGGTTTTGTCGCTGGAAGGCTCGCTCGCCAGCCGCAACCACATTGGCGGAACCGCGCCGCAGCAAGTCGAAGCGGCAATCGCGCGGGCGCGTGCCAGCCTCACGAATTAACTTCAATTTTTTCTGCCTGCAGCATTGATCCATCAGATCGCATCGCGCATTCATCAGCGCAAAAGTTCACGATGCAATCTTGCAGTTCCGGTTATATCAGCGAGGCATTAAATGCCTTCAACGGGACGGGACGGCCGAACAGATACCCCTGGTAGAGCATGCATCCCGCTTCCGCAAGAAAATCCCGTTGGGCATAGGTTTCCACGCCTTCTGCAATCACCTCAATGCCCAGATTATGGGCCATGCCGATAATGGTTTGAATGATCGTCGCATCAGTGGATTTTGTTCCGATGTTGTGAACGAATGACTTGTCGATCTTCAATTGGTCGAGCGGCAATTGGGTCAGATACGCCAGCGAAGAATATCCCGTGCCAAAATCATCCATCGAGAAGTGGACACCGATATTTTTCAATGCATGCATCTTGGTGATCGTGTCAGCGACGTTATCGAGCACCGTGCTCTCGGTCAGCTCAATCTTGAAGCGGGCGGGATTGATCAGACTTTGCGCGATTATGTCGCTCACCTGTTTTACAAAATCCGGCTGGCGGAACTGCCTCGCACTGACGTTGACTGCCAGCGACAATTCGCGGGTAATCGGACTGCTCTCCCATTCCTTGATTTGCGCACAAGCCGCCTGCAATACCCACTGGCCCAGCGGCAATATCAGCCCGGTATCTTCCGCAATAGGAATGAATTTGTCCGGGAAGATCAGGCCCTGTTCCGGGTGATCCCAGCGTATGAGTGCCTCTGCACCAACCGGGCGAAGATTGACATCAACCTGCATCTGGTAAAACAGCTTGAACTCGTCTTTTGGCAGCGATTTCCGAATTGCGACTTCAAGCTGGCTGCGCATTTCCAGCGCTTCCTGCATTGCCGGATCGAAGAAGCGCAGGGTGTTGCGCCCGGCCTTTTTTGCCGCATACATCGCCGTGTCGGCCTGCTTGAGCAGATCATCAAGATTCTGCCGGTAATTGGCGAACAGGGATATGCCTATGCTAGCCGTGCTGTAATGCTCGACATTATCGAGCATGTAGGGCAGGTGAATGTCGTTGAGCATTTTTTCGCCCACTTCCCGAGCCTGTACCGCTGCTTCACTTCTGTCTGTGCTCAACCCCTCCAATAACACCACGAACTCATCCCCGCCCAAACGCGCCAGCGTATCGCTCTCGCGTATGCAAGCGCGCAGCCGGTGACCCACCTCGATCAACAGCATATCACCGATATCGTGTCCTCTGGTGTCATTCAATATCTTGAAATTATCGAGATCGATGAACAGCAGACCGGCACAACTCTTGTTGCGCGCGCTGGTTGTGACTGCCTGATGAAGGCGGTCAAACAGCAGCCGCCGGTTGGGCAATTGACAGAGCGGGTCATAAAAAGCCAGGTTGTGGATCTTTTCTTCGGCCTGCTTGCGTTCGGTGATGTCAAAAAACGCGCAAATATAATTCGTGATACTGCCGTCTTTGCCGACAACGGCGGTAATGGTCAGCCATTCCGGGTAGTTTTCCCCGTTCTTGCGGCGGTTCCAGATTTCACCCTGCCAATAATTGTCGCGATACAGAACTTCCAGCATACGCGGGTAGAACCCGGCATCATCGCGATCAGACTTGATCATGCTCAAATTGTTGCCGATCGCTTCATCTGCGCTGTAGCCGGACAGTATCGTGAAAACACGGTTGACCCTGAGGATCACCCCGTCGCTGTCAGTCACGATCATGCCTTCCTCGATCTCGAATGCAATCGCGGCAACGCTCAAAGCCGCTTCGCGCTCTTCCAGCACCGCCATCATGCTGTTGAAGGCATGGGCCATATCGGCGATATCCTTGGGTCCGGTGAGCACGGCTCGCACTTCCGATTCGCCAGCTTTCGCGCGCCCCATGCTGTCCGACAGCTGGTTGAGCGGTCGCGTCATGCGATTGGTCAGAATGCGGGTCATAAACAGGAACAGCAGCGCGAAGGAAAACGATGTGGCCATGTTGACGATAAAAATGTCGGTCGTTGTCCGGGCAAGCGCCGCCTTGCTCATCACCACCGAAACATAACCGAGCAACTCGGGCTGGGCCGTCTGCACATTGAAAGGCGATTCGGCGGAAGGTTGCGTATATACCGGGGCAACAAAGCGCCAGGCATACCCGTTTTCCTGATCCAGAACTGCGCTAGCCTGCGAATTGGCAGGATTGAATGCAGTGTTAAATTCGCCAAAACCGGTGCTGCCGCGTGTCAACAATGCGTGTTTTTTGACATCGCGGATTTCCACACCGATCACGCCGGGAAAAGCCATGGTGGCTTTCACAGCCTCGGCGGCATTATCGGCCGATGCGTAAATCAGCGCCAAGGTGCTCTGGCGGGCCAGACTCTCGGTAATGTGCTGGCCCTGCTCAAGCAGGTTGGCGCGCACCCGCTCGTTGCTCTGCCACGAACCCACCAGCGAGGAACATAACGCCAGCAACAGAATCCCGAGCGTGATCATGATGCCAAGCTGACGCCTGAAAGTCAGGTTCTGCAGAAATTCGTTGACAATCTTCTTCATGGATAACTGAATTTATTGCTCCGGAAAAATCTTGTTGAAACTCTGCAAGCGGTTTGGATTGATCCCCAAGTGCTTGGCCGTGCGCGAATTGACGGCACTTTTCACATCGCGCAAAGGCATCAAACCGTGCTTTTTATAGTCACCCGTTACCAAAATATCCTGAGCCAAGCCGGCAAGACTTTTGCCCAGCCCCGCGTTGTCAGGATATAGCGAAAACAGCACACCGCGCCGGACATAGCCGAAATTGCTGGAGAAAACGGCGAGGTTACTATTCCACGACTCCTGCAGCACCAAAGGCAGGATCGAACTATCTTCTACCGTGGTTGGGTCCTGGGGCAACCACAGCGCATCGCTGCGACCGTCGGCTTGTGAAAAAATTTGCTGGTAAAATCCGACCGCCCTGCGCAGATTCTGCGCCTTGTAAGCCACCAATTCCAGTCCCAGGGCACGAGCGGATGATTCGGCCAATGTCATCAGCCAGCCATTGACAGCCGGGTCATAGACAACGAACACACGCTTCATGGACGGCATTAGCGCCTTCATTCGCGCGAACAACAGCGCGGGATCCGGCGTCAGGCTGATCACCGGCTGCTCGTCCAACCCGTTCTCAGGCATTGTCAGCACGCCACCCACCACCACCCTGATATGATTGTTCAACATCTGTGCCGTTTTCATGCCCTGCCGACCCAGTGCGATGACCACCTTGATATTATGGCGGTTCAGACTGGTTTTCAGCGTACCAATATCCGTGCCTGGGTGCACCGGATAATTCGCTACCGGTGCGCCGACCTTGTCTTCTATGCCTGAAATTATTTCGGTGAATATTTGCCGATATGGCTCACCGATATCGGGATAGATAACAGCGATCGGAATTTCTTCGGCTGCCGATGCCGGTGATGTAACGGTCAGTGCAGCGAGAATCAGTAGCATGACTCCGCGCAAAAGCGCGAACGTCCTGCATTTGAATTCAGCACATCCGGAGAGAACGTGTATGCCCGGCAGAAATGTCGGGGTATTGTCCATCAGAGCTGATGGGTCAACTCGACGCGGAACGCACGCGGATCCACCGGCAAGTCATAGGGAATAAATCCCGGTGAAGGAGACGGCTCGCGCGCATCTGCACCGAACAGGTTAAGTACCTTGAATGAATAAGCCCAATCTCCGCTCTCATTATTGCTGCGCAGCGTGAGGTCCACGGTATGGTAATCGGCGATGGGCGGACGGGTATCCCCCGGTTCGCGCTTGCGATCGGCGACGTAGTTGAGCTGTGTGTCCAGCGTCCAACGCGGCATAAAGCGCCAGTCGGCGCGCGCATAGACATGATTTCGCGGCGCATTGCCGGCATCCTGATTGGTGGTTTCATCGATCGAATGTTGCATCGCATAATTGCCCGACAGCCGCAGATTGGCAGCCGCATCCCAGACCAGTTCCACTTCCATGCCCTGACCGTGCTGCTGCCCGGCATTCTGCGCGGTCGATATACCGGTACTCGGATCCTGCACGAAACGCAGAATATCCTTCATCTGGTAACGAAACAGGTTCAGGTTGGCCTGCAATGCGCTGGTCGTTTGCCAGGCAAAAGCAAGCTCCACAGACTGGTTGGTTTCCGGTTTCAGGTTGGGATTGCCCTGCGCTACCGGATTATTGATGTTATAGAGCTCTGCAAAGGATGGAGGACGAAACGCCTGTCCATAGAGCAGCTTGCTGGTCAGGTTGTAAGCGGTATCCCATACCAGCGCCAGACGCGGGTTGGTCGTGCCCCCAAAATCCGAATACTGGTCGTTGCGCACTCCGGCGGTCAGGTACCAGTCGCGGGTAAAATTCCATTCGTCCTGCGCATAGGCATAGTTCACGCGGCGGGAATGTGGCGTCATAAAAATGTCAGTCGCGGTCATGTCCGTCAACCCGCCCGGCAGTGGTGCCGGAGCGTACCCGAGCGGACCTAAAACCAAGTTGTAATTCCGGGATTCCTGGGTTTTGTACAAATTATCATTCTGGGTGCCAACACCGAAACGAAGCTTGTGGCTCTGCAATCCGGAATAAACAGCGGCGAGGTTGAAACGCAGGTGGCGCTCCCACTTGTCGGGATTGCCGATCACGCCGTTGGGAAACGCCCCTAAACCAAAATTTGTTCCCGGCGGAAATAGCGTCAGATTGGATTGCTCGGTGATGTATAAATAGCTGGCCTGTGCAGTTACATCCAGATTGGGGGCAAAATTCGCATCCTGATAGGTCAGGTCGGTGTTGACGCGTTCGCCATAATTTATCCCCACAGGATCCAGTGCCGACGCAACTCCAGCACCTGACTCTCCGTTGCTGCGCTGCTGAAATCCGGCGCGCAGCCGCAATTTGTTGCGCGACAGGTCGATGCGACCATCAATGGCATCCACACCAAGGTTGACCGGCCCCGGTGCGAGTGAAGCAGAAGTGCCAGTTATAGAGTCAAACAATGACTGCGCATCCCCAGCAATTATCTGATGCTGACCGTCGGTGTGACCCACCCTAAGGTAAGCCGCGGTATCGATACCATGCGTATTGCCACCATATTGCAACCAGGCATCGCGGCTGTTGAACGAACCAACTCGCAAACCAAGTTGGCTAGCCTCAATATCGGCGGCAGTCTTGGTGATAATATTGATCACGCCGGCAAAAGCATCGGCACCGTATAGCGCCGAACCGGGCCCTCGTATCACCTCGATGCGCGCGATGTTCTCCACCGGCATGCCGCCCCAAGTTTGTGACCGGTTGCCAAAATACGCACCCGTGATAGGGATCCCATTCACCAGCATCAGCACTTCTGGATTGTACTGTGTGTCGATGCCGCGTATGGTATAAATTGGGTTGTAGCCGATCGGCGAACGCGATACATGCAAGCCAGGCACGGTTTCCAGCACTTCGTCCAGATCAGCTGCACCAATAGCTTGAATATCCTCTGCAGTGATCACGGACGCAACGGATGGTGCCCGCGCAATTGGTTGGCGAGAACCGGTGGCGATCGAAACGAAGGATTTGTCGCCATAGGCCAGCGCCAGTTCATCTTCCTCAGACTGTGACGCGGCATAGCTGCTAACGGTCCAGGCCGCTATCAGTAACACGAGGATTAGCCGCACTATGGTTGTTTTCATGATGACTCCCTCTTTACACTTCTGTCTGCACAATATTCAGATATCTAGTGCACGCCATTGTGTCAGATATTGCTTTCATCAGTCGGAACAACAGGTTTTGCGGCACGCCACTGACGTCGGGCTACTCCTTCGTACGACAGCACACTGCAAGGCAGCGGAAACAACGTACCTTCCGGTTTTTCCGCTGCATCCAGATAACATGGCGGCATGCCGGCAAGAAAAACGGGTACCGCCCCTAAATTGTACTCGCGCGGACTCATACCGAAATCGGCACACAGTGCTGCCGTAAGCCCAACGCTATTCATATGCCAGCGCCAGCGTCCTTGTAGCAGAATGCGTTCCACTTCAAATGCGAGCTTGAGATACGGACCACCTTCCAGACCCTGTTCACGTACAACTTTCATGATTGGCGCGATGCGCTCATCTGTCGAAACAATTGGCCGCCCGTAACCCCCGATACCGCGTTTTTCTTTTATTTCTTTGCGCACCAACGCTTCCAAGTCTGCCCCGTCGTCCACCATCTTTTTTGCGCGCGTCAAAAATTCACAACAACGTATTTGTGAAGCACCACCATAAATCTTTGCCTCTGAAACAGCTATCGCAGCAGCGATGCCTAACGCACCTGTGCTACGCGCTGTGCCTGCCAGTGCTGCAACACGATTGTTCCACAGCCGGGGATCAGGAAAGCTATTATGTGTGAAGAGTGAGTGAAGGACCCGTACTTGTTGCGGGGTATAACGACGGCCAGTGATACCGAACAAATAAAGTTCCAACCAATCAAAATCGCCGAGCGAGTCAAATAGATCTTGGCCGCGAAATACAATGCGCTCGCCGGGAAAAAATGCTCCCATGCTTGTAACCAACCGTCCAACATGTTCTTCCAGTATTTGTGGCCCATTCATGTCTTTTCTCCAACACTATTCTCTACATTCTGATTGTGACCGGTGCTTGCTGGGCCAGGGTCGTTTTCCAGTTCGATCTGGAAAAATGGAAAGTTCTTGTAGCCAGTATCGCGTTGCTCCAATGCATGTACTGCGGCGCCCGGAAGCCGCAGCAACAAATGCAGCATCTCACCCTGCTCCGGGGTGCAACCGAGATCGCGCAAGGCAGCCGCTGCTAGGCCGGACATTGCCAGAGGCAGCCCGGCGGCGGTTTCCAATGCTATCCGGTTAGCCTGCAGCCAGGACAGCGACGGTGCGCAATCCAGCGCGGCGAGATGTGCCAACGTTTGTAATACCGGTGTGGTACAGCGCACGCCATAAGGATCGAAGCCTGCCGGATGACCGGCAGCCGGCCAGACATCCGCCGGATCGTCCACCGGCTTTACGCCCAGCCCTGATTGCCACAATGCCAGATCGGTGCCACGCACTTGCCAGTCCTGCATCGCATTGAACACTTCACGCGCGCCGCCGGATGCGCCCGCACCCACCCCAAGCGCCGCCATCAAACAAGATGCCGAGGTCGAACCGCCGACCCCGCCGCACATCGCCGCATGTACCGCGGCATCGCGCGGTCCCGGGTTTGCCAATGCGATGGCCAATCCCTCCAACAACTTGGTTTGTTGTACTGTGGGCGCTTCGCCGCGAAATAACAGAAATAGGTACTCGATCCAGCTGGCATTGGACAGCAGGTCACCATAGACATCGTAGCCGTGACAGTGACAGGACAGTGCCGCAAATGCGTTGTCGGGTTCGGTTTCTTCCTGCCAGATGCGTGTGTGTATAACTTCCATATTTATCTCATCGTCCTAATGTTCTGAGCCTCAATTCCATCGGTGGTGCCTCTTCCTTGTCAACACGCACATCCAGCACAGTCGGGCCGGGATGGTGCATGATCGCATCGAGATCGAGATTGTCAAGGTCCTCGGCGGTGCGTATCACATGACCCCGGATGCCCATGGATTCGGCCATCATTTTGAAATCGACCGCTGGCAATTCGAAGGCCACCTGCTCGGCACCCGCCATACGCTGACCGAACTTCACCATGCCCAATGCCGCATCATTGAGTATCACGAACAGCACGGTGAGTTTTTCGGTCAGTGCCACGGTCATTTCCTGGCCATTCATCAGCAGACTGCCATCGCCGGTAATGCAGACTACCGGCACTGCACGATTCGCCAGCGCGGTACCGACCGCGCCGCCGATAGCCCAGCCCATCGGGGCGAAATTCATCGTGACGCGCATCCAGCCTCCTGTGCTGGGTTCGTGGTCATGCATGGCCAGATCATGGATCGCCCAGATCGTGCTGTTGCCGGTATCGGTCAGGAAGCGCGCATCGGGAGGGCTGCGCCAGCCGAGTTCGCGCATCAAATACTGCGGTTTGATGGGTGCGTCGACGGACGCGGGCTTGAACAGATCGTCAACAGAAACCTTTTTGAATTTTCGCTTTTCTCCAACGGAAATCTCTTCCTGACCTTCTCTGCGCAGCGTTCGCAGCAGCCGTTCGAACACCGGGCGTATATCCCCGCGTACATGCAGGCGCGCCATCGGGGAGCGTGCCAGGTGTGCCTCGAAGGAATCAATATGCACCAGCCGGTTGTTCAGCACAGCTTCGCTCCAGCCGTTGCTGGTCCACTCACTCAGATTGGAACCGACTACCAGAATCAGGTCCACTGCCTTATCTTCAACCGCTGCCACAGCGGAGCGGTGGCCGGCAAAACCAAACACACCACGGTACAAAGGGTGACGAGGACTGATAAATCCTTTGGCATCGGGTGTGACCACGAAGACCCCGCCCATCCTTTCCACCAACTCGATGATGAGGTCAATGGCTTCGCCGCAACTGCTACCGATCAGCACCACCAACTTCTTGGTCTGCGCCAATAGCGTCTGCAGTTCGCGCACCGCCGTGTCATCAACAGCGGTCAACGGCTTGAGCAGATGTGCCAGATCATAGGCCGGCCCGCTTTTCATCGTCGAGCGCAGTACATCCATCGGAATGCTGAGGTGAACCGGGCCGGGTGTCGGCTGGTACGCACCCAGTAGTGCATTGGTCAGTTGTCTTTCCAGTTGATCCGGATGGGATATCAGCGCGCTGTAGCGTGTGCAGGTACGGAACATGGAAACTGTGTCTATGCCGGCACCGGATGATTCCTGCAACGCCCCCCGGCCCAACAAACGCAACGAGGGCTGGCCGGTGATGACCAGCATTGGAATCTCGTTTTCATAAGCGCAAGCCACGCCGGTGATGAGATTGGTGGCCCCCGGACCTGAAGTGGCACAGCACACACCGAGCTTGCCCGATTCACGAGCGTAGCCATCGGCCATGAAAGCAGCCCCCGTTTCATGCCGCGCGACGATCGGGCGCGGCCCGCCACGTCGTGAACTGCGCGCCAGCGCGTTGTACAGCGGTTCGATGGCGCCACCGGGCACACCGAATACAAACTCGACACCGATTTGTTCCAGATAGGCAACCAGCAGATCCGCCGCCTCAAGAGGATGTGGATGTGGATGTGGTTGTGGTTGTGGATGCAGTTGTGGTTTTTCTTCGAAGGCTTGCTCTTGCCTTATCTCTTTCATCGGCTGATCACTGATCCGGTTTCAAAATGCATCACTCCCCCTTATTCCAACCCTGGAGACTTTGAATCTCCACCGCTGGCAATAAATCTATTCCATGATTACAGTGCAACTGTAGCACAGGGGGGCACTGAGCAACATGGCGCGCGCTAATATTTTAGCTGCTTCAGCCTTGCCGTGTTGCCGAGATTTCATGGCAAGCAAAAGTTTCGTGCGCTTGTGACAGCAGGATGGAGGATCATCTCAATGAGAACGATTCCCAGGCAGCTCGCTATCCCTGCCGCGTGCAACGTGGCAGGGATAGCTTCAAGGCTGAAACGGGGGACGCAGAATTTCGAAACCGAACTGCCGAAATGCGAAAGACCTTCGGACTAGTCAGTCAGCAACTCTTTGAGTTCCCCGCTCTGGTACATCTCGGTCATGATGTCGGAGCCGCCGACAAATTCACCCTTGATATACAGTTGAGGAACAGTCGGCCAGTTGGCGTAATCCTTGACACCCTGACGGATCTCCGGGTCTTGCAACACGTCCACCGTGAATAACTCCTTCACGCCCAGCGCGTTGAGTATGCGCACGGCGTTGGCGGAAAATCCGCACTGCGGAGCCTGCGGATTGCCTTTCATATACAGCACCACCGGATGTGTGGTGACTTGTTCTTTGATACGTTGCTGGATATCTGTGCTCATGGCGTTATTACCTTAATTAAATGGTCGGGAATTTTATGTGCAGTGGCAGTGCCGCGTCAAGCCCAAACTGCCGGTCCTGAATTCGCGTCACGACCCTCACCGCGACATCAGAACAAAGTGTGGTTAATCAACAGGTGCACGGCGATGCTGGCCGCATAGCCCAGCGCGATCACCGGTGTCCATTTCAGGTGCCCGAAAAAGGTATAGACACCGCGTGCCTGTCCCATCAATGCCACGCCCGCCGCGGAGCCGATCGACAGCAGCGAACCGCCCACCCCGGCAGTCATTGTCACCAAAAGCCATTGTCCGATGGACATATCGGGCTGCATGGTCAACACCGCAAACATCACCGGGATATTGTCTACTACAGAGGAGATCAGGCCGATGGCGATGTTGGCGTTGGTTGCCCCCCATCCGCCATAGATCGCATGCGAGGTCATGGCCAGATAGCCGACAAACCCGAGCCCGCCCACACACATTACCACCCCGTAGAAGAAGAACAGGGTATCCCATTCTGCACGCGCCACTTCACGGTATATGTCAAATGCAACCGGGCTGCCGATGTTTTCACCTGACGAATAACCCGAGCGGAAGCGTTTGTCGGCGGTTTTCAAAAAGTATGCATAGAACTTCAGCAGACTCAATCCGGTCAGCATGCCGATCACCGGCGGCAACTGAAGAAAACTATGGAAACCAACCGCGAGTGCGATGGTGAACATGAACAAGGCAACGATGACAAGCGCACCCGGTTTCATCCTGACCGTCGCCCCGCCGGTTGCGGGTTTTTCATCGGGAACAAAGAAATACATGATCGCGGCCGGCACGGCAAAATTCACAAACGCGGGGATGAACAGATAGAAGAATGTCCAGAAGCCGATCGCCCCGTTACTGGCGATGATGTTCTTTTGCCAGACCATCAGCGTGGTGATATCGCCGAACGGAGAGAATGCCCCGCCGGCGTTGGCCGCGATGACCAGATTGATGCATCCCAGCACCACAAATTTCCGGTTGCCATGCCCGACAGCCATCACGACCGCTCCCATCAGCAGTGCCGTGGTCATGTTGTCCGCGACCGATGAAATAAAAAACGCCAGAATCCCCGTCACCCAGAACAGGGTGCGATAACCGAACCCCTTGTGTATCAGCCAGGACCTCAGCGCCTCGAACACATTGCGCTCGTCCATCGAATTGATGTAAGTCATCGCGACGATCAGGAACAGCATCAGTTCGGCGTACTCTTCCAGATTGTGGCGCAGCGCCGTTTCGACCATGTGCGGCATGTCGTGCGACTGGTAGTACCATGCGATCAGCGCCCAGATGATTCCGGCTGCCAGCATCACCGGCTTGGATTTGCGCAGATGGGTGAATTCCTCGGCCATCACCGCCAGATAGGCGATAAAGAACAGCACCACTGAGGTGATACCCACCCAGCTATTGGTCAGATCGAGACGTTCGATACCCTCCGAGGCAAAAGCCAGCAGTGGCATGAACAGCAGGAATATCAAAAGGGCAAGGCGGTTCATCAGTGGATGTCTCCAAAGTTATTGTTCATTTCTGCTTGATCTGCATAAACGGCGCTCAAAACAAAGCATGATTGAGCGCCATATGCGTTGCTATGCTGGCCGCGTAACCCAGCGCGATCACCGGTGTCCATTTCAAATGGCCGAAGAAGGTGTAGACACCGCGCGCCTGTCCCATCAACGCCACGCCCGCCGCGGAGCCGATCGACAGCAGCGAACCGCCTACCCCGGCAGTCAATGTCACCAGCAACCATTGCCCGACAGACATGTCGGGTTGCATGGTCAACACCGCGAACATCACCGGGATGTTATCCACCACCGCAGAGATCGCGCCTATGGCGATATTGGCATTGGTGGCGCCCCAGTCGACGTAAATGATTTGCGAAATCATGCCGAGATAGCCGATGAAACCGAGCCCGCCCACGCACATCACTACTCCATAGAAGAAAAATAACGTATCCCACTCCGAGCGAGCCACCTCGCGGTAAATGTCAAATGCCGCCGGGCTGCCGATTTCGGAAGCATGGGCCTGCGCCCGCCCGCTGGTGGTTATCCTGAGATAGAAGGCATAGAATTTCAGCACCCCCATGCCGGTCAGCATGCCGATCACGGGCGGCAATCCAAGCTTGCTGTGGAAACTTACCGCCAGCGCGATGGTGGACATGAACAAGGCGACGATAGGCAACGCACCGCGTTTCATCCTGACCATCGCGCCGCCACCTTCGGGTTTCCCGAACGGCACAAAAAGATGCATGACCACCGCCGGCACGACGAAATTCACCATGGCGGGTATGAGCAGATAGAAGAATGTCCAGAAACCGACCGGCCCGTTGCTTGCAATGATGTTCTTCTGCCAGACCATCAGCGTGGTGATATCGCCGAAAGGGGAAAATGCCCCGCCGGCGTTGGCCGCTATGACCAGATTGATGCAACCCAACACCACAAATTTGCGGTTGCCATGTCCAACCGCCACGACCACCGCACCCATCAGCAATGCAGTTGTCAGATTGTCTGCCAGACCCGAAAGGAAGAAGGCGATCCAACCCGTCACCCAGAACAGCACACGATAACTGAACCCTTTACTGATCAGCCAGGACCTCAGTGCCTCGAACACATTACGCTCTTCCATCGCGTTGATGTAAGTCATCGCAACGATCAGGAACAGCATCAGTTCCGCATACTCTTCCAGATTGTGGCGCAGCGCAGTTTCGACCAGGTGCGGTATGTCATGCGCCTGATAATACCAGGCGATCAGTGCCCAGATGATCCCGGCCGCCAGCATCACCGGCTTGGATTTGCGCAACAGCGTAAATTCCTCGGCCATCACCGCCAGGTAAGCGATAAAGAACAACACCGCGGAGGTGATACCTACCCAGTTACTGGTCAGATCGAGACGCGTGACACCCTCCGCGGCGTGCGCCATCAGCGGCATGAAAAGCATGGATATCAACAGAATTAAGCGTTTCATCAGTATGTCTCCGCGGAAAATCATTCAGGCAAGCCACTCAGGCAATACTGCCAACGCAATGCATTCTACCCGTTCACCGTGCAGTTCCGAAACGTGATCCGCCCGATTCAAATTTTCGGGATTGGATTCGTTTAGCGCATAGGCCTGTATCTGATTAACACTGGTCGGAAATTTCAATATGACTGTCATGAGGTGCGATAGATCCATTCCCTCCGCACCAGCCATTTTTCAAATTCCACCGCCAGCAGCACAACGCCGGAAATCACCAGGCATGCCGCCAGTTCGCCGATGTCGAGCGCTTCGGTTTTGAATATGGGATGAAGCGCCGGCACGTAAATGGTCGCCATTTGCAAAAAGAATGTGACGAGCAGGGCCAACGCCATCGGACGGTTGGAAAGTAACCCGATGGTGAACAGCGATTCTTTTTCCGAGCGTATCGCCATCACGTGGACGAGCTGGGTCAAGGTCAGCACGGTGAACACCATGGTCTGCCAGTGCGCATGGCCGGTGCGAAAGGCCCACGCCTGGGTGAGCAGCGTGAGTGCCGCCATCAGCAAGCCCATCCATAGCATGTGTTGCCACATGCCGTGCGCGAAGATGCTTTCCTGCATCGGGCGCGGCGGGCGGCGCATGATGCCGCGCTCGGCGGGTTCGGCTGTGAGAGCGAGCGCGGGCAGACCGTCGGTGACCAGATTGATCCACAAAATATGAATGGGCAGCAGCGGGATAGGCAGACCCAAAAACGGCGCGAGAAAGATGGTCCATATCTCTGCGGAATTGGTGGTCACCCCGTAGCGGATGAATTTTCGGATGTTGTCGTAGAGGCGGCGGCCGTGGCGCACCGCGTGCACGATGGTGGCGAAGTTGTCGTCGAGCAGCACCATGTGCGCCGCCTCGCGCGCCACGTCGGTGCCGCCCTTGCCCATCGCGATGCCGATGTTGGCGGCTCTCAGGGCCGGCGCGTCGTTGACGCCGTCGCCGGTCATCGCCACCACAGCACCCTTGTCCTGCAATGCCTTTACGATCCTGATCTTCTGCGCCGGGTCGACGCGCGCGTAAACCCGCACCTGTTCCACTTTGGCCTCGAAGGCTGCCTGATCGAGCAGCGCCAACTCGGCTCCGGTCATCACTCGGCCTCCGCCGTCGGCCCCATCTGCATCTGCAAGAATGCCGAGTTCGCGCGCAATGGCGCGCGCGGTCGCTGGATGATCGCCGGTGATCATCACCGGCGTGATGCCAGCCGACCTGCACTGCGCCACCGCTTCTTTCACTTCGCTGCGCGGCGGGTCGATCAATCCGGTAAAGCCGAGAAATATCAAGTCTGTTTCAACAGCAACATTGGGTGCCCCGTCTGGCAGCCCATCTGGTAATTTGGCCCAGCGCCGGCAGGCAAAGGCAAGCACGCGCAGCCCGTCTGAAGCCATCGCTTCCGCCTGCCGCAACAGCATTTCGCGGTCAATGGCGTGTTCGCCGCTGCCGCACAGCTTGCTCACGCATAATGGCAGGACAGTTTCCGGCGAGCCCTTGGTGTAGGCGATCACCTCAGCGCCCGCTCGATGCAAAGTAGTCATGCGCTTGCGCTCGGCATCGAACGGCAGCTCCAGCAGGCGCGGCGCTTCCTGCTCCAGCAATGCTTTGTCGTAACCCGCTGCCTGTGCGGCATGCAGCAGCGCTGCCTCGGTCGGTTCGCCGCGCGTCTTGCCTTGATGGTCGAAGTGTGCATCGTTGCTCAGTGCCAGCGCTTGCAGCAGCGTGGCCCAGGGCTCACCGCTGACGGGCCAGGTTTTGTGCAATGCATCGTCGGCGTAAATCGCCGTCACTTTCATTTTGTTCTGGGTAAGGGTGCCGGTCTTGTCCGAGCAGATGTAGCTCACCGAGCCCAGCGTTTCCACTGCCGGCAAGCGGCGGATCAGGGCGTGCTGCCTGACCATCTTGCGCGCGCCCAGAGCCAGCGAGATCGTCACCACTGCAGGCAGCGCCTCGGGTATGGCCGCCACGGCCAGGCTGATCGCAGTCATGAACATCAGCAGCAGCGGTTCGCCGCGCA
>DIYV01000125.1:0-47409 GCA_002429165.1 Gallionella sp. UBA6045 | reverse complement strand
ATGGCCAGGCGCTTGCCGAAGCGCGCCAGACGCTGTTGCAGCGGGGTCTTGATTTCCGTGTCATCACTCAGCAGTGCAGCGATCTTGCCCAGCTCGCTATTCATACCGGTAGCCGTCACCAATCCGTTTCCGCGCCCATAAACGACGGTGGTGCCTTTGTATGCCATGTTAAGGCGGTCGCCCAGGGGAGCGTCGATTGCGGAAATGGCGGCGATCTGTTTTTCTACGGAAACAGATTCGCCGGTGAGTGCCGACTCGTCTATCTTGAGCCGCGCCGTTTCGATGATGCGCAGATCGGCAGGCACCACGTTACCGGCTTCCAGCAGCACCATGTCGCCTGGGACAAGTTCAGCGGCAGTGACGGTTTCGATACGTCCGTCGCGCATCACGCGCGCGCTTACCGCAGCCATCTGTTTAAGCGCGGCCATTGCGCGCTCCGCCCTGTATTCCTGGACGAATCCGATCACTGCATTCAGGATCACGATGACGATGATCGCAAAGGTGTCTTCCACATCGCCGACAACGCCGGAAATGATTGCCGCGACAATCAGCACGATGATCATGAAATCGGAAAACTGTTCGAGCAGCATGCGCCACGGTGAACGCGCGCGCTTTTCCTTTAATTCATTTGCGCCGAAGTGCACCAGCCGTTGGGCTGCATGCTCCTGGCTAAGGCCGTTCGGAGTCGTCTCCAGACGCAGGGCGACTTCATCGGCGGTCAGCGTATGCCAGTTGATGTTGTCAATATGCATGTTCGAAGAGTATCCATGAGTTGAGCACATACAACATGAACAATCCCAGACTCACCCAGGTCAGCCCCAGCACCGCTTTCCCTTGCGGACGGAAGGTCAGACCCACGGCCACCAGCGAACTCATCATCACCGCGGTGAATGCGGTCAGCGCGTGGCTGGCATCAACGTTGGCAAGCAAAGGTCCTTTGGTATAAAACAGATCGTCCACCGCCAGAATGATGATATCGAACAGGTTGCTTCCCAGCAGGTTGGCGATAGCCATGTCCAGCGCGCCGATGCGCATTGCCGAAAACGTGACCGCCACTTCCGGCGCCGAGGTCACGCCCGCCACCAGCAGGGTGCCGACGAAACTCCGTCCCCAGCCCATCGACTCGGCAATGTCCTTGGCAATGAACGGCAGCCATGTGCCCGCTACCACCACAGCACCTGCTGCCAGCGCATAGCCTTTGACAGCGCTGCGCAGCGTCACATCCGAATAACGTTCGGCAGATACCTCGGTGTATTCGGACAGGGTGCGGTGTTCATAGCTGTAAACGGCGCGCATCGCAACAAGGTAAACCAGCACGATAAACGGAGAATAAAAACCCACATGACCTAATGCAGGACTCATCCCCGCCTGATCCAGCAGCAGGCTGAATCCGGCAAATGCGATCAATATCGAGCCCAATGAAGCCGACAATATGTGTCCCTGCGCAGCGCGGCTATACAGGGTCTCGCGCTTATACAATGCATCCAGCATCACCAGGATGACGAGGTTGAACACCGTGCTGCCCAGTACGTCGCCGACTGCGATGTTCGGCGCATCGGCAAAACTGACCGACGAAATCCCGGTCGCCAGTTCGGGCAGAGAAGTGGCGGTGGACAACAGGATGAGACCGACCCATGAAGCGGACATGCCGGTTTTCTCGGCGATGATGTCGCCGTAGCGGGACAGGAAGTAGCCCGCGTAGCCGATCACGGCGAGACAAAACAGAAGTTCTAACCAGATCAGCATGTCGTGAGGTTCCTTGCCTGGTGGATAGAGGAATAGTACAACGAACCGGCAGCCCTGTTCAGTTCAGCGCTGCATCATGTAGCAGGGACAGAACCTTGTCTCCCCATGTCGTTCATTTCTTCTGCAACACGATCCCGCGAAACCACCCCCCGGCAAGCAACGGCATGTCGCTGACTTTTTGCAGCTGCGGCACTTCGCTTAATACTTCTTCGAACACCACATCCATGCGTGTCGCAATACGGCGCGACAATGGATTGAGCGCGCGGCGCAGCAATGCGGTTTGTTGCGGGCGCAGGAATTTGTCCAGGATGATAATGGTGCCGCCGGGTTTGAGCACACGGTCAGCCTCGCTCAGACATTGCGCGGGTTGCGGCACAACGGCAAGGATCAGGTGCAGCACGACATGATCAAACTGCGCGTCGGAAAATGGCAAGGCCATGCTGTCGCCCAGCACCCACTCCACTTGCAAATCCGCGCCGCGTGGCCTGGCTCGTTCCAGCATTGCGGCATTGAAGTCGAGCGCGGTGTAGTGATGCAGCTTCGGCAGCAGGGGCAAATCGAGTCCGGTACCGATGCCGCTAAGCAATACTTTGCCGGCCGCATCGGCTGGCAAAGCGCTCAGCGAACGGGTGCGGGCCCCCCGAAGCGCAGCCGAGACCACAAGATCATAAATTGGCGCGATCAGGCTGTAGCTTCTTCTCAGCATGGTGTTTTCGCGATACGGCAAATCATTTTTCGGCATATTTAAGGTGCCCAACTAACGCAATAGTTTGATGCCGGATATTTTGGCCTGTGCAATGGCTTGCGCCAGCACCTCGATAACCTGCCCTCGGGCGAAACTCTTGCGCCATGCCAGTGCGATGCGCCTCGACGGCGCGGGATTGGTGAACGGTATCACTCTCAGCAGCTTGTTGCGATATCGCGCGCTGTTCGCCGAAGCGGGCAGCACGGTGATGCCCAGCCCTGAGGCGACCATGTTGCGTATGGTTTCAAACGAGGTTCCCTGTTGAATATCTGCTCCCTTGCGATTGAGTTCCGGGCAGGCCTCGGCGACCTGATTGCTGAAGCAGTGCCCGGAATCGAGCAGCAGCACTTTTTCAGCTGAGAGTTCCTGCGCCTTGATGCTGCGCCGATTGGCCCAGCGGTGCTCGGTGTCAACCACCACCTCGAACGGCTCGTCATATACCGCTTTCGTGACAATACCCGAATCGCCGAACGGCAACGCGATGATGATGACATCCAGCTTGCCGTTGTGCAGCAGCGTGTCGAGATTCGCGGTGATGTTCTCCTCGATTTCCAGCGGCATATCAGGCGCAAGTTTTTTCAGTGCGGGAACCAGATCGGGAAGCAGGTAGGGGCCGACGCTGTAGATGATGCCCAGACGCAGTGTGCCGGCCAAATGGTCTTTGCCCTGCCTGGCGATTTCGCGTATGCGCTCTGCCTCCTCCAGGGTACGTTGCGCCTGTCCCACGATCTCCGTGCCGACCGGTGTGACAGAAATATTATTTTTGCCGCGTTCGAATATCTTGAGCCCCAGCTCTTTTTCAAGCTTCTGTATCGCCAGCGACAGCGCGGGCTGGCTGATAAATGATTTTTCTGCGGCGCGGCGGAAATTGCGTTCCTGCGCCACCGCTACGATATAACGCAATTCGTTCAGAGTCATGTGGTTCCCAATCGGTAGTTGCCGGGCAGATCGTGATTTGTATAATAAATCATGTTGTTTGATTATTTCAATTGGGTTTATTGAATAAAAGAGTCTATATTGTTTTGGTGGATCGACAACCACCCTGTTAGTTTTGTCCTTATTTCAACTTTTTCAAGGAGAACGATCATGCAACTCAAAGGATCCAAGACCCATCAGCATCTCAAAGATGCATTTGCCGGAGAATCCCAGGCCAACCGCCGTTACCTGTATTTCGCGGCCAAAGCGGATGTGGAAGGCCAGAACGATGTCGCAGCCGTATTCCGTTCAACTGCGGAAGGCGAAACCGGACACGCACACGGTCATCTGGAATATATGGAAACCTGCGGCGACCCTGCTACCGATCTGCCTATCGGCGCTACGCGCGACAACCTGAAATCCGCGATTGCCGGCGAGACACACGAATACACCGACATGTATCCGGGTATGGCCAAGGCTGCACGCACCGAGGGTTTCGACGAAATCGCCGACTGGTTCGAGACACTGGCCAAAGCCGAGCGTTCACACGCCAACCGCTTCCAGAAGGCACTGGACGCACTGGCGGACTGATAATCCGGTTCGCATCCCCCATCCGAATCGGATGGGGGTGCGTTTCACGGAACTGACATGAATCTGTATCCCAGTCTGTGTATCCCCAGAGAAATATAAGGGGCTATTGAATTCTTATTGTTTGCCAACAGGAGGAATAAAATGAGCACACGCGAAGGCAATCTTGAACCGCCGCTGCGCCATCCACTGGATTGGCAAAATCCCGAGTTCTACAACGAAACTTCGCTGATGAGGGAGCTGCACCGTGTCTATGACATCTGTCATGGCTGTCGGCGCTGCTTCAACCTGTGCAATGCATTTCCCACCCTGTTCGACGCGATAGACGAAAGCCCTTCGAACGAACTCGACACCGTCGAGAAAACGGTCTACTGGAAGGTCGTCGACCAGTGCTATCTGTGCGACATGTGCTTCATGACCAAATGCCCGTATGTGCCGCCGCACCGGTTCAACCTGGATTTCCCGCATCTGATGCTGCGCGCCAAGGTGGTGAAATTCAAAAAAGGCGGGACCAGATTCCGCGACAAACTGTTGTCCAGCACCGACCTGATGGGCAAGCTGGCATCCATTCCGGTAGTCGCCCAAACGGTGAACGCGGTGAACAAAAACTCTGTCACCCGCAAGGTGATGGACGGTGTGCTGGGAATCCATCAGGATCGCCAGCTGCCCGAATACAGCAGCAGTCCTTTCCGCAAACAAGCCGCGCCCAATGAACAATTCCCGGTCAAGAACGGCGAACGCACGCCCGGCAAGGTGGCGATCTATGCGACCTGTTATATCAACTACAACGAACCGGGCATCGGCCACGACCTGCTCGGCATCCTCGCGCACAACGAGATACCGGCACGCCTGGTCGAGAAAGAAGCCTGCTGCGGTATGCCCAAACTCGAGCTGGGCGATCTCGAAGCCGTCGCCCGCCTCAAAGAGACCAACATCCCCCATCTGGTAAAGCTGGCACGCGAAGGCTATGCGATCTTGACAGCGGTCCCTTCCTGCACGCTGATGTACAAGCAGGAGCTGCCGTTGATGTTCCCGGATGACGCGGACGTGAAGGCAGTCGCGGAGGCGATGTATGACCCCTTCGAATATCTGGTGCTGCGCCACAGGGACGGCCTGCTCAAGACCGACTTCAAGAACAAGCTGGGCAAGGTCTCCTACCATGTGCCGTGCCATCTGCGGGTGCAGAACCTCGGCCTGAAGACCCGCGAAATGCTTCGACTGGTGCCCGGGACCGAGGTCAACACCGTGGAGCGCTGCTCGGGCCACGACGGCACCTGGGGCGTGAAAAGCGAATTCTTCGCAGAATCGATGAAGATCGGCAAACCGGTGTTCAAGCAGATGGCTTCAAGCGGGCCGGACTATGTCAGCTCGGACTGCGCGATCGCCGGCCGGCACATCATGCAGGGCATAGGCGAAACATCTGCGCAGAAACTGCATCCGCTCACGCTGATCCGCATCGCCTACGGGCTATAAACCATACTGACCAAGGAGAACGTAATGGCAAACGAAGGTTATCACGAGCAAGTGGAAAAATTATCCGCCGCGACCATGGACATGCACCGCGCAATAACATCCCTGATGGAAGAACTGGAAGCCGTGGACTGGTACAACCAGCGCGTGGATGCCGCCACAGACCCGGAACTGAAAAAGATACTCGCACACAACCGCGACGAGGAAAAGGAACACGCCGCGATGGTGCTGGAGTGGGTACGCCGCCATGACCCGGCTTTCGATCATGAACTGAAAGACAACCTGTTCAAGGAGGGGCCGATCGCCGGCCAGCACAAATAATTATGGCAAAACTGACCCAAGACAAGCTGATGACGCTGGAAGCCTACGCCAAGGCGCGCGATACGATCCGCACCGAAGTGATGGCGCACAAGAAGGACCGCAACATCGCATTGGGCGACCACGTCACGCTGATATTCGAGGACGAACAGACGATTCGCTACCAGGTGCAGGAGATGTTGCGCGCGGAAAAGGTTTTCGAGGAAGCCGGCATTCAGGACGAGATCGATGCCTACAACCCGCTGATTCCGGACGGCAGCAACTGGAAAGCGACCATGATGATCGAATACGAGGATGTCGAAGAACGCCGCCACATGCTCACACAGCTGCTCGGCATTGAAGACCGTGTGTGGGTGCAGGTTGCCGGCTTCGAACGGGTCTATGCGATCGCCGACGAAGACCTGGAGCGCGCCACCGAACAGAAGACCTCGGCGGTACATTTCCTGCGCTTCGAGCTGCCCACAGAAATGTCCCGTGCGTTGAAGCAGGGTACCCTGCTCAGCATGGGTGTCGATCACCCGAACTATCAGGCCGCAATAGACCCCGTTCCGCCGGCGGCTCGCACCTCCCTGTTGCGCGACTTGCAGGGCTAAGTCAGCCGTCGATGCAATAACATCCAGCGTTATTCCTGCCGATCATTGATCCCGCCAAACTAACCCTGGCCGATCCGGCCATCTGCGCGGCCGCTCCATATGATTTAAAAAACATATCGATATGGTATTAACAATCAATTGGATTTATAGATGGACAAGCCTTAAATTGCATCCGTGGACTTAAACCACTCGATCAATCACCAAGGAGAGCATCATGCAACGACCGGAAATCACAACAGTCGCCAACCTCGAATCGGCATTTGCCGGTGAATCGATGGCGCACATCAAGTATCGCTATTTTGCTAAGATCGCGCGTGCCGCAGGCGACGAGGAAACGGCGCATATTTTCGAAGAGACCGCCGCCCAGGAAGTGCAGCACGCGTTCGGGCATCTCGATCTGCTTTACCCGAACGAAACCATGACACCGGCGCGCTGTCTGGAGATGGCAATCGAGGGCGAAACCTACGAATACACCGAAATGTACCCGGGTTTCCTCAAAACGGCACAGCAGGAAGGCAATGCCGCCGCGGCTGCGGAGATCAACGAGCAGATCGCCGAATCGAAACAACACGCCGAGCAATTCCAGGCGATGCTGCAGAAGGCAGCGAAACGCTTTGCAGCATTGGCCAAAGTGGAAGAACGCCACGCCAATCAATATAGTGCCATGTTGGCAAAAGTAACCGCTTAATCAAGGAGAACAATATGAAAGTCTGGCAATGTGTGGTTTGTGGTTTTGTATACGATGAAGCAGTCGGCCTGCCGGCCGAGGGGATCAAGCCCGGCACGGCGTGGGCGGATATTCCCGAAAACTGGGCATGTCCGGATTGCGGCGTAGCCAAGGCCGATTTTGAAATGGTGGAGTTGTAAGCTGCTGACTGTTATGTGCGGGCCGCTGTGCTGCTTGCAGGAAAATTAAGGGTAAAGCAATGAAACCTATTGTAGTGTTGGGCAGCGGCTTGGCGGGTTATACGCTGGTCCGCGAATTGCGCAAACTGGACCGCGACGTGGCGATCACTCTGGTATCGCGCGACAGCGGTGATTACTATTCGAAGCCCATGCTTTCGAATGCGCTGGCACAGGGCAAAAGTGCCGGGGCGCTGGTCATTACTGCGGCGGCGGATATGGCCGTGCAACTGGATTTCACGCTGCTGCAAAATACCGAAGTGTCGGGCATCGATCGCGAGCACAAACAGCTGCAGACATCTTCGGGTGTGATCGAATACGACCGCCTGGTTCTGGCGCTGGGCGCAGACCCGATACGCCTGCCATTGCAGGGCGATGCGGCTGATGCGGTGGTGTCGGTGAACGATCTTGCCGACTACGCGAAATTTCGCGGCGCGATCGAATCAATAACGCAGGAGACAAAACATATCGCCATCATCGGCGCTGGCCTGATCGGTTGTGAATTCGCGAATGATCTGGCCACTGCCGGATATGCCGTGACGATAATAGACCCAACCACCCATCCGCTCTCTAGTCTGATGCCAGAACATGCAGGCAAACAACTGCTCGAACCCCTGGCTGCGCTGGGTGTGACAGGCCGGTTTGGCGTTGCAGTGCAGGCAGTGGACAGGCAGTCAACTGACTATGCATTGACACTGACCGATGGCACGACTTTGCACGCCGACGTGGTGTTGTCCGCCGTCGGCTTGCGCCCGCGCGTCGAGCTGGCGCGCAGTTCAGGATTGGCGGTGAATCGCGGCATCGTGGTGGATGCGCATATGCGCGGCAGTGACGCGTCGATTTACGCGCTGGGTGATTGCGCCGAGATCGAAGGGCGGGTACTGCCTTATGTACTGCCCATCATGCACGCGGCGCGCGCTCTGGCGCAGGTTCTGACACGCAAGGATGCGCGCGTGGATTTTCCCGCCATGCCGGTGGTGGTCAAAACGCCTGCCCATCCGGTCGTGGTATTGCCGGTTGCGCGCGATGCGATCGGCGCATGGCGCATCCTGACGAATGACCAGGAAATCAAGCGGGGAACCAAGCTTGGGTTTTTCGATGCGCAGAACCAATTGCGCGGGTTTGCGCTCACCGGGGAATACGCTGCAGAACGCAGCGCGATGACCAAACAATTGGGAGAGTCGGGAATCTAGCGCACAAGGCCGGGACGCTGCAGTTTGTATCTGCGCCCCGGTTTTGCCGCATCAGGAATAACCCGCTAGCCAAGCTGGATGGGGACAAACATCTTGCTGTTCCCCCGCTGCACCAGCAGCGCCACATCCTTTTTGTGCTTCGCCACGAGGGAACGGAGCTTGCCGGCACTGCCCACCTTCTCTCCATTCACGGACAGGATCACGTCGCCGGGCTGGATACCTGCCTGTGCGGCCGGACCCTCTTCGACGTTCTCCACCAGCAAGCCCTCGCCAACCTCAGCCTGCCTGCGCTCGTCCGCTGAAAGCGGGCGCACTTCCAGTCCCAGCCCGCCCTTTGCCCCGCCACCGGGTGTTTCGTCGGCGCTGGCAATTTTCATTTCGCCCACATTCACCGACAGCTGCCTGATCTTGCCGTCGCGCCAGACTTCCACCCTGGCGGTCGCACCGGGAGTGATATCAGCGACCATGGACGGGAGATCATTGGAACTGGCAACCTCCTTGCCGTTGAACTTGAGGATCACGTCACCCGGTTCAATACCGGCCTTCTCGGCCGGGCTTCCTTTTTCGACCGAACTCACCAGCGCACCGGTGGCCTTGTCCAGGCCAAATGATTTGGCCAAATCCTGATTGACTCCCTGAATCACGACGCCGAGCCGGCCCCTGCTCACTTTGCCGTGATCGAGCAGCTGCCTTTCCACTTTCATCGCCACATCGATCGGGATGGAAAATGACAGGCCCTGATATCCGCCACTCTGGGTGTAAATCTGTGAATTGATACCGATCACTTCCCCGTTCAGGTTGAACAGCGGACCGCCTGAGTTGCCCGGGTTGATGGGTACATCGGTCTGCAGGAAAGGCGTGTAATTTTCATCGGGCAGGGAGCGTGATTTTGCCGAAACGATACCCGCCGTCACGCTGTTGTCGAACCCGAACGGCGATCCGATCGCGACCACCCATTGGCCCACGCGCACGTTTTGCGGGTCGCCGATCCTGACGGTCGGCAAGCCCTTGGCGTCGATCTTCAGCACCGCAACGTCGGAAGGCTTGTCGATGCCGATGACTTTTGCCTTGAACTCCCTTTTGTCGGTGAGCTTGACGACCACTTCATCCGCATCCGCCACCACATGCGCATTGGTGAGGATCACGCCATCGGGGCTGACGATGAAGCCTGAACCGAGACCATGGGTGGGTACGCTGTTTTGCGGCGCGGGGACCTGGAAGTGATGGAAGAACTGATAGAAGGGGTCATTCGGATCCATTTGCGGCAAACCCTGAAAACCGGAAAACCCGGTCTTCTCCGTACCCGAGACACTGATATTGACCACCGCCGGGCCTTGCTGTGCCGCGATTGATTCAAAATCAGGCAGCACAACGGATGGTTTTTGCGCTATTCGACTCGTCGTTGTGGTTACGGCTGCGGGCATATTCGTGCCAGCTCGAGCCTCATAGACCGGAGAAATTCCCGGATAGATATAACTTCCCATCATGGCCGCAGCGACGACCAGGACAAAGGCACCGTACCCGGCAAACTTCGGCAAAAATTTCGATTTCATATTTTCTACTCCTTGATATCAGCAAAAATAATGGCCGCCGTTCATCGCGGGAAAAATCTCAAGCACATTGATTAATGGAATTGGTTACTTGCAGGGGTGAGAAGTTCGGGAGAAATTGCAACAAATTGTTACCCGGTTTCAAAAGAGGCTCGCGCTGAATTCAGTTTTACGTCCGGTTGACTGATCCGGTCCGCAAACGTTATAGCCTGCTAAAGCCGGCTGCGTACCAGACTATCCAGCACGATACCGGCAAACACCGCCGCGCCGAACCAGTTGTTATGCAGGAACGCCTTGAAGCATTGCCCGCGCTGCCGCCCGCGAATCAGCGTGTAGTGATAAATTGCAATGCCCGCCGCAACCAGCAATCCCGCGTAATAGAACCGGCCCAAGCCGGCCATTTGTCCCGCCCATGCAAGCAACGCAAGCGTGATGGCATAACATCCCATCACCGCGGCCACATCGTGCTTGCCGAACAGCAATGCCGCGGAGTGGATGCCGAGGTGGATGTCGTCGTCCCGGTCCACCATCGCGTATTCCGTGTCATAAGCGATTGCCCAGAACACATTGGCGACGAGCAACAGCCACGCCACCGGCGGCACGCCGCCGAGCTGCGCGGCGAATGCCATCGGAATGCCGAAGCCGAACGCGATGCCGAGATAGGCTTGCGGGATCGCGAGGAAGCGTTTGGTGTACGGATAACTCGCTGCGAGAAACACCGCCGGGAATGACAGCAGCAGCGTCAGGTTATTGAGCGGCAGGATCAGCACAAAGGCAAGCAGTGAGAGGCATACCCCCACCCACACCGCCTCGCGCGGCGAAATGCGCCCGCTGGTGACGGGACGCTCACTGGTGCGCTTCACATACCTGTCAAAATCGCGATCCGCATAATCGTTGATCGCGCATCCGGCGGAACGCATCAGCACCGTGCCCAGCACAAAGATCAGCACGATGTGCCATGCCGGATGTCCCGCGCCGGCGATCCATACACCCCACAACGTCGGCCACAGCAACAGCAGGATACCGATGGGTCGGTTCAAGCGGGTGAGCTGCAGGTACAGCGAGAGTCGTTCTGCGAGAGTCATTGTTTTAATCAAAAATAATATTGTTTATCCAATCTGTCCTGCCGTACATCGGATCGAAAATGGAATGATACTGGACAGCAGCCGTTGGGTGGTCGATGAAATTTAATTGTCTATTTTGGAAAAAGTAGAGATTCAAAATTCTTAGTTCGAGTCCGGGCTGGCGAGCCAGTCCGGTACATAATTCCATTTCCAAATTAAAAGTGCAATGTCGTAGGGTGCGTTCCACGCACCATCATCGTTGGGCTGGTGCGTGGAACGCACCCTACATGATTATTATTGTTGTTTTAAAATAGAAACAGAATAAGCTGGCACCTTTCCAAGGCTGTCGGATAAATTTCAAAATGCCTATGTCTTTTGGCCTATTGTGAACATGGGATTTTGTTGATAGTGTGCTTCCCCATGTATCCGTAGCCCACCGTGTTACTTGAACGGGGGAATACATGCAAAATTTATAGTATTAGTGAATAAGGGAATGATTAATGAAAGCGATATCGGAATTAAAGCAATTAGCCGAAGAATTGGCTACTGATGCCAAGGCAGGTAAATATGAAACAATCATTATTACTGCAGAGGACAAAACAACGAAGACACAGCTAACATTATCGGATTTTGAAGAGATAAAGAAGATGCGGAGTGAATTAGTTCCTAATATCACAGTTGAATATAAAGTAACAAATTAATATGTAATAGGTTATTTATAAAAATATAAAACTTATTATTATCGCAGTTGTACTCTTCATAACATTAGCTAGAGAGAAGAAATCAGATGCCTCAAAACCACAAGGGAAACGGTGTATTCGTTTTCCAAAATAATAATGAAACTATCAGTCCTACTCAATTTGGTTATTTAGCAATTCGATGGTCTTTTGATGCTTCCAAAACTAGTATTGAACTGTTAAAGAAATCAAAATACATTAGCAATGGTCTAATTTCCAAAGTTATATCAAGGCCATTTGCCACAGAGCTGCAATATATAGCCCTGTATTTTGCTGCATATTTAACTTACGCTACTAAATTTTGCGAAATCCCTGAATCTGTAATTGGAGAAATTCGAAAAGGCTCAAAGGATGGAATTAATGACTTAAGAGAACCAAATGGGTCTCTATATGCGGATGACTTGAAAATTATAATATATTCAATTATAAAATATATTGAGGCGCATTATAAAGATTTAGAGGAAGACTCTAGAATATTTAACATTGATTCAAGCAATGCTGCCAAGGTCTTTGTTGATCTACTTTCACAAACGTACGAACATACATCAGAACAAAGCGAATCTCTGGAAAATCTAAAGACATTAAATCTAGGCGTCACCAATGGTATTAATGCAGTCTATAACACAATGAAACAATCTGGTTTAGTATATCGAGCTTAACTTTTTAAGTTATCGTTTTCGATAGTTTCATACTAATTGTCAAATAAGCTTCTCAGTGCCCAGATTTATCGCTTCGGACGCACCATCGTATACTGCAAGCAGTTAAAAGGAATACGCTGAATGTCGATAGAGTTTCAATGGGACAAAGAAAAAGCCCTCCAAAATCTCAAGAAGCATGGCGTTACTTTTGAAGAAGCGGCAACTACTTTCTACGATACCCTGTCGATCACCATTTCAGACAATGATCACTCAGAGGGCGAAGCCAGATTTCTTCTTCTCGGCTTATCGAACAAGAACCGCCTTCTCGTTGTCTCACATACCGACAGAGGACGCTTGATCAGGATAATCAGCGCACGTACCGCAACCAGCAAGGAGCGTAAATATTATGAAACCAAAGAATAACGATATCAAACCCGAATATGATTTTTCCCATGGAGTTAGAGGAAAATATGTTTCACGGCTTGCCGAAGGCGCAAATATCGCCGTATTGGATAGCGACGTAGCGTCGATATTCCCGGATTCAGCCTCGGTTAACGAAGCCTTGCGCGCACTGGGACAAATCATTCAAGCCAGTTCCGGCAAACGTTCTACCAAGCGCGTAAAGCACATGTAAATTATTCGATAGAAACCGCCAATTGCCAGTGCCCGGATTCGTCCGAGCCGGCGAACCAGAACGTACTCGAACTAATGGTTTGCGGTTGTTGCCGCCGAATTCCACACCTTCAACAACTGACCCCCGCTTCTTATTTCTCGCTGGAGCAACCAGCCGCCCTTCCGTTAAAACCGCTCCTGCGGCATCAGATAGCGCCATTGCCCGGACGGCAATTTGCCCATGGACACGCGCCCGATGCGGATGCGTTTCATCGCCTGCACTTGCAGCCCGACGCGCTGGCACATGTGCGCGATCTGTCCGGGTTGCACGCCCTTGAGGGCGAAGCGCAGCCGGGTTTCGTTTTGCCAGCTGACTTTGATCGGGGGCAGTGCGCGTCCGTTGAACGTGAGTCCGTGGTTGAGCAGTTTGAGTCCGTCGGGGGTCAGCTCGCCCGCGACCTCGACGATGTATTCCTGTTCGAGTGAAGAGGCATCTTCACTGAGCTTGCGCGCCGCACGCCAGTCTTGGGTGAATAACACCATACCGCCGGCATTTCTTTCCAGCGGTATGTGCGGCGTGAGCCTGAGGAAGTGTTGCTTGAGCATGTGGATGCCGGAGGGGTCGTCTGCCGAGCGGGTTTCGGCGCGTATCAGTTGCAGCGCGGCACTGGGATTGACGGCTGTATCAGCCGGCTGGTGCAGCATGATGGTCGCGGGTTCCAGCGGTGTGAGGGTGGCTTCGGGGTGGAGTTCGATGTTTTGCTCCGACACCATGAACTGCGGCTCTTCCACCACCTGCCCATCCACCCTCACCCAGCCACCCGCGATATAAAGCTCGGCCTCGCGGCGGGAGCAGGGTAGTGTTGCGGCGAGGCGTTTTGCGAGACGTACGGGGGTGGTCATGACAAGTGCACCAAGACTTACGGAGCGGCATTGTAATCGCTCAAGGCGGCGAACCCCTGTAAAATGCCGGCATGGACGCGAATAAAAAACCGGCAAGCCGCCCCGCTTTGGAGGGCATCACACTTGAAGCGATGGTCACCCGGCTTTCCGAACGCATCGGCTGGGAAGCGATGGCTGCAGCCGTGCCGATACGCTGCTTTACGAACGACCCCAGCATCAAATCCAGCCTGAAGTTTTTACGCCGAACACCGTGGGCGCGCGCCAGGGTGGAAGCGCTGTATCTGGACCGGATTGATCGATAAGACCCGCAATTATTTGTTGTGCATCAGGTTGAGTTGTTTGGCGATGATGTCATGATTCAGCCAGAGTACCGGCCCGGCGGGATTGGACGTTTCACGGAACATCAGCGGCCCGGTTCCTTCCAGCACCAGCGCGCTCAGGATGTCGGTGACGAGCGCCTTGCGGTCCTTGTGCATCTGGGTGATCTCTTCCGAAGTGCCTATCATCAGATCCGCCAGTTCTGCGGAGTTGTCCATCGGCCACGCTTCGAAATTGCGGAAATTCTTCATCACGCTGCTTGCGTTGTAGTCGGCGATTTTTTTCAACAGGTTATCCAGCGCATGTTCGTCGTGGAATAATGCGCGGCAGGCTTGCCACTGGGCTTCCGCCCAGGCGCCGCCATATTCTTTTTTCAATGCCTTGAGCAGCGGGAACAGCGAGAGCTCGACGCCGACGAAGATGTCTGAAGAATTGGTGCGGATCTCCGGGCAGTTGTAAACCGTGGCCTTGATGCCCTTCGCCCAGGCTGTTTCGGCAACGCGTTCCAGACGCATCTTGGCGGGGCCTTGCGAATAGTTGGTGTAGGTCTGCCATTCGTAATGGTCATCCGTCAGTATCTCGGTGCCATGGTAACCGTAGGCGGTGTAACGCACCTGGCCGCCGGTCTTTTCGATCCGTGCGCGAATCGCCGCGCTGCCGACGATCAGGTGCTGCAAGGTGTTCGCGGTGACCTCGTCGAAATTCATCAGGATCAGCTTGCCGAGGTCGCTGTCGAACAGCGCGCGCGAGGGCAGGAAGCGTTCGCCGCGACCCTTGTAGATGCGGTTCGCGATCGCAAGGAACACCTTTACCTTGGGAATACCGCCGGCCATGGTATGGGCGAAAAAGACGTTGCTGCCGTCCGGGATCATGCCGTCGATCCCGGCCATCGCTTTGGCCACGGAATCCCTGAAACGCTTTACACCGACTTCGCGGCATTTCTCGACATGCTTCCAGTCGAGCTTGTCGTCCTGCCAGCTCTTCAACGTCATGTCGGCCAGCATATCGGTCGGGGTGGGTTCGCCTGCCGGGGCATCCAGATCGAACCCGGCCATCAGCGGCACGTTGATGATGCGCCCGCCCAGATTGGTCTCGGCCACGGCCAGTTCCTCGGCGGTCAATGGACGCAAGGCATTGTTCTCGTCGCGCCGGCCAACGGTGATGCCGATGATCGTCATGCCCGCCTTGCGCGCTTCGTTGATCAGGCCGTTGGCGTAACCGCGGCCAAACAACTCGCCGAACAGCACAAAGACATCGCCTTTGCGGAAAATGTTGGTCTGCGGAATATCTCGTAATGGAATGGGTGCGATCATGAAAACTGACTCCTGTCTGGCGTATAGCGCGAATTGTAATTTGATTTGATGCCGGCATCCTAATAATCTTGGGCATATTGAAGATTGGTACCGGAATGACACGCATTTAAAAATTGTTTCAAAAAGTTTATCTGCTGAACTTTGCGATCGAAACCCGCTCTTTATACCGACAAAGGAAGTGTTGCTTGCCGGTCGAGAAATTCTGTCCAGCCGCATAAGGTTGACGGCATCGAAAAATTGATCTGATTCGCGATAACGATTAACTCGACTTTCGCCGGTTTTCTTCTTTCGCGCGTATCGTTGCCACAAACATTATTAATTCAGGGGTAAACATGAAAAAATTGAGAATACTGCCCGGCGCTGCAGGCGTAATCGCCTTGACCGCGGCTATAGGCTTTATCGATGGGCAACGTAAAATCGAGACGGAAGATTTTAGCAGGGACAAGATTACGCTGGTAAGTGCACAGTCAGACGCCTCCGCTGCCGGTATTCCATCCGCCCAACTGCGCGTCATCAAACCGGACAATTCCGCCTATCTGGTGGAAATCAAACGCGGCGATACTTCCTCTGGAATACTGATTGATGCGGTTACCGGACAGGTACTGCTGTCATAAATGGCTGTTCAAAACGAACGTGGCTAATCAGGTTTGTTGACGCGGTTCATCTCAGCCGCAAAATTTCCGGCAAAAACACTTCCGTGACCAGCAGCGGCGCATCGTGCAGGCAGAACAGCGAACGGCGCGCCCACAGCCTGTGCGGTGGATCGATCAGCACCCCGGCGGCACGCCGATACAAGGGATGTGTGTTGCGCAGTGCCTGGTAATGCAGCGGCTTTCGCTCCACCAGCGGATGCGCGAACAGCAACGCGCCGAGCGGTTTGTTTTCCAGCGTGCGCACTTCGGACCATACGCCGCGCAGATGCTCGCAGGCCAGCGCGCTGTGAGCGAATACCACCGGCTGGCCGTCGGCATACAGGAACACTTCGCGCGACCAGGCAAGTTGCTGCGGGGCTATGCCAAGCAGCGCGGATTCGTCCAGCGCGATGCGCGCCAGACCGCTGCGCACATTGCGTACCGCAAAGTTCGCGCAGCGCTGCTGGATGCGTAGCGTCAGAGAACCCCGGTCGCGCAGCCAGGGCGCAAGCTCGGCTTCGCAACCCAGCGGAACGCCGCGCCAGAATTTGTCGACGTCGTGGTCAGACATGCAGGTAGTCATGTTTGTTCGCCATCCAGCGTTGCAGATGCGCCCGTGCCGCTTCGGGAAAATCGCGCAGCAATTCGTCGGCGACTTGCCGCGCCTGGTTCAACAGGCCTTCATCTTCGCTGATGTCGGCGAAACGCAGCATCGCCACGCCGCTTTGCCGCGCACCGAGCAACTCGCCCGGACCGCGCAATCGCAGATCGTGTTGCGCGATGGCAAAGCCGTCGGTGCTCTCATAGATTATTTTCAGGCGAGCCCGCGCCAGTTCGGAGAGCGGTTGCTGGTACAGCAGGATGCACAGGCTTTGCGCCGCGCCGCGCCCCACCCTGCCGCGCAATTGATGCAGTTGCGCCAGCCCCATGCGCTCGGCGTGGTCGATCACCATCAGGCTGGCGTTTGGTACATCCACACCGACCTCGATGACCGTGGTGGCGACCAGCAACTGCAGCTCGCCGGACTTGAACGCCGCCATCACGCGCGCCTTTTCGGCATTGTCCAGCTTGCCGTGCACCAACCCGACGCGCAATTCGGGAAAGGTTACACTGAGCATCTGGTAAGTTTCCAGCGCGGTTTGCAATTGTAGGGTTTCCGATTCATCGATCAGCGGGCATACCCAATAGGCCTGCTGCCCCGCGATGCAGGCAGCGCGCACCCGTGCTATCACCTCGTCGCGGCGTTCGTCGCTGACCAGCTTGGTGATCACCGGCGTGCGTCCCGGCGGCAATTCGTCGATCACCGACACATCGAGGTCGGCGTAATAGCTCATCGCCAGTGTTCTCGGTATCGGTGTTGCGCTCATCATCAACTGATGTGGAATGATTCCGGAATCTGTTGCATTGTCGATCTGCCTTGTCGCATGCTCGCTCGATTCCGAACCGATTTCCTTGTTTTTACCTTTGTTGTGCAGGGCAAGGCGCTGCTGCACGCCGAACTTGTGCTGTTCATCCACGATCGCCAAACCGAGTTTGTGAAACTCGATTTTTTCCTGAAACAGTGCATGCGTACCTATAGCAAGGAGTGTTTTGCCGGACGCGATCTGTTCTGCGGCGAGCAGTTTTTCATTTTTCTTCAGGCTGCCGGACAGCCACACCGGCGCAAGGCCGAGCGGTTCCAGCCAATCGCGCAGCTTGAGGTAATGTTGTTCGGCGAGGATCTCGGTCGGCGCCATCAGCGCAACCTGGTAGCCGTTCTCGATCGCCTGCAAAGCGGCCAGAGCAGCGACGATGGTCTTGCCGCTGCCGACATCGCCGAGCAGCAGGCGCTGCATCGGGTGAGGCTGCGCGAGGTCGCGGCTAATCTCGGCGAAAACCCGCTGTTGCGCTTCGGTCAGCGCGAACGGCAGGGCTTTGGTCAGCCGCGCGGTAAGTTTGCCGTGCGCGGCAAGCCCGGGTGCGATACGCTTGCCGCGTTCGCGGTGATGCACGCGCATCGACAGTTGTTGTGCGAGCAGTTCGTCGAATTTGATGCGCCGCCAGGCTGCGTGGCTGCGTTCTTCCAGGAAATTGGCCGATATGTCCGGTGTCGGGCTGTGCAGCAGCCGGATGCTGCCGGCAAAGCCGGCCAGCTGCAGTTTTTGCAGCAGCACATCCGGCAGGGTGTCGGGCAGCGGCAACGTTTCCAGCGCGTTGACGATCAGCTTGCGCAATATGGGTTGCGCCAGCCCGGCCGTGGTCGGGTAAACAGGCGTAAGGCTTTGCTGCAGCGGCGTGTCGTCATCCACCGCACGGCATTTCGGATGCACCATCTCCATTCCGTAATAACCCATGCGCGCCTCGCCGATGGCGCGTATCTGCTTGCCGACCGCAAGCTGTTTCTGCTGGCTGGGATAGAAATTCAGGAAGCGCAGATACAATTCGCCACCGCTGTCCTCCATGCGGCAGACCAGGGTGCGACGCGGACGAAAAGCAATCTCGCTGTGCGTGATGACGCCCTGCACCTGCACCGTTTCACCGGCTTGCACCGTGGCAATCGGCGCAAGATGGGTCTCGTCCTCGTAGCGCAATGGCAGGTGCAGCAGCAGATCGGCGCGATGATGAATTCCGAGCTTGGCGAGTTTGCTTAAAGTGGCAGGAGAAATTTTGGTCGGTTGCACAGCAGCCTATATCGGTTGAACGCGAAATCAGTCCTGATCGACCAGCACCCCATCCATCTCCACCAGCGCGTCCCTTGGCAGCGCGGCGACGCCCACTGCGGCGCGCGCCGGATAAGGCTGGCGGAAATAACTGGCCATAATCTCGTTCACCTTTGCGAAATGTTTCAGATCGGTGAGGTACACGTTGAGCTTCACCAGATCGTTGAAGCTGCTGTCTGCAGCACTGGCTACTGCTCGCAGGTTCTGGAACACTCGATGGATCTGCGCTTCTACACCTTCCACCATTTGCATGGTGATCGGGTCTAGTCCGATCTGCCCGGACATATATACCGTATCGCCGACGCGCACGCCCTGGGAATAGGTGCCGATCGCAGCCGGTGCGTCGGGTGTCTGGATGATTTTTCTGTTTGCCATAATGCGCTCCTTAAATAATGAATCCGCGCCATTCAGGCGCGGACAGACAAATTTGCGCCAATTATAGCCGCTTCAGGGGATTGCCTTAAGTAATGACGGTCGGCTTCTCTCGCCCGGTCCGCCTGCGCAGTTCGGAGATTTGCGATGCGATGCCGATCAGCGAGGCCAGCAATTGTTGTGCGTCGAGATGATGTTTGGAAACGTCCGGCTCAAATAATTCCAGATAGATGCGCAGCGTCGCGCCCCCGGTGCCCGTGCCGGAAAGACGGAACACGATACGCGAGCCGTCGGTGAAGATGATGCGCACACCCTGGCCGGTACTGACGCTGCTGTCCACCGGATCGGTATAGCTGAAGTCGTCGCACATTTTCACTTGCAGATGCCCGAATTGCGCGTGCTGCAGCGTGGCGAAACTGTCATGCAACAGCTGCATAACACCGTTGGCCGCGTCAGCAGGAATGTCTTCGTAATCGTGGCGCGAATACACGTTGCGCCCGAAACGCGCCCAGTGTTCCATCAAAATCGTATCTACAGGCTGCTTGCGCGCCGCGAGTATGTTCAGCCAGAACAATACCGCCCACAGGCCGTCTTTCTCGCGGATGTGGTCGGAACCGGTGCCGAAACTTTCTTCGCCGCACAGGGTGACCTTGCCCGCATCCATCAGGTTGCCGAAGAACTTCCAGCCGGTCGGCGTCTCGTAACAGGGAATGCCGAGCGCCTTTGCGACACGGTCTGCCGCCGCGCTGGTCGGCATCGAACGTGCAATACCTGCCAGCCCCTGCCGGTAGCCCGGCACCAGATGCGCGTTCGCGGCGAGTACCGCGAGACTGTCAGAAGGGGTGACGAAAAAGTGCCTGCCCAGGATCATGTTGCGATCGCCGTCTCCGTCCGAGGCCGCGCCAAAATCGGGAGCGTCATCGCCATACAATATCCCGACCAGCTCATGCGCGTAGGTCAGGTTGGGATCGGGATGACCGCCGCCGAAATCCGGCAGCGGCACCGCGTTCATCACGCTGTCCGGCAAAGCCCCCAAGCGATTCACCAGTATCTCTTGCGCATACGGGCCGGTGACCGCGTGCATCGCGTCAAACTTGATCCTGAATCCATTCTTCAGCAGCGAGCGGATCGCCGCAAAATCGAACAGCGATTCCATCAGCTCGGCATAGGCTTCGACAGGATCGATCACCGACACCGTCATGTCGCCTATTTCATAATCGCCCGTCCTCTCCAGTTTGATGTCAGCCGTGTCGGCGATGCGATATTGGGAGATTTTTTTGCTCGCCGCGAAGATCGCTTCAGTGACAGTCTCGGTCGCAGGGCCGCCGTTGTTGCCGTTGTACTTGATGCCGAAATCGCCGTCCGGCCCGCCCGGATTGTGGCTGGCAGAAAGAATGATGCCGCCGTGTGTGCGGTATTTGCGAATAAGGCAGGAGGCGGCAGGCGTCAAAAGGATGCCGTCCCTGCCGACCAGCACACGCGCGAATCCGTTGGCCGCCGCCATTTTCAGAATGATCTGGATCGCTTCGCGGTTGTAATAGCGGCCGTCTCCGCCCAGCACCAGCGTTGCACCCTGCGGGATGGATATGGTATCGAAAATGGACTGAACGAAATTTTCCAAATAGTGCGCTTGCTGGAAAACCGGCACGCGCTTGCGCAACCCCGAGGTGCCGGGTTTTTGATCGGTAAAAGGGGTAGTTGCAACAGTAAGGATCTGCATTTTCATTCCCGCCTTTTTGTTGTGGTTTTATTTGCATCTTACCACCGCTGTGCGGGAATTCAGCCTGCGTAAACCGCGAACGAGCTGCGATCCCGGTGATATCCGGACGATCCTCGGATATTCATATTTGTTGACGTACCATCACCAGGCGATTACATTCACTTCAGCCGCGAAATGAACGATCTATTTCCGGCCTGACCGGCATTGGGCTCCTTGGCTATGAAAAATATTGCAGCGCTCATTCTGGCGTCCGCCCTGGTTTTCGCCGTTTCTTCCGCTGCACGGGCGGTAGAAATCGCGCCTTTCACCAGCCACCGCTACGGCGGCAGCTTCGAGGATACCAACACCCTGTCCGGGTTCGAGCTTGCGGATGCGACCAGCTTTGGGTTGTTGCTCGACTTCGACTCGGAGCCGGACAAACAGATCGAAGTATTCCTGAGCCGCCAGGACACGCAACTGACAACCGCCGGAGCATTCACGGGCAACCCGCTGTTCGATCTCACCATCGATTACTATCACATCGGCGGGCTGTACCTGTTGCCGGCCGACGGGCTCATCCGCCCCTTCGTGTCGGGCACGATCGGCCTGACGCGCATGGCCCCGAAGCGTTCAGACCTCACCACGGAAAATCGCTTGTCGCTCTCGCTCGGCGGCGGCGCGAAGTTTTTCCTTTCCAGGAGCATTGGATTACGATTGGATGTGCGCGCCATCTACACCATGCTCAATGCCGACACCTCCGTGTTCTGCTCGGGCGGATGCACCATCAAGGTTCGCAGCAACGGCTTTTTGCAGACGGAGGTCGGTGCGGCTTTGATGATGCGCTTTTGAACCTTGGCTCCGCTTGGCGAGCAAAATTCCCCAAGTTTTTCAATTCCTGCAATAATCACAGGTAAGAATGAATAAAATTGAAAGTGAGCAGGTGAAATGACAAATCAGGATGAGTTGAAACGCGCAGTCGCCAGGGCCGCGATTGAATATGTGCCGTTCGATTGTATCGTCGGCGTGGGCACCGGCTCCACCGCCAACTTTTTCATCGACGAACTGGCCAGGATCAAGCACAAGATACGCGGTGCAGTCGCCAGTTCGGAAGCTTCCGCAAAGCGTTTGCTGGGACACGGCATCGAAGTGCTGTCGCTCAACGACGCGGGCAACCTGCAGGTGTATGTTGACGGGGCGGACGAGATCACCCGCCACCTGCACATGATCAAGGGAGGCGGCGGCGCGCTGACACGCGAGAAGATCGTGGCGGCAGCCAGCAATAAATTCATCTGTGTATGCGACGCCAGCAAGCTGGTGGATGTGCTGGGCAAGTTCCCGTTACCGGTAGAAGTGATTCCGATGGCGCGCAGTTCGGTGGCCCGCCAGCTGGTTGCACTGGGCGGACAGCCCAGGTTGCGCGAGGGTTTTACCACCGACAACGGCAACATCATCCTCGATGTGCACGGCTTGAGCATCATGAATCCGGTGGAATTGGAATCCACGCTGGATCACATCGCCGGCGTGGTTACCAACGGCTTGTTCGCGCGCCGCGGTGCCGACGTGCTGTTGCTGGGCACGGCTGAAGGCGTGAAGACGATGACAATTTAGAAGAACAGTTTGGCAGCTGTCATTTTCCCTTCATAATTACTGTATACACTGTTCAGTTGCATCTTTTTTTAAGGAATACACCATGTTGAGCAGCAGTGACCATATTTCCCGCCAGTTCGATGCCGAGCTCGAAGCCATCCGCGCTCATGTGTTGCAGATGGGCGGACTGGTGGAGAGCCAGATCAAGAGTGCCGTCGAGTCGCTGGTCAGCGGCGATGTGGCGCTGATGACGCGGGTGATCAACGACGACCATCGCGTCAACGCGATGGAAGTCAAGATCGACGAAGCGTGCAGCCAGGTGATTGCGCGCCGCCAGCCTGCTGCAGGCGATTTGCGTCTGGTGATGGCGGTGATCAAGACCATCACCGATCTGGAACGCATCGGCGACGAGGCCGAAAAGATCGCGCGCATGGCCAAGCTGTTGTCGCAAAAGCAGGGGCTGGCGCTTCCGCGTTATCAGGAAATAAAACACGCTGCGGAACTTGCTCTGGACATGTTGCGCAAATCGCTGGATGCCTTTGCGCGCCTTGATGTGGTGATGGCAGCCCAGGTGGTGCGGCAGGACGACCAGGTGGACGAAGAGTTTCGCGCCATCATGCGCTACCTGATCACCTTCATGATGGAAGATCCGCGCACCATTTCCACCTCCCTGGAGATATTGTTCGTGGCCAAGGCGATCGAACGCATCGGCGACCACGCCAAAAACATGTCCGAGTATGTCATCTACATGGTCAAGGGGCGTGATGTTCGCCACGTCAACGTGGACGAGATCGATCGCGAAATCGAACTGTAGTGCAGCAGTCCATCCTCGCCGCCGTCGACCTGGGCTCCAACAGTTTCCGGCTGCAGGTCGCACGAGCGGAAGGCGACCAGCTTTACATGCTGGATGGATTGCGCGAGCCGGTGAGACTGGCCGAAGGACTTTCCGACGACAAATTTCTTGATGCCGAAGCGCAGCAACGCGCCCTTGCCGCACTGGGGCGATTTGGCGAACGCCTGCGCGATCTGCCGAGTGTAGCGGTGCGCGCGGTAGGAACCAACGCCTTAAGAGTAGCCAAGAACGCACCGGATTTTATTGTGCAGGCCGAACATGTGCTGGGTTTCCCGATCGAGGTAATCTCCGGACGCGAAGAGGCGCGCCTGATCTATCTTGGTGTAGCGCATGGCCTGCCAAAGACGGATGACAATCTGCTGGTGATGGATATCGGCGGCGGTTCCACCGAATTCATCGTCGGCAACGGCCTGACTCCGTTCAGGATGGAGAGCCTGTACATGGGTTGTGTCAGCTACAGCACCCGTTTTTTCCCGGATGGAAAAATCACCGAACGCAAACTCGAAAAAGCCGAACTTGCCGCACGCAGTGAAGTGCAATCCATCGCCGCCGACTACCGGGGGCAGTGGCAATATGCCCTGGGTTCATCGGGTACGGCCAAGTCTATCGCCGAAATACTGGAAGCAAACGGCTACAGCCAAGGCGGCATCACCCGCGACGGACTGGAGAAACTCCGTGCGCGCCTGCTCAGGGATGGTGATGTGAACAAGCTTGATTTGCCGGGTTTGCGCCCCGATCGCGCAGCCACGCTGGCTGGCGGCTTCGCCATCATGTACGCGGCATTCCGTGAAATGGAAATCACCGCGATGCAACCCGCGCTCAGCGCGTTGCGCGAAGGTGTGCTGTATGACTTGTGGGGGCGCTTCCACAACAATGACATGCGTGATGTGACGGTACAGAACTTCATGCGCCGTTACAACGTCGACAATAACCAGGTTGGGCGGGTTACCAAACTGGCGAACATGCTGGCGCAGCAATTCTTTGGCAGTGACGCGGGCGAATCGGCGCTGCATGTCCTGGGCTGGGTCGCCAGCCTGCATGGCATCGGTATCAGGGTGGCACACAGCGGCTACCACAAACATACCGCCTATATACTCGCCAATGCCGACATGCCCGGTTTTTCCAAGAAGGAACAGGCACGGCTGAGTTTGCTGGCACTGGCGCATCGCGGCAACCTGAAAAAATTGCAGGGTATGCTAAACAACGAGGAAGATTGCGTGCTCGCGATGAGCCTGCGTCTTGCAGTGCTGTTTTACCGCAACCGCAGCGACATCGTTCTGCCCGTTTTGCACGCCCGTTTCAGCGGCACCAAATTCTACATGTCGATAAACCCGGAATGGCTGGCACAAAACCCGCTGACCGAAGCTGCGTTGCAGGATGAAGTGAAGCAGTGGAAATCGCTGGGCGTCAGTTTGCAGATCGACGCCGAATAGAATCAAGATTCAAGATGCAAGGTACAAGGTGCAAGCTACCTGTAGGAGCGGGCATGGCCCGCTCCTACATCTTCTCCAGCACTTCCCTCAACATGCGTTCCACGCCGGTCTGCCAGGACGGCGGATACAGACCAAATGTTTTTTTCAGTTTTGTCGTATCCATCCGCGAATTGTGCGGGCGTTTGGCGGGCGTGGGGAAAGCGCTGGTGGGTACCGGCTTGATCGCATCCTGTGCGACCTTGATGTCGATGCCGGAACGTGCTGCAAAATCGATCACGAAACGTGCATAACCGTGCCAGGAAACTTCACCTCCGGCAACCAGATGGTACAGGCCGGAAACTTCCGGCCGCTGCAGCGCGGTCCTGACCGCATGGGCGGTGACATCGGCCAGCAGGTCCGCGCCGGTGGGCGCGCCGATCTGGTCATCGATGATATTGAGGCTGTCGCGTTCCTGGGCCAGCCGCAACATGGTCCTGATGAAATTGCCGCCGCGCGCGCCGTATACCCAGCTGGTGCGCAGGATCAGGTGACGGCATCCGGATTGTTGTATCAGCTGTTCGCCTTCCAGTTTGGTCGCGCCATACACATTCAGCGGCGCAGTCGCATCGGTTTCCAGCCAAGGTTTGTCGCCGCTGCCGTCGAACACATAATCGGTGGAATAATGGATCAGCCATGCGTTGGTGCGCATGGCCTCCTGTGCCAGCACGCCGGGAGCAAGCGCATTGATGGTGCGGGCCAGCTCGGGCTCGCTCTCGGCCTTGTCCACTACGGTATGCGCGGCTGCATTGACGATCACATCCGGCGCAACAGCCCGTACCGTCCGCGCGAGTTCTGCCGGATTGGTGAAATCGCCGCACATTTCCCTGCTGCCCGAATCCAGCGCGATCAACTCGCCCAGCGGCGCAAGGCTGCGCTGCAGTTCCCAGCCGACCTGGCCATTTTTGCCGAGCAGCAGTATCTTCATCCGGCCAACCCCACGTAGTTCTTTTCGATCCACTGTTGGTAGGAACCCGACTGGACGCTGTTCACCCAGTCCTGATTGCCCAGATACCACTGCACGGTCTTGCGTATGCCGGTCTCGAACGTTTCGGCGGGCTTCCAGCCCAGCTCGCGCTCGATCTTGCGCGCGTCGATCGCATAGCGCCGGTCGTGGCCGGGCCGGTCGGTGACAAAGGCGATCTGTTCGCGGTAGGACTTGCCGTCGGCCCGTGCACGCAGTTCGTCGAGCAGCGCGCAAACGGTATGCACGATGTCGAGGTTGGCCTTTTCGTTCCAGCCGCCCACGTTGTACACCTCGCCCAGCCTGCCCTTTGCCAGCACACAACGTATCGCGCTGCAATGGTCCTTCACGTACAGCCAGTCGCGGATCTGCTGGCCGTCGCCGTAAACCGGCAGCGGCTTGCCGGCGAGCGCGTTGACGATCATCAGCGGAATGAGTTTCTCCGGAAAATGGAACGGGCCGTAGTTGTTGGAACAGTTGGTGGTCAGCACCGGCAGGCCGTAGGTGTGGTGGTAGGCGCGCACCAGATGGTCGCTGGCGGCCTTGCTGGCGGAGTAGGGACTGTTCGGTTCGTAGCGGTGGGTCTCGCTGAACGCCGGCTCATCCTTCGCCAGCGAGCCATACACTTCGTCGGTGGAGACATGCAAAAAGCGGAAACTGTTTTTTTGTTCGGCGGCCAGCCCCGACCAGTAGGCGCGTACCGCTTCAAGCAGATGAAAGGTGCCGACGATATTGGTCTGGATGAAATCCTCGGGGCCGTGGATGGAACGGTCCACATGGCTTTCCGCAGCAAAATTGACCACCGCGCGCGGGCGGTGTTCGGCCAGCAGCTCGCCCAGCGCAGACGCATCGCCGATATCGCCGCGCACGAAAATGTGGCGCGGGTCATCCTTGAGCGCGGCAAGATTTTCCAGATTCCCCGCGTAGGTCAGCTTGTCCAGATTGATCACGGGCTCATCGCTCTGCGCCAGCCAATCCAGCACAAAGTTCGACCCGATGAAACCTGCTCCGCCAGTCACTAATATCATGTTGTTCAGCACCCCGGATGAGGGGCGTCATGTTTGAAACAAGTCGTGATTATATTCGATACGTCCGGCCAGACCCAGATGTCGTTGCCCCGATCCGGCCCCAAATCGTTCAGGATATATTTCTGCGGGCACGATACCATTCAGACGTAGCATGCAGCCCCTGCTCCAGCGTATACGGCGGAGACCAGGCCAAGTCCCTGCGCAGCTTTTCATCATTGACGCGCAACGAACCGAAAAATCTATCAACCTGCTCTGCGTGCCCCAATACGGTTGCAACAGCACGCAAAATAGCATGTGGAAAATTAAATGCACGGTTGTTTCGGCCCAATGACCTGGCGATCATATCCACCAGCATCGCGGTGGAAACATCGTCGCCGTCGCTGACCAGATAGGTCTGCCCAGCGGCGGCGGGATGGGTCGCACACGCGATCAAGGCGTCCACCAGGTTGCCCGCATACACCAGGCTGCGCATATTGTTCGCACCCGCCACCGGCAACGGGATCCCGCGGTCGATCGCAGCCAGCAGCCTGATGAAATTTCCCTTCACTCCCGGACCATAAACCAGCGGCGGACGCACAATCACCACCTCGAGCCCGGTTTCCCTGGCAATGCGCTGCAAGTCCTGTTCGGCCCGCCATTTCGAGGCTGCGTAAGGATTCTGCGGGTCGGGTTCGTCCGATTCGGTAAAGGGACGGTTCGCCGTGGTCTGCTCACCGTTCACCTTGACCGAACTGACGTAGACAAAGCGCTTTACCCCCGCGCTTGCCGCCTGCTGCGCCAGATTGGATGTTCCGTACAAATTGACCTTGAGGAATTCCGCCAGCGGATCGGCGGCCCTGTCTTTCATCACATGCACCCGCGCGGCGAGATGTATCACTGCATCCACACCGCTCAGTGCGGACGACCAGTCTGTTTCCCCATCGATAGCGCCGACCGTTACCGTTTCTCCGGGCGCGGATAATTGGCCATGCGAGCGCATGGCTGCCCTGACCTGACAGCCCCGATTAAACAATTCTTTGCACAGCGGCCGACCGACAAAACCATTCGCTCCGGTAATCAGGAATCTCATAGTTTATCCATAGTCAAGGAGACCGCTTTGTGCATCGCTGCCAGCTTATTTTCAAGAATGGCCCAGACAAGAAAAAACGCAACATGCTGGTCAGATGCCATCTCATATACTTTAAATTACGATGGCTGCTGCGGTGGGCGTAATGGACCACACTGGCGTCCGGGCACAGCGCCACTTGATAACCCTGCAATCTCAGCCTGACGCACATATCCACATCCTCATAGTAAAGAAAGTAGCGCTCATCGAATCCACCGAGCTTTTCGAATACCTCGCGGCGAAACAACATGCACATGCCGGCCACCCAATCCGGAAAGACCGTCTTGCCTTCCACCGCATAATCGCTGCCCCAGCATCCGCCTAGCGCCTTGCAAAATATCTTGAGCGGTGTGGGGAAATGCCGCGCACTATCTTCCATCGTGCCTTGCTCGTTCATCACCAAAGGTGCCGCAATACCAACAGCCAGATTTTGCAGACAGGCGTGCAATGCTGAAAAGACTTCACTATCTAACCTGATATCCGGATTCATCACGCAGAAGAGTTGCCCCGACGATCTCGCGAAAGCCTGGTTATGATTTGCGGAAAAGCCCTTGGGTGCTGCATTCACCCGAACAAAGACCGGAAAGCTGAAACCTTCCGCATTGAATGGAAGTACCTCGGGCAGATTCAGCGTAAGCAACACTTCCATTGGATAATTCTTGCAGTATTTTTCCAGATCTGAAAGCAACGCGCCCAGCAACCGTGCTTGCACGTGGCTAACAATCGAAACGGATATCGTGGGTAATGTTGTCGACAAGGGGCTTTACCTAATCTTTCTGGATTTCAGGCCTTAATTTCACGCGGACGCTACATGCTTAGAATACTAATTCTTCCTGTAGATTGCGACCAAGCAATATTGCCTGACAGATTTCGACAGCGCCTGACTTTTGAACAGAAACGGGATCGAGAAAAGGTTTTGCAACGACCACCTCTCGTCCAAGTGACGGAGCGCCTCTGCATCATAGAATTGCTTATGGTCGTCATCCGACGCATAGCCGAGTATGCCGGGCACCGCGATGACAAGCCCGCCTTCTATGCTCGTGATTCGATAGCATTCATCCAATGTCTTGCGAGGATCCTCGATATGTTCAAGCACATTGTCTAAAACACATGCGTCATATGCGGCATCAGCCACCGGGAAGTTTTCGTCATCCTTGACCAACTGCACGTTCAATCCGGCTGCCTTGCAGTAATCAACCGCAACGGGATTTATTTCCAGGCCCTGCACCTTTTTTGGGAATGAACCCAGAACACCGCTGCCGGTACCCGAGCCGATTTCAATAATGCGATTTCCAAAACGTCGCGCGCAAGAATACAAAACTGTGGATGAAATATATCGCTTGTAGAAATGTCCTAGTCGGCTGATTTTATGCAAATGAGCGAAGTAGTCTTCGAAACTGGTTTGGTTATTTGCCATCATCTTTACCTGGTTTGACTGTAGCTGCGACATTCACGTATGTTTTGAGCATGACATCCCCCAGGTAATGACACGGTTCGATCGCAGCGCCTTCCGACCATTCATTCCAAGCATTGCATAGCAAAGGTATTTCCTGGGAATATTTCGGGTTGTTCAAGGATGCGTCCAACATCACCGAGAATTGCTTATAGTCGGGAACTTCCAGCTCGGTAAAGTGCTGGCGATATCGGGGCGCGTTGTTCCACCCACAAGTCAGCACATTTTGAACAGGGCAATTCAATCGGCCGACCATTTGATCGCGATCGCTCGAGACAAAGTAATCGAGAAAACTCTTGAATGTATAAGTCTTCGAACCTCGGTTCAGCAGCTTGCTTAACATGCTCGACCATTTTTCTGCTGTGGAGTAGGAAACAGCATGAATGATCTTCTTGTAGGCAGTTTGTACAAATCTGTTCTTGCGCAATCCACCAAAGTTGAAGAACATCCTCGGCTCGAACAGATAACAGAAATCAAAGTGCCTTGAATATTCCATGTCCGACAGGCTTTTCATGCAATAGCCGACCATCGGATTCAGCCCGGCACTTTCAAACGCCTTCCTGTAAGCCGCCAGCGTACCCACCGGGTCCTTGAAGAATTCCGGCCTGTAGATCACAAACAATGGCCTGCCTGAAACATGGGTGTAAGAAGCGGATTCCAAGTGGGGCTTCAGGTAATTTACATGCCGGCGGATCTCTTCATGGCTGGGCTCTGTTGAAACAGTCTTCAAAATATCCGTGTCTTTCCCGGCCCAGCGCTTGGACCAGCTCTCATTGGCCCAGATATAGAAATAATCGAAATTTTTCGGCAAGCTGGCATGTTCCAAATAATGCTCGACAGCGCCCAGCTCAGATTCATCCTCGAACCAATAGTGATAGATCCCGAATCCTTCCACTCCAGCCTTGGCTGCCGTTGCAAACTGCTTCTCGACAACCTGCTCATCAGCCAAGTTATAGAACCCGATGGCCGGTGCACGTCGTTGCCAATAATCAAAAGCGTTTGCGACAGACACCAATGACCAGTCGGTAAAGCCATAGCCCCACGCCAGATCGTTAACCTCGATCTCGTTGAATTGCGGGAAAAATATCGCGTATCTTTTCATTCAGATTGTTTTTCCTTGCTTGAAATTAGCAGCAAGGTCAAGTCGTCAAGTAGCCATATGAATGGCCGGCAGACATTCTGAATCTCGACACTACTCACTATATTTGCCAATCCTGCCCGACATGCCATGAAAGATCCCTCTAAAGATAGCTGCCAGCTTATTCCTTCGATCTGTTTCAAACATAATCAGCATGATAATCAGCTTTACAAGTTTAACGGCATCGCGTGCCACCCATGCAGGGTAGGTTAACGCAAATTTCTTATAAACATAAATCGAGTTTCGTGCAATGTAATAGCGCCTCAAGCTGCTGTGATTCGTGGTTGTCTTTAGCTTCCCGAATATTCTGTGCTGAGCCGGGAAGCCGATGCAGTGCAGCAAGATCGCGTCATGCACTTCAAGTATCCTGTATCCTTTGGCAGCACAGCGCAGACAGAATTCAGTATCGACGTGATCAATGAAGAGCGCCTCATTGAAATATCCCACCGCATCAAAAACGCTCAGCTTGAGCAGATTGCCTGAGGTCATCACCACCAGCACCTCTGCATAGGGCAAATGGTCGCTATCAGAATATGTTGCCCTGCTCGTGGCGCTCTGCCCGGTTGATTGGTTCTGATAGCGTGGAGACAGACTGGCGACTTTTTCCTTTTCCGGATACGTGTCATATGCCTGCAGCATCGTCTTGATCATGCCCGGCGTCACTTTGCTATCCTGGTCAAATGCCGCCACCCATGTGTATCCGGCTGCTTTGGCATGCCTTACCCCGATGTTCAACGCAGCTGCTATGCCCAGATTTTCCCGGTTATAAATGACATTCACGTTGGGGTAGCCACCCAGTCTATCCAGCAACGCTTTGGCATCCGCGCCAGACCCATTGTCCACGATGACCACTACATCAACCTGCTCAAGCAACGCGGCCACATTCTCTATCAGCTCCGCAGCGGGGTGATAGGACACAACGACCGCACAGATACTCATTTTTAATCCGTCCCCCTATCAAAAGCAATGCTATCGAACTACAAGCTGTAGTGACATATCGTTCCCGTATTGGATGCACCAACCCGACAGTTAATGCCCACACCACCTTTGGCTCAACGAACCGTCTTCGCCAGCACACCTCTAATCCAGCGCTCCGTAAGCGAGATGCCTTCTTGCATAGGTATCGATGGTGCCCAATGCAATTCTGCTCGCGCCAAGTCATTGCTTAGCACGCTCACAGGCACATCAAATGGCCGCGCCGGGAGATAGGTGCACTCAATGGGCTTACCCAGCGCTTTTTCGAGCATGCCGACCAGCTCATTCAAGCTCGTCCCAACTCCCGAACTGATGTTAAACACGCTTTTCGGCCCTGAATACCCTATCGCCTGAACAAACGCCTCCGCCACATCGCTAATGTGAATGTAATCCCTGGTGACGCTGCCATCACCCCATATTTCAATAAGTTTCCCAGAAAGCGCGCGATGCAGAAACACCCCGACGGCCCCCTGCGCCGTTTCAATGCGCTGGCGTTCCCCGTAGGGATTGGAGACTCGCAGCGTGATCGTCTTGATGCCATGCATACGTTCGTACAGATGCAGATATTTTTCGATAGCCAGCTTGGTGATCCCATACGAAACCAAAGGATCGGTAGGATGACCTTCGTCTATCGGCAAATACTTTGGGATGCCATAGACCGTTCCACCGGAAGAAATGAAAATGATCTTTTGAACATTGCGAGCCACCATCGCATTGAGCATTTGTAGTGTTCCCACCACATTGCTTTGTACATCGTAGATCGGGTCATCATTCGAGTTTTTGGGCAATGTAGTTGAAACCAGATGCAACACCACATCGGCCCCGCCGATGGCATTGTCCACATCATGGACGCTCAGAAAATCTCCCGTGATCCATTCCACCTTTTCGCCTGCCTTGAAGGTCCGGTAGGGCTCGACGCGTGGCCGCTCAAAAATCCGCACTGAATGGCCATCCAGCAACAGCCGATCCGCGACTGCCGAGCCGATAAACCCACCACCACCGAAGATCACACATTTCATACTATTGATGTTCTTTCCATCTTCGTTTTCCAACAGGTGGTTCGATGCTACCAGCTTTCATCTCGTTGAGCGATGAGCCAGTAATCCATCAATTGCCAAGGTTACCGCTGCTGTCCGTACGCATAGAAACTCTTAAGTTCATTGCTGCTTGTGTAAATGGAATTCCATGAATCATGCAAATGCATTATCGACCATCCTGTATCAAATCTCCCACGTTTTTGACAAAACTGCTCATGAGAAAATACTTTTCGTATACCGCCCGCCCTGCTATACCAAGCGCAGCCAACTCACCCGGGTTCTGCAGGATCCAGGCCATTTTTTCTGAAAGTGCCTCTGCGGAATCGTTGGTGAATATCAGGCCATCTTTCTTGTCTGCCAGTAATTGGGCATGGCCTATGGCCGAGGAGCACAAACACACCCTGGAATACATAAGACCCTGCGTAATCACGATGGGCATAGGGTCATCTCGCGAGGCGCAAACAAATACATTGGCTTCCGTATAAAATTCTTGCAGCTCGTCAAAGGGCATATTTTTGATGCACTCTGCCTCCGGAATGCGGGCAGCTTTAGCGCACATTTTTTTGTAAAAGGCTAAACCCGTATCCGATGGAATCGGTGATCCGATGATGCGAAAAATAGCTTTGTGTCTCAACTCGCCGGGCAACCGTTCAATAGCATCTACAAAAACATCCTGGCCTTTGCGATGTTCCACTGTCCCAATAATGGAAAATACAATTTTTCCCGTTTTTTGCGGACGATGTGGTAAAGCTGTATCCGGACAACCGTAAAGCAGCAGATGCAGTTTATCCTGTGATGCATATCGCAATGCAAAAGGTAAACAAAGCGGGCTGCCAAGCCATATGGTTTCACATGCGGCAAACATCAAAGGCAGATCGAAATTCATGTTTGCAGCCACGCTAAAACCCGCATCGGTTTCGTGTATCCACCATGTCAGGCGATTACCTATCCCTCTAAAGTAGCGGATAAAATTGACGGAAACGATGGACGTTACAATGACCCTATCAAAACTTGCTATGAAATCGCATGCTTCCGACGAGAAATTTCGGTAGCTAAACAATAGGTGATCAACGATGGTGTGGAAACCCTCTTGTTCAAATACCTCACGTAATGGACCATCCTTGGATGCAATGATTGCGGGTTTCACGCCATGCAGGGTATAAAGTGCTTGCGCCAAATATAAGACAGCATAGGGAACCCCGGTACGAGAAAACTCCGGCACGACCAATAATATCCTGGGGTTGATTCCTGAATGCTGCGATTCAACTTTGTATGGCGAGCCGGATGTCGTTGACAACAATTGAGACTGTTTGACGCCATCCATATACTCACGGAGCGCAAACGTAAAATATTTACGATTCTCGCGATTTGTTAAAGACCAAAGGGCATTTAATAATTTATATAATTTCATCATAATAAGTCAGCCAACATTGGCAGATCGATACAAATCGATGGCCATCATGACTTTGTCCAATGCGGCGGCAACCCCTTGATGTGCCTGCGCAGATCGAGCAGTTTTCTTGCCAACCGTTCCCCAAACACATTCCAGAGCAGCAGCCGCAAATACTCTCTGCCCATCGCCTTCAGCAAAAACTTCCCCGGAAAAAGTTGTCCATGCATCCTTTGTGCGCGCCCGACTTCCCGCAGCGTCCTCAAATAATTTGCGGTGTCGGTGCTAATGCCGCCCAGCCGCTGCCCAACTGTAATGATGTCTGGAATAAAAGCCGCGTCGCCTGTTGTTAGCTCACGCAACAACAATTCGTAATCGCCGGTAATGCGAAATGACTCGTCGAATTTACCATGCTGATCGAACAAGCTACGCCGATGCATCGTGCCGACATGCGGAATGCACATGTACTGTTTGAAGGACTCTTTTACCTGCTCCCATGATTCACCTATTGGGCGAGGCAATTGTCCGTCATCGCTGATTTGCATGATTTGCCCATAGGCCACACGAATGCTTGTGGGGAGCATTTCAAGCTGCGCAGCCATTCGCTCCAGCACCGTGGCATTCCAAAAATAGTCATCCGCGCCCAGGAAACAAATCCATTCGCCTTGCGCCTGTGCCAGTCCCTTATTCCAGGCGTTGTATATGCCCCTATCCGGCTCGGAAATCCAATAGCTCAATTTATTACGATTTTCTTCCAACAACTCAACAGTTCCGTCTTTCGAACCGCCATCAATAATGATCAACTCTTTGTTCGGGTAGGTTTGCTGCGCGACACTGTCGATACATTGCTGCAACGTGGCCTTGCCGTTGAAAACGGCGACAATGACTGATATCAAAGGGGCAGACTCACGGTTCATGGCTTCATCGATAAAATATGATTCGTTTATGCTGTAAACCTGCCAGTACTACGCTAATCTAAACACATAGAAACATAGCTACTGAAAGCAATCTGGAATACGGAAAGTTATTTGAGAATGCTCTGATATAGCGCCAAATAACGATTAGCTACCATTTTCAAGGCAAACCGCTCCACTACTGATTCGCGTGCACGCTGAGCAAGCATATCGTGGCGTGCCTTATTTTCTAACACCCACATCATTCCAGCAGCGAGATCATCGGACTCAAAAGGCCTCGCCAAATAACCACTGTATTGATGATCAATCATATCCGGCATGCCGCCGATATTGAATGCGACCACTGGCGTACCACAGGAAAGAGACTCCATGACGGTATTGGATAAATTCTCCTGCATGGAGGGTGCAACCGTGACATCCGCTGCCGAATAAAGCAAAACTTGGCTTATCTCGTCATGCATGTGTCCCATGTAATGTACCTTCATTCCAAGGTCCGGCGGATTATCAGGCGCAGATGCCCCAATGACCATCAACTCTGTATTTTTACCCCAGCCCGCCTGTGCCATTTTTTGGAGCGCTGGAACAAGAAATTGATTGCCCTTGCGCTTGTCTGTAGTCACATTGAATGCAGAAAACAATACCAGATGTCTATCCTGAGGAAGACCGCAAGCTTCGCGTGCTGCCCGTTTTTCAAGCGGCTTATACTTGTCAGTATCTATACCATTGGGAATCACCTCGATCCGTTGATCTTTGAACAACGAGCTTGATCGTGCCATTTCGGCCAACCAATGGCTCGTCGCAACCACGACGATTGGCACTTCACTCCAGGATTTTTGCTTGCGCTCCCAAACGTAGCGTGATAAATCATGGTCAGTTACCGAACCCAATATTGGACACTTGCCACAGGACTGGAGAAACCTTTCACATCCATCATCGTAATGGCACCCACCGGTAAACGGCCACATGTCATGCAGCGTCCACACAATCGGTTTCTTGAATTGCCTCAACGACTCTATTTTCATGAACCCGGCATTTACCCAAAACAATTGAACAATATCCGGGTTAAGGGCTTCCACCCTGTTAACCAAGTTGTCGGGACACCTGGCTGGTGAAAAAAGTTTTTTTTCTCTCGCATAGCAAAGGTTGGTAAATCTTACTTCTCGTCGTGTATAGATGTACGCTATGGCTCTTTTCAATCTGGATTGTGGCTCTGGCCCGATGACAGTAGGGTCATCGGTATTCTTGTTCAACACCATCAAATGTGAATCCACCCCTATGGAACGTAACCCACGGTGGAGCCGGTAGGTCGCAATCGCCGCGCCGCCTCTGCTGTCATCAGTGTTGAGCATTACCAGATTCACGGCCATATTTTTCTCAACTTAAACTTGATTGCATCCTGAATGGGGATTATTTTGTTAAGTAATGGACCGACAACTTTTGCAATAGAAACAAAAAGTCTGAGCATATATTTGTGAATATTACCCACCTTTCTAAAGACCAGCGCATGGTTTGTACCATCTACACAGCCCTCAAACTTGAGACCCATAGCACTAGCCACCCAAGTGAACGTGTACCGCAGATAGAAAGTCGAAGGTAAGTGGCACTTAATCACAGGGTAAAAACAATTGGCAAAAATAAGATGGCCGCCCAACTTGGTTGCCTGCACCATCTGCGCGGCCAATACCAGTGGTCGTTCCACATGCTCAAGGACATCCTGAGCAATGACACAATCATAATTTCCATCAAATTCATTTATGAATTGGATTACAGTTTTACTCGCCACTCTCATCGTTCCGAGCTTTGATGGATAGGGTTCTACGATATCTATATGAATATGGGGGGCAATCGCGTGCAACCTCAACGCTAGCTCAGCAAAGCCACCCCCATAATCTGCAACTCGTTTCACACCAATCCGGTTAACAAATAAAGCAATTGCTTCGCGATGTTGCACGGAAATCGGATCGACTGCCGAAAACACTCCATTAACCACCCAAACCGGATGTGAATAAAAATCACCTAAAGCCTGTCCCTGCATAGCAGCTTGGTTATCTAGACCCAACGCATCCCATATTCGATCCATCTCCTGCCACATCCACTCTATAGAAGGGCGTTCTAAACTCGCGACCTTACTCAAATAATCAATATCAGCCTGTTGCAATGCAACAATGGGCAACGAAACACCCCAAATCACAACTTCCTGAGTTGATGCCTGATAAATAGCCATAAATCAATCTTTAAGGTTCGACAAAATTCTTAATGAATTCTGTCGCCGCAACCGAAATGTCACCCCAATTCTTGCATTACAGGCCTTGCAACTTTTTCTATTCAAAATAGATGGTGGCACATCGTGTAAGACCATGCCAACCCACTTTTGGCAAGCGTCGAGCAATATCATGAGCTCCCCTCAATTTTTTTCCAGGCCCGCATTAGAATTCGGGCCAGCTTGTTTTTGGCCCTCGGCAATATCGACTGTCGGGGTTGGTACACAATTCGGAAAAGTGCATGATCCACTCGGACACTTCGCCGTATATTCGCAGGATGTACCAGCAACGGCTCAAGCTCACACCTCGGCAAATCATGCAAAGGTGAATTTTCATCTAAACAATTTGTGGCATCAGCACCAAAGCCTATATTTGAAACCAGATTGACCCGTGGGGTTGCGCTGTATTGTGAATGACGGAATAACGAAAGAAGCATTTGGTAATCCCAAGCATTTTTTTGTTTGCCAAGCCGAATGCTTTCATATAACTCATACCAATACTGCAATTCCGCCTTCCTTGGAAACAGTGCACGGAGCATTTCTCTACCTGCAACCGGTTCCCACCACGACATGGTAAGGTCAACTTCCCGCCAGACTCTCCGCCAGGAAGCCCAACCCCAAGTAAACGAGTATGCAGAAAAAAAATAGCTGTCCTTCTTTCGGCCGACGCTTGGAAATCCGAAGTTGTTTCCGGATATAACACCAACCCTAGGGTCATCCCTGTATTTTTCCAGCAGCGCTTCGCAATACGGGAAAAAAGATAGCGAAGGGACACAGTCGTCTTCCAGGATGATAGCTTCCTCGACGGTATCGAACACCCAGTTCAAACCGCTGGAGTTCCTCTTGAAGCTACCGAGATTGGTATCCGAGAAATGCCGTGTAACCTCGCAGTCCCAATCGATCTCGTCGAAGATGGCACGAACCTCGGCACATAGCCGAGCATCATCTGGCCTGGATGCGCGCGGGCCGTCCGCGACCAACAACAGCCGTAGTGGCTTGATCTGCCGAACTACTTCAAAAACCTGTCGAGTCATCTGCGGCCGGTTGAAATTGAACAGAGCAACAGGCACACCGAATCCACTTTTTACGGCAAGCGTTTTGCTTTGGTTTTCTTTTGGATAATTCAGTGTCGCCCCCGCCATAAAGAGGTTGCAGGAATCTTGCTGACATCACATCTGTCTTTGTATTTTGTCGCGATGTCATGCACCTCAAGCATTAACCCTTTGTTCAGGGTGATCGGATTCAGACCCATGCCTATGAGCGACTTGTTTTCGACGTGCAGATCGTTTTCCGCAGCCTCGTTGCGTGGATTGGGCAGATAATCCACAACAGCCCCGGTCATCTCAGCGATGATCTTGGCCAGGTCGCGCACCCTGTGGGTCTCGGTCATTTGATTGTGTATCTTTACCCTGTCACCCTTGGACGGCGGATTATTGATGGCGAGCTCAATACACTTGACGGTGTCCTGAATGTGAATAAAGGCTCGCGTTTGCCCGCCGGTTCCGTGCACCGTTAAAGGATGGCCGATGGCCGCCTGCATCAGGAACCGATTGAGGACTGTTCCATAATCTCCGTCATAGTCGAAACGATTGATCAACCGCTCGTCCAAGTTGGTTTCCCTGGTATTGGTTCCCCACACAATTCCCTGATGCAAATCTGTCACCCGGACTGCATCGTTCTTGTTGTAATAAGCAAAGAAAAGTTGATCCTGTGTTTTGGTCAGGTGATAAATACTGCCTGGGTTAGTTGGATACAGGATGTCGCGTTCTGATACCTCTCCCATATCATTGACCACCTGTACTTTGAGGTAGCCCTCCGGGATTTTCATTCCGGCCGTGCCGTACCCGTATACGCCCATCGTGCCGAGATGAACGACATGCACATCCAGACCGGAATCGACTATCGCGCACAGAATGTTGTGCGTAGCATTCAAGTTGTTATCCACTGTATAACGCTTTTGACGTTCTGATTTCATGGAATACGGTGCCGCGCGTTGTTCGGCGAAATGAACCACGGCATCCGGCTTGTGGTGATACAACAGGTGCAATAGCCGATCGTACTCTTTAGCAAGATCGAAATTATGGAACTCGATATCCTTGCCCGTAATCCCCTTCCATGCCTTGATGCGCGTCGACATCGGGGCAATAGGCGTAAGCGAGTTGGTCTCCAGTTCATTATCTATATTCCGGCGTGACAGGTTATCAACGATAACAATATCGTGCCCCAGACTGGATAGATGGAGAGCTGTAGGCCATCCGCAAAATCCATCACCTCCAAAGACAATTATTTTCATGGCGTACCCTTACATAAGTTCAATATTTTCATAACTATAATTTCAATTTCTTTGGAAAATTGGTTTTTCTATAAATACATTTAGTCAAAATACGTCTTCATAATTAATCCAACTCGTACTAATACATTCAGGAAACCATTTTCTATCGCGACTCCCGGCCCAATATCTTGGTGCCACAAAAAATGCATCGGGACTATCTCGACGGATAAAATATGATCCCCACCATGAAAGTGAACTTGCTGATAAAACTCCCCCACCTGAGCAATTTGTCATGACAGCAAAATCACTCATCATATCGCCACAAGCGATCACCACATCCTTCTCGTTTGAAAAAACTTCATCCACGTAAGGCTTATCATCGGAAACAACAATAAACTTTGCATTTGGATTTTTACTTCTTATACGATTCATTTGTGTCCGATACCAATCAAGTGGCAATACAGCCGGTGATTCACGGCTAGGCCAGTTGACATAATCGCCACGACGGACATGAACAAAGTACCTGTTAGCTTTGTCGCCCGGTATTGAATTAAAAAACTTATCGGAGATTTCCCTATTCTTTTGATTAGGGACAATAGCTTTTGCGATACCATCATCAACCATATCTTCCGACTGGTAATATCCGGCCTTGAAATATACTAGGTTCTTCAACAAGCCCGGCGTAACGCTAAACTTAATCCCTGTTGACGACCTGACCTCCACCACCATTGTCAGAATTCGCATTTGTTCTGCTGCATACTCGATTCGGTTCTTACCAATACGGCCTATGATTCTTTCAACGAGTTTCCCGAGTTTCGATACACCCACAATATCAATGCCGGTAAAATTATCTTTTAATTCGCGCATTCCCACTGCAACAATTAAGCCACTTGGTTGAAACTTTTTCATCGCGCAATATTGGAAGAGTTGATTTCCAAGCTTTCCACTTTCGAAGAAGATAATCACTGTTCTATGGTCTATGATTAACGCTTAAACTGCTGGCTTTCTCAGCCAGTAGCATCCAGTTCCGAAGCCAGAATGTTGTTCCGAGCAAAACTCATTGCCAAAGATATATCGTCTATCCATGACGTCAAATGGCTTAAATATTTCCATGAGGTAAGTTTCTGAAAATGCACGGTGTGCATTGAAATAAGTCCGGTTCTCGTCATCCAGCGGAATAGATAAATATAGATCACCACCTGGTGCTACGATCCGTTTTAGTTCGGCCAGGGCTTTTTCTGTACCTTTCGGGTCGAGCGGATCACCATAGCGACCCAACCCTATGTGCTCCACAACGCATAGACTGGATATCGAAGGCACGGTCCCATCTTCATATGGCAAAGCCAGAATACTGCCTTGGCGAAACGTCAAACTATCAAGCGGCAATGACAGAGGCCGAATATCCACCATTGTTACCGGCAAAACCTTGGAGAGTAATGCAACATATTTGTGGTGTGATCCCACATCTACATGATATGGAGGACGAACATTAACGATGTGCTCAAAAGCCCATGCATCCTGATAGAAATATGTCGGCTCAATTTCTGTTGTTGCGGTTACATCGTAGATACACGGATAGAGATAATCCAATGAAGCACTATCATCCCGAGGCATGATTTTGGAGTAGGCTTGGAAACTACTCCAAAACCTCAGCCATGCATGGAGCGACTTTCTTATTGACCTCAACGCCTTCCGTGGTGAAAGTTCGCGGCGCCAGTAGGATGCCATCCAGCGCAGATTTCTTATATTCAGGATTGTCATGGAGATGGCGTACAAATATGCATTGAAAACCGGGCGGTAGTAACGGATTCGCCACCCGGAAAGATTGGTGCGCCTTTAACAAGATTACGAAGCTTGTAACCTTTGCTGGCAATTAATTGAGTCAGTTTGCCTGGATCATTGCCCATATCAAAGGTGGTCTGACCGAATTCGAAAACTACACAACCGATTCTGTGTTCGCGCATCATCCTGCTTGCACCTTTTAACACCTGATACTCAGCACCCTCCACATCAATTTTCAACATGTCAATCTGTTGGATATTGTGAGACTCACAATATGCATCAATAGTGGTAGTTGGTACTTTTTGGATGGATATGGGTTGAATATTTATTCCATATTCATGCAGTGGCCGGTTTGCCATCGTATTCCATGCAGCATGATCATCATCAAAAATATACAATTCTGCTGTACCGATGGCATCCGAAAGACACATACAATTTTGTTTGATATTTTTTCGATTTGAAATCGTAATAATTTCGTTCAACTTCTTAAACGTATTGGGGCTGCATTCAAATGAATGCACCTGGCCCTCAGGCCCTACAAACCTGGAAAACAGTAAGGATATTTCACCAATATTTGCACCCACATCAAACGCCACCATTCCAGGTTGTAAATACTGAATGTAAAAAGTCTGCTCTGCTTTCTCAATTTCATATTGAGATTGTGGCTTATGTTTGAGCATTCGATATAGCGATCTTAACTTTTTAGCAAGCATTGAATCAGCTTTCATTTGACTATCCTTCCGAATTAGGGATTTGGTATTGATTGAACAGACCACTTACCATCGACAAGGCACAAGCCATGTGAAATTGGCGGCACTTCTCCAGAACCGAAAAAGTCTCCTTCTGAGACGACTAATTCAGCGGCATCACTAAGGGCATCTATGTACGTACCGTCATTGATCAAACTATATGTAATCCGGTATGCAGATGGCGGAAGTGGCAAGCGGGTAATCCTGAATTCAAAAAATCCCTGGCTGGGCAATGGCCCGAACTGATACCCGCCCAAACGGTTGTGTTGCAGAAATACAGGCACGCCAAGATCAGTTTTCACTGCAATGCCGGCTATGATTCTTGGGTAATCTGAAACACTGCTTCTGTCAAAATGTAGGCGTATACCGAGCTCCTGGCCTGAAACAGCCGATTTTATTTCACGACCAGCAGCGTCCACAAAAGTTATAGACACAATTCGCATCCCCTGCGTGCCTCGTCTGTCACTTCTTGAAATTAATGATTCAGTGTAGCCCTGTTCCAGGGACAAATATTTTGATACGGCTTCGAGTTGTGTACCGATAAAGTTAACGCAACCCCTGTTTAGGACTATGCCTGTTTGACAGAGGTTCTGAATAGCAGCCATCTGGTGGCTCACAAACAAAACCGTTCTTCCTTCCTTCCCCACCTCTTCCATCTTGCCCATGCACTTCTTCTGGAATTGTGCATCTCCCACCGCGAGCACTTCGTCCACGATCAGTATCTCGGGCTCCAGGTGGGCGGCCACCGCAAAAGCCAGACGCACATACATGCCGGATGAGTAACGTTTCACCGGGGTATCGAGGAATTTTTCTACTTCGGCAAAAGCGACGATCTCATCGAATTTTTTCATGATCTCGGCCTTGCTCATGCCGAGGATTGCGCCATTCAAGTATATATTTTCCCGTCCGGTAAGTTCCGGGTGAAATCCGGTGCCGACTTCCAGCAGGCTAGCTACCCTACCTTTGATCGAGACCCGACCTGATGTGGGCTCCGTTATCCGGCTCAGGATCTTCAGCAGCGTGGACTTGCCTGCGCCATTGCGGCCGATGATGCCTACCCTGTCACCCTGCTTGATATCAAAGCTGACGTCGTTGAGCGCCCAGAATTCTTCATGGGTGGGATCGTTTTCCGGCGCTGCAAATGGATGGCGCATCTTATCAGCCAAGCGCTTTGTGCCATTCGCCAGAACTTCGCGCAAGGTGGTGTATCGTTCCCGCTTCTGGTGGCCGATGATGTATCTCTTCGAGAGGTTCTCGACTGTGATAACGGAAGACATCAGATCACGTCCGCAAAGGTTTTTTCCGTTTTGCGGAAATAGAGTATCCCGGTGACCAGTATTACCAGGACCAGGGCAAGGGAGAGCAAAAATCCGGGCCAGTAAAGCCGGGTGTTGCCACCCAGTATCGCCCAGCGGAATCCGTCGATAACTCCTACCATCGGGTTCATGGAATACAGTAGCCGCCATTGCTCGGGAACGATGGTGCTGCTGAATCCAACCGGCGAGATGTATAACCCGAACTGCACCACGAATGGCACGATGATGCGGAAATCTCGATATTTGACGTTTAGTGCGGCAAACCATAAGCCCGTACCCATCGCAGCGGCAAAGGCCACAAAAATGAACAGTGGCAGAGTCAGCAAGCGCAGGTTGGGCGCAAATCCATACCAGATCATCAGCCCTACCAGGATGATCCCCGAAATGAGAAAATCCACGAAACTGACGATAACCGCACTGGCCGAGATGACCAGACGCGGGAAATATACCTTGGAGATCATCCCGGCATTACTGATCAGGCTGTCTCCGGCACCGCTGAAGGCACTGGCAAAAAACTGCCAGGGCAACAACGCCGCAAATACCAGGATCGGATAGGGCACACCTTCGGAAGGTAGTTTCGCCAACTTGCTGAAGACCAGCGTAAACACCAGCATGGTGATCAACGGGCGGCCCAAAGCCCACACGATACCTATCACGGTTTGCTTGTAGCGCACCAGTATGTCGCGCCAGGCCAGGAAGAAGAAAAGTTCGCGGTAACGCCACAGGTCGCGCCAGTAATGGCGTTCTGTTCGGCCTGCTTCAATTACGAGTGTGGCCTGATCGGTTGCCATGATGATTATTTCGCCCCTTTTTTAGGTAAGGCCCCGCTGGGTTGCCGCGCTTGGGTTTGCACGGCCTCTGCTTGCAACCCCTGGATCTCTTTGGTTAGCGCTTCATGTTCTGCGATCTTGATCTTGAGGAACTCCACAGTCATCCTGGCTTTGTCCTCGATGCCTCTCGGCGTCAGTAGGTAGGCATAACCCTTTTTGTTTTTGCTGTTGCGGAAGTTGTTGGCCTTCACCAGACCTTTCTCGATCAAGGCCTGAATGCAATAGTTCACCCGCCCCAGGCTGATGCCCAGATCCCCGGCCAATTCACGCTGGCTGATTTCCGGATTTGCTTCCAGGCGTTTCAAGATTTTGTAGCGGTATTCGTCGCTTAACATGGCTAAGTCGTTCATCCTTTATCGTTCAATCATTGAACGTGTTCAGCAATTGAACGATAAATACGCTATTAAGTCAAGTTAGAGACAGGTAAAAGATGCAAGAGGCAAGATACAAGGAAAACCAGGGGCAAGAGACAAGGGAAAATCAGAGGCAAGGTTCAAGAGGAAAGAGGCAAGGGGGAAGGGGGAAGGGGCAAGACAAAAGCAGAGCGGTTCAAGGTTTCGCCCAGTTCTCGATTTTCAGTCCCGCCACTCGCTTGAACTCGCGTTCGTTGTTGGTGACGAGTATCCATCCCTCGGCTTTGGCATGGGCAGCGATCCATAGGTCGTTGTTACCGATCGTTTGGCCGGCTTGCTCAAGCTTTGCACGAATCTTTCCATATTGTTGTGCGGCCGCGTTGTTTATCGGCATCACTTGTATTGCATTGGTCAATTGCTCGATCGCGGTGGATGCCTTTTTGGGAAACTGGCTTTTCTCCGCACCGTGACGCAATTCGCCCAATGTAATTGCCGACATGGCCAGCTCCTCTGTCGTATGTCGCTCGAACCGCTCACGCACGGCAGGCGGATTGTGTTTGGTGATGTAGATACAAATGTTGGTATCCAGCAAATAACGCACGGGCATCAGAGCGATTCCCGTTGCTGAGGAGGGGTATCGTTTCGCTCTTCAGCGAACAGGTCTTTGGGCAAGCTGGCTAATGCGTCAAATATCATCGACGCATTAGCAGGCTTCGCACGCAGCACAATTTCATCACCGCGACGAAATATCTCCACCTGCTCCGCTTCAAAGCGAAACTTCTTGGGTAACCGGACAGCCTGGCTATTTCCTGATTTGAATACGCGCGCATAAGACATCATCAATCTCCTTTATATATACATAAAGTATACACATATAAGAAGATGCAATCCAGCCCGGTTGAATATTCCGGATTCCTAATCCCACTTCCTCGGTGAACAAATAAGGTTCAAGGAGAAAGGGAGAAAAACAGAGGCAAGATTCAAGAGGAAAGAGGCAAGGGAAAAGCAGAAGCAGGATTCAGGATGCAAGGGACAAGGGAAAGGTTCAGGGTTTCGCCCAGTTTTCAATTTCCAGTCCCGCTCCTACATCTGCTACAGACTTTTCACGGGTAGCAGGTAGCTGCGGGAGACTTGTAACCAGTTGAAGACTGGATAAGATCGTCACCGCCGCGGGTGTGTAATGTTTGCGTTACGCCCAGCCGCGCCTTTCTATCTCGGCAATCATTTTGTTGGCAGCGGAAATAAGCGCGGGCACAAAAGCATGGCCGGTTTGCAGCGCGCTGGTCAGCACGACCGGGTCTTCAACATATTCGTGAACCATCTGGTTTCTGAGGTTACGAATGGTTATCCATTCGTCAGCAGATTTGATCAGCCCCAAGCGTTCTGCCCGGTCAAGGTTGTCGATGACGGCGGATGTTTTTTCACCCAGGGCATCCAGGAGCAAGGGCAACAACTTGTCGCCCGCGGTGTCTTGCAGGCGGCCAAACCTGCCGACGAAGGCTTCCACCTGCTCTGCCAGGTCGAAGTCTGCTTCAAGGCGGGCTGCTTGTTCCAGAGTGAATGATTTTCCAAACAGGCGCTGGTCTGTGGTGGTGAGGTGTTGGCATTCTTTGCGCACGACTCGCGCCAAAAATTTCAGGCGCAACGCGATCCCGGGTTCCAGTGTCATAGCAATTTCCCCTCTTGAAATGCAATATCGTGGATAGGCAAGCGCATGAGGTTGGGTGCGCTGAGCAGCACATCTACCTTGCGGCCATTCATGGCGCGCGACACCAGTCCGGCCAACTGCGCGGCCATGAGCGCAGGGTTGTCCACGGATTCCGTCAGTTCAAGCATGAGGTCAAGGTCTCCCCCGTGCGCAGTGTCGTCGAGCCTTGAGCCGAACACCCGCACGCGGGATTGGTTTCCCGCCACCTGTTTGGCGAGTTGGCGAATAGTCTGGATTTGATTGTCAGTCAGGCGCATGGTTTTTGAAATCAATTCGAATCATTTTTGGCAGGCTATACCCAAGCTCGTATCTGGATTTCGGTGGCCACTATATCATTACACCGTTTGCCCTGATGCTTCGCCAAGCTCAATTCAAATGGATTTCCCTCTCCCCAACCCTCTCCCTCGCGGGGAAAGGGAATCTTGTTCGATCACAAATGTGAACGGATTGATCAGGCGAACAGCTCAGCTTCGGCCAGGGTTTTGCCTTGCGCATCCTTAGGGGAAACCATGGGCGCGGCCTGCAGCTTCCAGTCTATCGCCAGCGCCGGGTCATCCCAACGTATGCAGCGTTCGTGCTCGGGGAACCAGTAATCGGTGGTCTTGTATAAGAACTCTGCGCTCTCGGTAAGGACACAGAACCCGTGCGCGAAGCCTTCCGGTATCCACATCATGAGTTTGTTCCCGGCGGACAATTCCTGTGCGACGTGTTTCCCGAAGGTCGGCGAATTCTTGCGGATATCCACCACGACATCAAGCACCGCGCCCTGCACCACGCGCACCAGTTTTGCTTGCGGGTGCTGGATCTGATAATGCAATCCGCGCAGCACGTTTTGAACTGAGCGCGAATGGTTGTCCTGCACGAAGTCGACATCGCGTCCGGTCAGTTCGGCAAACCTGCGCCGGTTGAAACTTTCAAAAAAGAAGCCTCGATCATCACCGAACACTTTGGGCTCGATGATCAGCAGGCCGGGGATGGCGGTATGGATCAGTTTCATCCCGGCAGGTTCTTATCCCTGAGCACCCCCATCAGGTAGGCGCCATAGCCGCTCTTGAGCAGCGGCGCGGCGAGCTTTTCCAGTTGCGCGGCATCGATAAATCCCAAGTGATAGGCGATCTCTTCCGGGCAGGCGATCTTGAGTCCCTGGCGATGTTCGATGGTCTGGATGAACTGGCTGGCTTCGAGCAATGATTCGTGCGTGCCGGTATCCAGCCAGGC